>JAJEHI010000008.1 GCA_022823775.1 Defluviicoccus sp. | reverse complement strand
GGAAAACGGGTCCACGACGTTGTAGCTCCCGTCTCTGATTCTCTCCCGTATCCTGCCGGCATGCACCAGGTTGACACCCGATTCGAAACTGTCCCACCGATAGGCGCGGATGCGCGCATCGTAGCCGAGACCCTCTGTCAGCCCGCCCGTAACGCCTAGGGAGACGTCGTATTCCTCGTCCTCTTTCACCCAGCGCCGGTTGCCGTGGCCGACGAAGCGGTGCCCGACGGAGTAACGGTCGTCATTGTCTGCCCCAACATTCGAGCGGGCCTCGTTGATCGCGTCTATCACGGGCGGGGTCGGAGGAATGGAAAACACGTCGACCGACGGTGCATACAGGAGAACCGTCTCGTTCTGCGTGACGTTCACGTCCAGATGCAGTTCGGCACCGTCGCCGAGCGGATGGTCGAAGTTCAGTATGGCGCTCTGCTGCTCACGGCTTCTGGTGTCCCACCAGATGTTGCCATAGGCGAAACCGCAGCCCTCGTCGTCCTTCCCGGCGGTGCCAGGCGGGTTGCTGAGGTCGGGGACATAACCGTATTTCGGATCGCATTCCCCCAGCGCGACCGACCTGGTCGGCAGGGGATCGCCGTCCGAATCCAGCTCCCGGTTGCCTTCTGGATCCAGCTTGACGACGAAGGCGGTGTTGCCGGAGACGCTGACGTTCTTCGTCTGGGCGAAATTTCCGCCCTCGACCCATTCGGAACGGCTGTGCGCGCGGCTTTTCCCGGGGATTTCCTGACGGTCGATCACATCCACGCCGAGGGTCATGCGCCCCTTGCCCAACGAGCCGCCCCAGAAGACGCTGCCCTGCCAGGCATCGCCGCCGTCCCGGCTCGGTACCCGCGCGACGGTACGCGCTTCGAAGCCGTCCAAATCCTTCCTGAGCACGACATTGAGCGCGCCGCGCAGCGTGGCGCCGCCTATGGTGCCCAGGCTGTCGCCGCCGAGAACCTCGATGCGCTCTACGGCCGAAAGCGGCAGGGGTTCCAGATCGCCGCCGGTGGAGGAGTAAGGCCTGCCGTTCACCAGGACGAGCAGCGCCTGTCCCCCGGTCAGGAAGTAGCGGACGATGCCGGTATCCAGCAGTTCCTCGAGCGTCTGCGCACCCGAGCGTTCGATAAAGCCCCGGTCATACGTGGCGACAACGCGCGGAGCCGGTGCCAGAGGCCCTGCATAGGCTTCTTTCACCGGCGGTGCGGCGAAAAAGACAAGCAAGGCGAAAGAAACCAGGAGAATCTTCATCGGAAATCCAACTTCGTTTCGATGGGCGCCGCGGCCGCGACGGAAAACGCAATGGGGCAGGTGGTCCTATCCCCGAATACCTCAAGAATTGTTCAAAAGTCTTGTACAGCTAAGAGAAGGCGAAGCAGGATGAAAGTATAGAATTATGTTGCAGCATTCCAATATTTCATATTGGGAACGCGGCAGATGCGAATCGGATGGAATGCTTGCGAGAGAGGTTGGGGAGCGCGCGACATGGCGAGACGACGAGACGATGTGGAGGCCCCGGAGGCCGCGCCGCTGCAATATCAGCTAAGAGTCGTGCTGGAGGACAGGGCGGCGGAGCGCGCGCGCGGCGGCGGCAAATATCCGGCGCTCGGACCGCTCCAGGACATCCTCGCCCGGCACGGCGCGGTACTGGTCTGCCAGTACGACGCCTTCGCCGGCTATTGCGCGGAGGCCGAGCGGAACGGCGTCGAGGGCTATCCGCTTTATGCCTGGACCCGGGCGACGATCGAGGACCCCGCCAAGAAGGCGAAATACGTCAGGTCCTTCTCGCTCCATGTCGCGGGCGAAGAGGTCTATGACGGGAACCGGGCCGACGCGCTGGAGAGGGACCTGCGCCCGCTGGTCGGCGGAGCGGTCGTGAAGACGCTCGCCCGGCACGATACGAACCCTGCCAACAACCCGCAGATGCCGGAGCGCTACCGCTCCTGAGACTCGGCGCGAGGGCCGTCCGACCCCGGTCGGAGATCAGCAGGTAGCCGCGGTTCTCCACGGTGTCGACGGTGCGCATCGAATGGGTGCCGACCGCGACGCAGGAGAGCCGCCGGGGGCCGGGTCGGCAAGCGGGGATGCAGAGGCGGAAGAACGGGTAAGGGTCAACGGTCCAGGACCGACACACGACCATGACGGGTCAGAGATTTTTTTGACGACAAGGCGGGTTCGCGCACGGGATAGCGTTTGGAGGCGCCGGTTCGACATGCATGAAAGCCCCATCGACGGGCGGTCGGCGCGACCGACTCTTTCCTGGAGCTTGACGGCTCGCCGCCGGTCCGGCGGCGCTACGGACCGAGCGAAAGGGTGGCCTTCAGGAAAATCGTGCGTCCCATGACCGAATCGAGCGACAGGTCCGGGTCGGAGTCGCCGCTCGAATCGATCGCAGGGCCCCGGTTTCCGACATTGAGCACACCGCCTGCGATATCCAACCGATAGATTCCGAACGCCCCCTGCCAGCCAAACGCCACGTCGTGTCCCGTCCACCCGTCGTAACGGCCGGTCTTCGTAACGTTCCGGTAGCCGGAGACTCGATGAATGTTCCAGCTCGCGGTGAAGCCGCCCCTCTTGGCGCGCAGCAACCCGTGGAACCGGTCGCGGGGATAGTCCCCCGGCTGCTTCACGCCCGCCACGCGGCTTTCGTAGCGGGTCGTCCGCAAGGCCCGAAGATCCATGGCCAGATGCGCCCAACCGGTATCCCAGGCGGCTCCCGCCCGCAGATCGATTCCTTCCGCGTCGGTTTCGCCGGCCTGCAGGATGGGATTCTCGATTCGCCTGATGAGGCCGCCCTCGCGTATCACCCGCGCGCCAGACGGCAATCTCCCCGTTTCCTCCAGATCGACAAGGGCCTGCGCGTCGAGTTGCGCGGGCGTATCGGACAACTCAAACCTGAACCAGTCGGCGCCGAGAGTGAAGGGGCCGAGATTGGCGGTCGCACCGAAAGCGAATCTTTCGGCCTTGTCGGGTTTCAGGTCGGGGTTCCCTCCCGTAACGGCTTCCTTTTGGGCGCACTCCCCGTCGTTTTGGGGATCGCAGACTTCGGGATAGCCAAGCGTCTCGCGTAGATGCATGTCGGCCAGGCTGGGCGGAGCGGAACCCCTGTCCCACGACGCACGGATCGCGAAGTTCTCGTCCAGCCGGTAGCGGCTCGCCACTCGCCAGGAGTGCGCGTCTCCCACGTCGTCATAAGCATCTCGCCGCGCGGCCAGGTCGAGATCCCATCGGGAAAGAAGGGGAACGGACACTTCGGCCAGCGCCGACCACCGAAGACGTTTTCCGGCGGACGAATTGCCCGCGCTCCCGAGCACGTCGGTAGCGTCGTGGAAGCGGTTCTCGGAATCCCGGTAGTCGTAATGGTCCTTCCACTCCTCGTCACCGACCTCCATGCCCAGCGACCAACGGAGATCGCCGCCTGACATTTTGAACGCCCGGCCGTTTAGTGCGGCACGCGCCGTCCTGTGGTCTGTCACCGAGTTCTGGGCCAGCCGGAGCGAGGTCTCCCGGATCGCCGTCAGATGGTCGGGGTCGGTGGAAAGCGGATTCTCAATATCGTAGTCGCCGGCCTCGATCGCGGCACGGACCAGACTCTCGCTTACGAAGGTGTCGCCCTTTTCCAGCGTCTTGCGCCGGTAGTACCCAACGTTCGCGTCGTAACCCAGGCCGTTGCCGAACCGGCCCTTCGCGCCGAGCGTGACGTCGTACTCGGCGTAATCCGTCCGCCAGTCGCGATTGCCGTGACCGACGAAACGGTGATGCACCGTCAGGTCGTCCGGGAAATTGGCGGTGGTGAGCCCGGGAAGGTTTTCCGCCAGAAGTCGGTCCTTGAGCGCCTGGGAGGGGGTGAACTCGAAGGTGCCGACCGGCGGGGCGTAGCGGAACGCGGTGTCCGCCTGCGCGGCGCGGAAATCCAGATAGACGTCCGCGTCGTCGCCGAAGGGGTGGTCCGCATTTATGGACAGGGCCTCGCGGCCGCGGCGGACGTAGGGGGTGTTCGAGGTATCGCCCTGCCATTTGACATCGGCGTATGCGTAGCCGCAGCCTTCGCCCGCAGAGTGCGAGAGTACGCCGGTGTAGGCGCTCTCGTCGCAGTCCCCGAAGGAATGCAGGATCGCGGGATTGTCGTCTTTCGGGACGACCACCAGCGTGTTGCCGGCGAGCGAGACACCTCGCGTATCGGCGAAGGCCCCCCCGCGCGTCCATTCGGCGCGGCTGTAGTCGCGTTGGGAATCCCGCACTTCCCGACGCCGGATATGGTCGAAGGCGACGGTCAGGCGGCCCCGCCCGATTCCGCCGCCCCACACCGCGCTGGCGTGGTTCGCGTCGCCTCCCGCCTGGGTCGGCCGGCTGCCCGCGACCGCGATCTCGGTCCCTTCGTAACCGTGGCGAAGGACGATGTTGATCGTCCCGCCGACCGCATGACCGCCATGCCGGGCGGCGTTCTCTTCCAGAACCTCGATTCGTTCGACCGCGGAAACCGGAAACATGGCGAGATCCACGTTCGATGCCGGACGCCCATTGACGAGAAACACGGCGCGGCCGGCGCCGAGAAAGTAAGGCCGGTGGAGGCCGAAATCGTTGTAGATCTGCCGGCTGAACAGGTCCCGGAGATTGCTCAGGCCCGACATCGCGATGTCGGTCCGGTCGATGACGGCAGCCGGCTGCGGATCGCCGGATGTCTGGCCGCTGGCGGCGCCGGGCGCCGTCCCCGCGGCGACCGCCGCCGCCGCGAGAAATGCCGTGAGAAGAGCGTTCCTGGTTCCGATACTCATCGGATTCACTCCGAAATCATAGAGCGCAAAGTCCGCACGGTCGGACGCGCAAGAGTTGAATATCGGTATAGCAGTTTTGACGCCGTGCCACGAGCGTGGCGGATGCTTGCTGGATGCGACGTTTGGAGAGGATCGGGAACGCGGGACATGGTGCGAGGAGCAGGCGAGGAAGTCTACGACGGGAACCGGGCCGACGCGCTGGAGAGGGACCTGCGCCCGCTGGTCGGCGGAGCGGTCGTAAAGACGTTCCCGAGACCCGGCCCGGGCGGCCCTACCCTTTCTCGGAGATCAGCAGGTAGCCGCGGTTCTCGACGGTATCGAAGGTGCGCATCGCCCCGATCAGGTCGCGGGCCTTCACCCAGACCCAGGGCGCGCGGTTGGGATTGACGTCCATGATCAGGAAGGAATCGCTCTCTGCGTCGTAGGCGCCGAGCGGCGAGATGTGCCCGCCGCCCGGCTGGCCGAGCGACTTGCGCGCATAGTTGACCAGCACGTAGTCGTCGCGGGTGGCGAGGTTCCGCGCGATCTCGCGGCGGATCGCCCCGGCGTCCGCGTCTTCGTCGACCACCCGCGCCGTCACGTCGAGCCCGTGCGCGCCGAGCACCCGGGCGAGCTGACGGAGCTGCAATCCGTAATCGCGCACCTTCCTGCCGCCGATGTCGATCGGCTTGCCGAGCACCTGGATCCGCGACTTGGTGCGTTCGGTGAGCACGTTGCCGGGCGTGTACTTGCCGAAGAACGGGTTGTGGCCCTTCGGCAGCCAGGCGCGCTCGTCGGGGGCGATGGATCGCCGGTCTTCGGGCAGTCCGTCCTTCCTGCCGAGCCTGAGCGCGTTCAGGACGATCGCGGACGACACCGGTCCGCAGAAGATGCTGTTGTCCTGGCTGATGAAATGGTTGCTGAGGCGGAAGAAATCGGCCTTGTGGGCGGAGCGGGCGAGCCGCGCCTCGCTCTCGCCGGATTCCCAGCTGACGAGCGCGGCCTCGTCAGCGCGGACGGCGGCCGCGAGCGCGGCGAGGCCCGCCGCCAGCAGCAGGAGCGCCGCCACCCGCTTCATCGCGCGCCTCCCCCCGCCTCGGCCTCGATGCGCTCGGCCAGCATGCGACGGAACGCGAGCCCCGGCCCGTCGACGTTGATGTCGATCGAGAAGGCGTCCGGGCGCCGGTCGATATTGGCCTGCTGGGCGCCGAGGATGGCGATGTCCTCTCCGAAGACGCGGCGGAAATCGACCCGGAAGCTGTCGTCCACGGCGGGGTCGTCGAGCGCGAAGCTCCTCGCGTGCGCGTAGAAATAGTGCGTGGTGGTCCCGGTCTCGGGGGTCATGGCGTTGAGGTTGAAGAACTCGACCTTGGTGCCGCCGGGCGCGTCCGCGCCGCCGGCGCCGGGCGGCGCGCAGCCGGCATGGACGGTATTGTAGGCCGGCAGCGTCGAGACCGCGACCTGCCAGCGGTCGACATTGCCGGCGAACCCGCCCATCCGGCCGTAGAGCGGCGGCGGCGGCGAATCCTCCACCATGCGCGACATGCGGACGTAGCCCTCACCGCGCTCGGTCAGGATCGGGAAGTCGGCGACGTTGTCGGTGCCGATCGAGCCCGCGTGCACGTAGGCCACGTGCGAGAGGTCGAGCAAATTGTCGTTGAGCAGCAGGTAGCTCGCCTCGACATGGAACGGCGCGCCGCCCCGCACCGGCCGCCAGTCCGGATCGTCCATCCATCGCCAGTCGGGCACCAGGGCGGGGTCGGCCGCATCCGCCTCGCCCATCCAGATCCAGACCCAGCCGTAACGCTCGACCAGCGGGAACGCGCGCACCCGCGCGCCCGGCGGGACCGTCGACTGGCCCGGCACGGCGACGCACCGCCCGTCCGCGTCGAAGCGGAGCCCGTGATAGCCGCACTGGAGAGTCTCGCCCTCGATGCGGCCCATCGAGAGCGGGAGCGCGCGGTGGCAGCAACGGTCCTCGAGCGCGGCGGGCCGCCCGTCGGCGGTGCGGAACATGACGACCGGCTCGTCCAGGATCGTGCGCCCCAGCGGGGTCTCCGTAACCTCGTCGTCCCAGGCGGCGGCGTACCAGCAGTTCCTCAGGAACATTGCGCTACCTTTCCGTCAGCCGGAGGAGCCTGCCCACCCCGGGGACCGTCCCTCGATACGGCGCTGGCGCGCCTGCTCGGGATGACGAGGTTTCCTTATGTCCCTCATCCTGAGTAGCCGCGGAGCGGCGTATCGAAGGGCGGCCGACCGTGACGGACATGCGCCCTACCCTTGCACCAGCCGGGGGAACAGGCGCCGTGCGTTCTCGTATTCCATCATCGCCCGGGCGGCCTCGTCGAACCCTTCGTAGCGGTCGGTGCCGGCTGTCTCGGCTTCCGCGACCTCGTCGGGAATATAGGGGTAATCGGTGCCGAACAATATCCGCTCGGGTCCGGCGAGGGATTGCAGCGCGCCCAGCACGGCCGCGTCGCCCGAGAGCGCGGTGTCGTAGTAGAGCCGCCCGAGATAGGCGCGCGCGCCGTCCGGGTAGTTCTCGCGGAACCGGGTGAGGTCGTCGAAAATCTCGATCCGGTGGGCGAGCGCGGGCAGCGCGCCGCCGGCGTGCGACAGGATGAAGCGGATATCGGGCATCTCCGCCAGCACCCCGTTGAACAGCAAGCTCGCCGCCGCCCGCGCGGTCTCGCAGGGATAGTCGACGATGGGGCGCGGCACGACATAGTCGCGCTCGGCGCTCGCCGCCGGGTAGGTCGGGTGGATGAGGACGACGGCGGACCGCCGGTCGAGCTCGCGGTAGATCTCGCGGAAGTCCGGGTGGCCGGCCGGCCGGTCGTCGTTCCGGGTCAGGTGCATGAACCCGTCGAGCCCCATGTCCGCCGCGCGCGCGATCTCGGCGAGGCAGTCGTCGACATCGGGGAAGGGCAGCGCGGCAAGGGCGCCGAAGCGGCGGCCGTGGCGCGCGACGAGGTCGGCGAGATAGTCGTTGCAGCGCCGCGCGAGCTCGCGGCACGCCGCCCGGTCGCCGTAGAAGATCCCGGGCGCGGAAAACGACAGGATCGACGTCGCGATGCCGAGCCGGTCCATCAGCGCGAGCGAAATCTCGGGCGACCAGTCGGGGAACGGCCGGTAAGCGGTGGACGGGTACCCCCCGGCGGTCTGGGCCTCGCGGAAGAAGTCCGGGAGCGCGTGGTGGTGGACGTCGATGCGGTCTTGGGTCATGGGGCGTGCGGGTCCGGAGCTGGACGGGGCGGATGGGGGACTATAGCGCGGCGACGGCAGGGATCGCGACGATCATCGCCGCCGGTCCAGGATGAGGTTACCCTGCCGGGTGCGCGTCCGTTCGCGGTAGCCGCGGTCGGCGGCGCGGCTCAGCCAGTCGGCTTCCCACGCGCCGCTCCAGAGTCGTTCGGCCACGATCAGCCGCGGGAGCAATCGCTCGGGCGCGTCCCGCAGGAAGGGTTCGAGAACGCGATCCTCGAACCCCTCGACATCGACCTTGACGGCGTCGATCCGGTCCAGTTTCTCGGCCGCGGCGATGTCCAGCAGGGTCCGGATTTCGACGTCGATCGAGCCTTCGTCCGAAACCCGGGTCTCCCCCAGATTCCGGTCGCCCTCGAGCAGCTTGCCGTTGCCGGGACGGTCGCCGACGGCGCAGCCGAGAATCCGGATCGGATAAGCCGAATTCAGCTGTGCGTTGTAGGCGAGCCGGCGGCGCATTTCGGGATGGGGCTCGATCGCGATCACCCGCCCCTTTCCGGTAGCCGCCCGGGCGAGCCTCAGCGCGTAAAACCCGCAATTCGCGCCGATGTCGACGAACGTGCAGCCGGGTTCCGCCAGATCGGTTATCGATTTTATTTCCACGGGTTCGAACGCGTCCGGGCGCAGCAGCAGGCGCGAGTCCGCCACGTTGCCGCGCCGATAGAGCCGCCAGCGCAGGCCGAATCGCTCGACGTCGACGATTTCCCGCGTGCCCGAGGAGCAAAGCCGCTCCAGCCACCGCAACCTTCCGAAGAGCCGGCGTCCCGGCCAGCCGACCTTGTAGATCCGGTTCATCGAGGCGTGAAACCGTCGGCGGAGAGGGCCGGGAGCGTAATGTCCGAACGCGCTGCTATCGTCGACCGGGACGGCCATTTCGGATATCCTCGGAATTCTCCCGCGCCCCTCCGCGCCGGCCGTCGGGCGAGGGCGTTTCCCGATCCGGTTTCGGGATCGCCCGCCGCGAGGCCGCGAGGTTTTGGTAATGCGGGCGGTCCGAAGGGTCAATGTCGGCGGCGCGGGATCGGCGCCACGCGGCGACGGCGTCCGATCGGGCGAACGCAACGACGGAACGGGAAAGCCGGACTTGAAAATCGTCGTCATCAGCCTGGAGCGGGCCGTCGAGCGGCGCCGTCGGATCGTTTCCGATCTGCGGGCCCTCGGGCTGGACTTCGAGCTGCGCGACGCCGTGGACGGACGCGATATCCCGCCCGAGTGCGAAGCCCTGATCGACCGCGCGGGATCGCGCCGGGACGGCCGCCCCATCCGCATGGGCTCCATCGCCAACTGGCTCAGCCAGCGGCAGGCATTCCTCGACATGGTGGAGAACGGACCGGAGATCATGGCCGTCCTTGAGGACGATGTGGACTTCGCGCCGGAATTCCCGGCCGTCCTCGACGCCCTGGAGCATACCGGCGAACCCTTCGGTATCGTCTTTCTCCACCACGGGCCTCGGCGTCCGTTCGTCCCGCACGCGCGGCTGGGCACGGGTCACCGGCTGGGCTGGGTGCGCTGGTCGCATTTCGGATCCCAGGGTTACGTAATCACCCGCGACGCGGCCCGTCGGTTCCTGGAAAAGAACCCTCTGGTCCGGACCGGTATCGATCGGGCGCTCGCGCGATACTGGCATCACGGGTTGACGACCTATTGCCTCCGCCCCGCCGTGGTGCACCAGCGGGAGGAATTCAAGGGAACCGCCTCCTTGATCCGCCAGGCCCCGATATTCGAGTGGTCGGACCCGCTGCAAGGAGCTCGCCGGGGATGGTTTTATGCCAAGGAGGGCATGCGCAAGAGAATTGCCTTTGCCCGGATCCTGTGTCGGGCGCAGGGGCCGTTGAAGGGGACGCTGCGGGTTGTGGGACCCGGAAGCGGCCCAGGAACGAGTGCCGGAGAACAAATCGGGTGATCTTTTTCGCGACCTTTCTCCGACCGCTTTCAGGACGCATCGAGCACCGTCGGGTCCGTCGTTTCCTGGATACCGTCCCGGACCGCGCGTCCCATGTACGGCATTCCGACGGCTGAGATTTCGACTACGATCCGGTCGACGCAGCTCGTCGCGAGAAACAGTCAGCCATGTCGCGCAAGTCGCCCAAGCGCCCGGAGTTCATTCTGCACCTGGGTGCGCAGCGAACCGGCTCGACCCGTCTCCAGACCGTTCTGGACACTAATCGAGACCTCCTGACGCGCAACGGAATCGTGGCCTTGACCCCGCCGCGTCCCGGCAAACGAATTTCTCCTACCGTCCGCGATGTTGTCCGGATTTTGACGCGCAAACCGAAGCATCTACCGAGGTACATCTTGAAGAGAGCGGGGGCGCGCGCCCTTTTTTCGGGGCTCGTCGCCGACGGCGCCTCGAGTCCCGGGTTGCGGAGAATAATAGTGTCCGAAGAAAACCTGATCGGCTCCCCTTTCCGGCCGGATGGGTTCGGGCTCTACCCGTCAACCTATTGGCGCCTGAAATTATTTCGTAATCTGGTGGGCCTCGATCCGTACGAGATACATTTGACAATTCGGGCATACGATACCTTTCTCGTTTCGCTTTATGCCATGTTGTCGGTTTATTCGGCACGCGGGGTTCGCCCGTTCGATAACATCAGGACGAAGTACCTCGCTGTCCGACGGGGTTGGCCTGACATTATCGGCGACGTGAGCCGCGCATTTCCCGGAACGTTTCTCAAGGTCACTCGCGTCGAGCGCGGTTCGATGGAGGAACGGGTACAGGATCTGGCGGGTCCATTGAGGTCAGGCCAACTCAGGTTCCAGGGCGACGAGCGAGTCAACGCAGCCCCGACTTTGGAAGCGATGGCGGCCGCCGCCCAGCTTCAGAGGCGGAATTCGCGCGACGCTCTGATCGCCCGCCATTCGGACGGCACGCCGTTCGACCCGCTGACGGAAGACGAGCGAGAGAGGCTCGTCCGTCGATACGAAAGCGATTTGTCCTCTCTGGAGAGGATGAAGAGAGCTGGAACCATAGTCTTTTGATCGGGCTCACATGGGTTACCCGACGGGCGGTGGGTTGGCGCGGATCGGCAAGCGGAACGCCGTCCCGCCGGGGCACCGTGCGTCTCTTCCGCCGCCCACCACGGTCGACGCAGCGCCCGCCCCGCCGTCATGCCCGGACTTGTTCCGGCCATCCACGTCTTGTTGCATCGCGGTGCGAACCGGGAGGGAACGAGCCGGCGGCCCCACGTGGATGCCCGGAACAAGTCCGGGCATGACGGAAGAAATGCCGTGGGCCACCCACCCGTCAAGTTATCAAGTCGGTCCATTTTGATCCGTGCTGCCGCCTGCCACCCGCTTTCAAGGGCAACCGGTCGCACTTCCGGGCTCACGATTAGGTCCGCATAGGGCAGGCCACGAAATTCCGGTGGCTGGGACCGGCGTCCGTGTGTAACAAGTCGCCTGGCGGCCGCGCCTGAGCTTGCCGATATACGTCATCGATCCCGACCGCCGCCCGGACCGGTGGGAGGCGATAACGGCGGCGAATCCCGCCCGATCCGACCGCGCGGCGGGTGCGCGTCGAATTCGGCCAAACCTATCCGCCGTGAGCCGGCAAGAGGCGCGCATTCGGGATGGCACCGCCGGCCCCCGCGTGCCATGATGCGCCGCCACAAGTCCGGACAACGCCTTGGGGGCGGGGGAGATATTGCGCATGTTGAGATTTTCCGAAGAAGTGATGCTTCTTCTGTTGAACGATAATGGCGGGAAATTCGTCGACGTGCCCGCGCCGTCGCTCGATTGCGCGCTCGCCGGCGCGGTCCTGATGGACCTCGCCATGGAGAACCGCATCGACACCGACCCCGAACGGCTGTTCGTGATCGACCCGACGCCGCTCGACGACGATCTGCTCGACCCGACGCTGGAGCGCATCGTGGAGTCGACGGAAAGCCACGACACCGCCCACTGGATCAGGGAAACCGCGGTTCACGCCGACGGGATCCACGACCGTTCCCTCGCCCGCCTGGTGGAGCGTGGCATCCTCCGCCAGGAGGACGACCGCTTCATGTGGGTGTTCCAGACCCGCCGCTACCCGGTGATCGACAACCGGACCGTGCGGGAGGTCAAGCTCCGCCTCATGGGCGTCCTGTTCAGCGACGAAATTCCGGACGCGCGCGACATTCTGCTCATCTCCCTCTCCGACGTTTGCGGCATATTCGGCAGCCTGCTATCCACCGCGGAACTGGATTCGGCCGCGGAGCGCATCGCGCAGGTCCGCAAGCTCGACCTCATGGGACGGGAGGTCGCGAAGGCGGTACGGGAGATCGAGACCTCGCTCGCGGCGGCGATCGCCATGCCGATGCACTGATCCGCGCCCCGCGCCAGCCCCCGGGGGCACCGGAACACCGACAGACACCGAATGAAGTTCAGGAGACCGACAAGATGGATGTAACGACGGAACGGCAGGAGGGCGTGCTGACCGCCCAGGTCGGCGGGCGGATCGACGGTTCGAACGTCGCCCAGTTCGAGGAGGCGATCAGGACCGCGATCGACGAAAACGACCGCGCCGTGCTGATCGACTGCGAGAATCTGGGCTATATCAGCAGCGCCGGCCTGCGCGCCGTGCTGATGACCGCCAAGTCGCTGTCGAGCCGCAACGCCAAATTCGCGCTCTGCTCGATGTCCGGCCCGATCCGGGAGGTCTTCCAGATCAGCGGCTTCGACAAGATCGTCGCGATCCACCCGTCCCGGGCCGACGCGCTCGCCTCCTTCGACTCCTGAGCCGGCGGCGCCCCGCCGCTCAGGGCGGGGCCGGGGCGGAGCGGGCGTCCGCGCGGTTCCGAACGAAGCCGGCGGCGGCGGCCAGGTACCAGGGCAGCCGGCTCCCCTTCCCGTGAAACCCGACATGACCGCCGCCCCGCGTCACGACGACGCGGAGGCGCGGCGAGGCGTCGACCGCGGGCGGCGGCACCCAGGGATCGTCGTCCGCGTGGACGATCAGCGCCGGCACGCGGAGCGCGCCGAGCGAGCGGGCCGGCGAGCATGACGCGTAGTAATCCGCCGCGTCGCGGAACCCGGCCTCCCCCGCGGTCAGCGCGTCGTCGAAATCCCGTATGTGGCGCGCCGCCCGGACCGCGTTCCGGACCGCCGCCGGCGCGGGGCGCCAGACCGGCCCGGTTTCCTCCCTGAGGCGGGCGAGCAGCCAGCGCTCGTAGAGGCGGTTGCGGGGCCGGGCGATCCGCTCCGCCGCGGCGGCGAGATCGAGCGGCGCGGAGATCGACACCGCCGCCCTCACGATCGCGGGAAGGAAGGGCGCCGCGGCGAGGCGGAGCGCCAGCGCCCCGCCCAGCGAGTAGCCCAGCACGACGATGCCCCGTTCCCGGATGCCGGGGTCCAGCGCCGCCGCCGCACGGCAGGCGTCGGCGAGGTCGCGCACCCGGTCCATGTGATAGTGCCCGCGGGCGAGCGAGCGGCCGGGCGGCGATCCGCGCAGGTTGAGGCGGATCGCCGGGTGGCCCGCGGCCAGAAACGCGCCCGCCGCCTGCAGCACGTGCCGGCTCGCCTCGCAGCCGGTGAGCCCGGGGATCAGCAGCGCCGCCGGCGCGGTGCCCGGCGCGGGGTGGTAGCGGGCGACCAGCCGGTCCCCGCTGCCGTCGCGGAGCGGGATCTCGAAGCGTCGGCCGGACTCGGGCGGGATGCCGGGAAGCCTGCCTGGAAGCACGTTCCGTATCGTCTGGAGGTCGGCGCCGATCCAGGGCCAGCGGCGTCGGAAGGGGGGAACCGGTCTCATCGGCGGGCCCCGGGGCGCGCGGCGCTACAGCCCGTCGGCGGGGAACACCCGGTCGGGCGGCGCGTGGCCGTCGACGAAGGTCTTGATGTTGATCGTCACCCGCTCGCCCATCGCGATGCGCCCCTCGCGGGTCGCCGAGCCGAGATGCGGGGCGAGCACCGCGTTGTCGAGGCGGCGCAAACCCTCGTCGATCTCCGGCTCGCGCTCGTAGACGTCGAGACCGGCGCCGGCCAGCACGCCTTCGGCGAGACAGCGGGCGAGCGCGGCCTCGTCGACGATCTCGCCGCGCGCGGTATTGACGATATAGGCGTGGGGCTGCAGCGAGCGCAGCCGCTTCTCCGACAAGAGGTGCCGGGTCTCGGCGGTGTGCGGGCAGTTGATCGAGATAAAGTCCATGTGCGCGAGCATCTGGTCGAGGTCTTCCCACCAGGTCGCTTCGAGCTCGGCCTCGACCTCGCGGTGGACGCGGCGGCGGTTGTGGTAGTGGATCGACATCGAGAAGCCGCGCGCGCGGCGCGCTACCGCGGTGCCGATGCGGCCCATGCCGACGATGCCGAGCCGCTTGCCGGACACCCGGTGGCCCATCATGAACGTGGGGGTCCAGCCCACCCATTCGCCGGACCGCGCGAGCCGGTCGCCCTCGACCATGCGGCGCGGCGCGCTCAGCATCAGCGCCATGGTGAGGTCGGCGGTGTCCTCGGTGAGCACGCCCGGAGTGTTGGTCACGACGATCCCGCGCGCGGCGGCGGCGGCGAGGTCGATGTGATCGACGCCGACCCCGAAATTGGCGATCAGCTTCACCCGCTCGGGCAGCGCGCCGAGGATTTCGGCCGAGAGCCTGTCGGTAACCGTCGGCACCAGCACGTCGCAATCGGCGGCGGCGGCAATCAGCGCTTCCGCCGGCATCGGCTCGTCGGTCGGGTTGAGCCGCGTCTCGAACAACTCCATCAGACGGGTCTCGATCGCCTGGGGCAGCTTGCGCGTGACGAGGACGGAGGGTTTCTGGGTCGTCATCGATCCGGTCGCGGGTTCGGGGGCGGGACGCCTGTATCAACCCGGCGCCGCGTTGTCCAGAGCACGGACCGGTCCGGGCATGGGCTATACTGCCCGACGCCACGCGGCGAGGCACGGGACCTGGGATGCGTCTTCTGATGATTGCCGCGGCCCTCGGCCTGGCCGCGGCGGACGGGCCGGCGGCGGGCGCGGGCGAACCGGCCGCGGCGGGGGCCGAGAAACCCCGCTTCGTTTCGCTGCGCTCGGCGAAGACCAACGTGCGGTTCGGGCCCGGGCGGCGTTATCCCATCGCATGGGTGTTCGTGCGGCGCGGCCTGCCGGTCCGCATCGTCGGCAGGTTCGAGACGTGGCGCAGGATCCGGGACTGGGAGGGGAGCGAGGGCTGGATTCACCAGTCGCTGCTGTCCGGGCGCCGCAGCGTCATCGTGGTCGACGGGCCGGCGGCGCTCCGCCGCAAACCGGACGCCGGGGCGCGCGCGGTTGCGCGGGTCGAGCGCCGCGCCGTCGGCCGGCTGGACCGCTGCGAGGGCGCGTGGTGCTCGGCCGAATTCTCGGGCCGGAACGGCTGGATCCGGAAGACGGCGGTCTGGGGCGTCAGCGAGGCCGACCGCTGAGGCGCGCCGGCCGGCAGAGGGTCACGAAACTTCCGCCGTCTCCTCAGCCATGTCCCACCAGACGCAGCCCATGCCGCAGCGGAGCTCGACCGCGGGCTCGTAGCAGACCGTCCGCGCCTTGCGGTCGCCGACGGCGCCCATCGCGACGATCCAGGACAACAGCTCGGTGGTGCCGCCGTCGCCGGCGGCCGCCATCTTCTCAAGCGTCGTCTCGGCCACGACCTTTTCCGGATCGCCTTCTTCGAGGAGGGCGAGGAAGGCGCGGTCGAACGCCTCATCGACGTCGAAATATTTCGGCCCGCCCGGATCGTGGCTGAGACCGCCGGTCCCCATGATCGCGACCCGTTCGCCCGCGGGGCGGCAGGTGCGCACGATGTCGGCGATCGCCCGTCCGACCCGGTAGCACTCCTCCGGGCTCGGCAAGGGCGGGACGATGCAGTTCATGTGGATCGGGACCAGCGGAACGTCGTGGTCGGGCGTCAGATAGAGTAGCGGGACCGACCAGTTGTCGTCGAACAGCAGCCGGTCCTTCCAGGCCAGCCTGAGCCCCCGCCGGTCGCCCTCGCGGATCAACGTCGCGGCGAGATCCGGATGCCCCGCCACCTCGTATGGGGGGACGTTGAGCCAGTCCGAGAACCATTCCGCCGGGCCAGTCCACCGCGCGGCGGTGCCGACGCAGAAATCGGCGGACGAATCGAGCGGCAGGTTGAGAAGGTGGTCGTTCGCGATGCCGACGATCGCGTCGGGCCGGGTCTCGCGCAGCATCCTGCCGAGCCCGTGAAAACCCCGGGTAAGGCTTTCCTGCTCCTCCGGCGGCGCCCGGTCGAGCCAGCCGGTCAAACCCGGCGCGTGCGACAGCGCGCAGACGGCAACGATTTCGGCCATGGTTCCGATCCTCCGAGGGTCGGAACTCTAGCCCGGATTTCTCGCCGCTGTCACGGACTCAGCGCGGATCCGGAAACCAGCCCGGTCCGGCGAGCTCGGTCGGCAGGTCGCCCTCGTAGCCTTCGGCGTTCTCGACCTGCTCGACCCAGTCGAGGCCCATCGCCTTGAAGATCCGGTTGGTCATCACGATCAGCCGCGCCCCGTTGTCGGGATCGGCATTCACGTGCTGCTTGATGCAGTAGGCGGGGATGAAGACGAAATCGCCCCTGGACCACTCGTATTTCTTCGGCTCTTCGGCCCAGCTCCACGTGAAGTCGACATCGACCTCGAACCGGACGTCCCAGTGGAGGTCGTAGCCGGAGCCCTCGGCGACATAGACGATCTGCTCGGCGAGCTTGCGCGACTTGCCGGATTTCCCGCCGGGCTCGAGGAATTGCATGTAGATGTCGAGGCAGCACTCGGTGGTGTTGAGCTTCTCGTGGACCATGTGCTTCAAGAGCCCGTCCGGCGAGTTCTCGAACGGCATGTCCTTCGCCTTGACCACGGTCAGCCGCTGCCGGTAGTCGGCCCGGAAGTCGGCCGATTCCCGAAGCCATTCGGCGTAGATGTCGGCGCTGTTCTCGCCGAGCCTCGCGATGTCCTTCTCGTCCGCCACCGTGTTCGCTCCTCTCCGGTCGGTCAGATGTCGGAGGGAGGCGTCCAGTCCTCCCAGCCCGGCACCGCCTCCTTGGGCGGGTACTTGGCGATCTTCTGGAACAGCATGTGCATGAACAGGAAGAGCGGCTTCGCCTTCATCACCAGCAGCACCAGATCCTCGTCCTCGGACGCGTTGAAGTGCTGGTGAACGCAGCCGTTCTCGACCACCATGATGTCGCCCGCCTCGTAGTCGAAGCGCTTGCCGTCGTGGATGTCGTACCCCTTGCCGCGCAGGCAGTAGAAGATCGCCGAGTTCATGTGGCCGTGGCGCTGGCCGGTGCCCCTGGGCGCGATCACCGAGATATGGGTCTCGATCGACTGCGCGATGTCGGTCTTCATCGGGTTGACGATGGACTTGTCGAAGAGCTGCGGCCCGCCGCGCCATTCCTGGTCGGTGGCCTTGTAGACGCGGGGCTGGTTGTAGAGCTCCTCCTGGAGCTCTCCGTAGGTGCCTTCCAGCGCGCGCACGAAGGTGCGCTTTCTCTGCCAGCGCTCCCAGACGACTTCCTTCGGCCGGTTGTGACCGATGCCGGCCTGCTTGGTGCCGACCTCGATGCCGCCCGCCTCCGTCGACCGATCCGCCATGAGCGCGGCCCTCCGAAAAACTGCATTCGCGAAGCCGGTGGATTATATTTGGCGCGCTGGGGGTGTCCAGCGCGCGGCCGGGCCGGCGCGGCCGGGCCGGGATGGGGACGAGCATGAATATCGCGCCGCTGTCGGACGTGCTCGGGGCGGAAGTCTCCGGGATCGACATTGCCCGCGACCTCGACGGGGCGGCATTCGCCGCGGTGCTCGACGCCTTCCACCGCTACCGGGTGCTCGTGTTCCGCGAACAGTATCTGGACCCCGCCGACCAGGTTGGATTCGCCGCCCGCTTCGGCCCGCTCGAGGTGCACGACAACCGGCGCTACAACCTGCCGGACAACGAGCACGTCATGGTGCTTTCGAACGATCTGAAGGACGGCGAGCCCGTCGGCGTGCCGGACGCCGGGGATTCCTGGCACACCGACCTGTCGTTCAAGGAGACCCCGAGCCTTTGCACCCTACTGCAGGCGGTGACGCTGCCGAGCGAGGGCGGCGACACCGCCTTCGCCTGCATGACCAGGGCCTACGCCGCGCTGCCGGCGGACATCAAGGCGAGGATCGAGGGAAGGCGGGCGATCCACAACCCGAGCAAGCTGGTCAACCCGCGCGTCGAGATCTCGCCGCTTAGGAAGGACGCGGACGCGTTCTACAAAGGCCAGACCGCGCGCTTCCCCGATGTCGCGCACCCGATCGTCAGGACCCACCCCGAGACCGGCGAGAAATCGCTCTACGTCCAGCCGCGCTTCACCGTCGGCATCGAGGGCATGGACGACGACGAGGCCCAGCCCCTCCTCGACATCCTGTTCGCCCACCAGATCCGCCCCGAATTCGTATACCTGAACGAGTGGCGGGACGGCGATTTGCTGATGTGGGACAACCGCTGCGTGATCCACTACGCGACCGGCGGCTACGCCTATCCCGACATCCGGACCATGCACCGCACGACGGTGCTGGGCGACAGGCCTTTTTGAGACGGGCGGTCAGTCGGCGAATTCGTCCCGCAGGATGTGCAGCCGCTTCAGCATCTCGCGGTCGGAAACCTCGAACAAATAGGCGTCCTCGGTCTCCGCGGTGTGGCCGATCCAGTGGCCGTGCGGCAGCGAGACGATATCGTGCCGGCGCCACTCCAGCGTCGTCTCGCCGATCTCCGAGCGCCCCTCGCCGCCGACAACGATGAAGGCTGAGTTGCTGTTGGAGCGATAGGCCCGCGTCGGGCAGCCCCGGGCGAGCGACAGGAGCGAGCACTCCATCGTCGCCATCGTCGGGCCGCCGGTGAGCGGGTTGGCGTAGAGCATGCGCCGGCTGCCGTCGGCGGCGGGCGGCAGCGCGGCCAGGGCGGCGCGCGCGGTGTCCCACGGGTAGCGGAACAGCGGCGAATAGGCCATGTCCGCCGCGCCGGAGACAGGCACGAATCCCGGCGCTCCGAAAGCTTCGTCCGGCGGCAGGTCGGGCAGGTCCCGGGCCGGGCCCGGCTCGAACTCGCCGGTGTCGAGGTATTGATGGAACGGCACGTCGAGCACGTCCAGCCAGATCATGCGTGCGTCGCCTTCGTGGACATGCTCGTGCCAGGTCCAGCCGGGGGTCAGGATCATGTCGCCCGGCTCCATCGGGCAGGGCTTGCCGTCGACCACCGTCGTCGCGCCCTTCCCCTCCATGACGAAGCGCAGCGCGTTCATCGAATGGCGGTGCGGCCGCGCGGTCTCGCCCGGCATCAGGATCTGCAGGTTGAAGCCGAGCGTGAGACCGGAGCCCCGGCTGCGTCCGGACTCCAGTAGCGCCGGGTTGTTGAGCACCAGCACCCGGCGCTCCGCGTCGCTCATCGAGGTCGCCTCGATCGCGGTTTCCAGCAAGGGCTCCAGCGTCTCCCAGCGCCAGATATGCGGCGGCTCGGGCGGCCCGTTGTCGGTGTCCTCAAGCTCCCAGAGCGCGACGACGTTCGCCGCTTCCATGGCCTCGTGAAAATCGGAAAGGGCCACGCGCTGGGTCATCGCCGCCTCCTGTCCCTGCCTGACGCCGCGATTGTGACGCGAACCCGCGGCGCGGCCAACCGAAACCGGAACCCTTGATCCCGGGGGCATAAGCGCATATCTGCCGGCTAGCGCGTCTCGCGCAGCCGCCAATCCGAGAGAAAGAATGACCGATCATCACAGTGCGCTGATCTATTCCATGGTCCTCGCTTCCGCCGCCGACCGCGAGATGACCGATACCGAGCTTCGCCGGATCGGCCAGATCGTCGAACGTCTGCCGGTGTTCGGCGACTTCGATACGGACTCGCTCGCCCGCAGGGCGGCGGAATGCGCGGAGCTTCTGAACGCCGAGGACGGGCTCGAAACCGTCCTCGACACTATCCGCGACGCCCTGCCGGAGAAGTTGCGCGAGACCGCCTATGCGGTGGCCTGCGAGATCGTGGTCGCCGACGGCAAGCTGGCCCAGGAAGAGCTCCGCCTGCTCGAAATGCTCGCCCAGAGCCTCCCCATCGACCGGCTGGCGGCGGCGGCGATCGAACGAGGCGCGCGGGCGCGGCACATGACGCTCTGAGAGCCCCGGCGCGCGCGATGCCCGCCCGGCAGACCGACCGCGCGGTCGCGCTCTGGCTCTACTGCTGCTGCGCGATGATCTTCGCGATGGTCGTGCTGGGCGGACTGACCCGGCTCACCGGTTCGGGACTGTCGATGGTGACCTGGCAGCCGGTCACCGGCTGGCTGCCGCCGCTCGATGCCGCGGAGTGGGAGGCCGTGTTCGCGCTCTACCGGGAGACGCCGGAGTTCAAGCGCGTCAATTTCTGGATGACGGTCGACGACTTCCGCTCGATCTTCTGGCTCGAATATCTCCACCGCGTCTGGGGCCGGCTCATCGGGGTGGTCTTCGTCCTCCCCGCCGTCTGGTTCGCGCTGCGCGGGCGGATCGGCCGCCGGCTGGGGATCGCGTTGGCCGCCGCCTTCCTTCTCGGCGCGGCGCAGGGCGCGCTCGGCTGGTACATGGTGCAGAGCGGGCTCGTCGATCGGCCCGAGGTCAGCCACTACCGGCTCGCGGCGCATTTGTTCCTGGCGCTTGCGGTCTACGCATGGCTTCTCTGGCTGGCGCTGGGCCTGAGCCGGAGGCGCGCGGCGCGCGGGCCGCACGATTTCGGTCTCGGCCTGACGATCGGGGGAGTCGCGCTCACCGCGATCTGGGGCGCGTTCGTCGCCGGGCTCGATGCGGGCCACATCCATCCGACCTTTCCGCTGATGGACGGCCGGCTGGTCCCGCCGGAGATTTTTTCCCTCGCGCCGTGGTTCGCCGATCTGACCGGGAACCCCGTCACCGTGCAGTTCGTCCACCGCTGGCTCGCGATACTGGTACTCGCGGGAATCCTCTTTCTGTGGTGGCGGGTCCGGCTCGCGCCGCGCGATGAGCGTCGCCCGTTCGACCTCCTGGCCGGGATGGCGCTCATCCAGTCCGGGCTCGGCGTCGCGACCCTTCTCCTCGGCGTGCCGCTCTTCGCCGCGGCGCTCCACCAGGCGGGCGCGGCGGTCCTGCTGAGCCTCGCGATCTACGCCCTGCATGCGGGCCGCCGGTTGAAGATTTGACATGGAAAACCCGTCTGGACGACCATGGCTCCGGTCCCGGTGAGGCGGTGGCGATGACGGACGGATCACCCTTCGATGAAGCGCTCGCGCGACTCCGCGCGGCTCTCGCCGACGTCGCCAACGGCGACGTCTCGGCGATCAAGGCGCTCTATGCGCAGACCGACGAGGACACCAGCTTCTACGGCTGGGGCGGCTACGAGAAGGGCTGGGACCAGGTCTCGCGGCGCTGGGACTGGGCGGGTCGACAATTCAAGGGCGGCACCGTCCGCCACGAGAACCTGACGAAGGTGGTCACCGCCGAGCTCGCCTACACCACCGACATCGAGACCTTCGAGACCGCCATGGACGGGATGGACGGTCCGGCCCGCTGGTCGAACCGGGTCACCCACGTGTTCCGCATGATCGACGGCGGTTGGCGCCTGGTCCACCGCCACGCCAACCGCCTCGAAGACCGCTTCGAACCCGCCGGCCGTCTCGAACGGAGGTAAAGCGATGAACGAGAGTCCCGAGACTCGCGCTTCCGAAATCCTCCGCCGGGCGGAAGAGCTGGTCCCGGTTCTGGCGGAGCGCGCGGCGGAAACCGAAGCCCTGCGCCGCCTGCCGGACGAAACGATGGCCGACATCCGCGCGGCCGGGCTGCACGCGATGGGCAAGCCGGAGAGGCTCGGCGGCGCCGAATTGCCGCTGGACGCGATCGTCCGGGTCGTCGCCACGCTCGCGCGCGGCTGCGCTTCGACCGCCTGGGTGTGCGGGGTATACAGCGACCACGAGATGATCGTCGGCATGATGGACCCGCGCGTGGCGGACGAGATTTGGGCCGACGATCCGGATGCCCTGATCGCCACCGGTTATTTCCCCTCGGGCACCAACGAGCCCGACGGCGACGGCTGGCGGCTCACCGGCCGCTGGGGTTTCGCGAGCGGCTGCGACTACGCGAGCTGGGTGTTCCTGGGGAGCGTCATCGCAACGGGGGACGGGCCGCCCGAACCCCATCTCTGCCTGGTGCCGATCGACGAAGTCGAGATCGACGACGACTGGCAGGTGATGGGACTCGCCGGGACGGGATCGAAGACTCTCGTCGCCGACGGGGCGTTCGTGCCGCGCCACCGCGCGATCCCCCTCAGGCTGGTAGGCGGCGGCTGGGAAGCGCGCGGCCGGCCCGACGTGCCGCCGCTCTATCGGCTGCCGCATGTGAGCACCATCCCGTTCCACTTCTGCGCCACCGCGCTCGGCACCGCGGAAGGCCTGCTGGAGGATGTCATCGCCGAGATAGGGGAGCGGCATTCCCTCGGCGCTCCGGTCGCCGAATACGCGACGATGCAGATGCGCGTCGCCGGAGCCTCGGCGGAGCTCGACTGCGCCCGCATGCTGATCGAGCGGGACACGCGCGAGGCGATGGCGGCGATGCGCGAAGGACGGTCGCTGACCCTCGCGGAGCGCGCGCGCAACCGGCGCGACATGGCCTATGCCGCGCAACTCTGCCGCCGCGCCGCCGAAGAGCTGTTCGAGGCGGGCGGGGCCCGGAGCGTCTATTCGGCCAGTATCCCGCAGCGCAAGTTCCGCGACGTCCGGGTAGCGGCGAACCACATCATCCTCAAATGGGACGTGGCGGGAACCGCCTACGGACGCGTCGCCTTCGGCCTCGACCCCGCTTCGCCGTTCATTTGAGGGACGGCGCTCACACCCGGAACGCCGGCAGAACCTCCTCGATGCAGCGTTGGAGCTGTTCGCGCGGGCGGGCGGAGACGAAGCGCACGATGGGCATGGTGCAGCCGGCCTCGATATAGGCGGCGAGCTTGTCGATCACCGCCTGCGGCGAGCCGTAAGCCAGCCATGTTTCGGCTTGGGCGCGCGAGATGTGGCCCGCGCCGTAATAGGCGCCGAGGAACGTCGTCGCCTCCTCGAACGCGCGGTCCCGGTCCTCGTCGATATTGACCATCATGTGGAGCGAGCCGTCGAAGCCGGCGGTATCCCGCCCGAGCTCTTGGGCGTAGGCCTTGATCCGCTCGAACCGCTCGCGAAACCGCTCCACCGGCGTTCCGTCGGTCTGCCATCCGTCGGCGTGGGTGGCGACGCGTTTCAGGATCCGTTCCATCGCTTCTTCCGGCATGTCGTCGCGCTTGGGATTGACGGCGATGTGGATCGGCGGCGGGTTCTGGACCGGCTTGGGCTGGAGATCGACATCGGCGAAGCTCCGGAACCGGCCCTCGTGGCTCGCCGGCCCGTCGTCCCACAGCTTGCGGAGGATCTCTATCCCCTCGACGACCCGGGCGGGCCGCTCGTTGGACCTGACCCCCATGACGTCGAGCTCGTGGGCGAATTGCGGTCCGTCGAAGCGCGATCCGCCGTTGCAGACGGCGAGGATCGTCCGCCCCCCGGACAACACGTCGAGGCTCGCCCATTGCAGGGCGAACAGCAGCGGGTCGCGGAATGGAAAGCTCGCGAGACAAACCGTGCCGAGCTTCACCCGGCTGGTTCGCACCGCCATGGCGGAGAGCGTGACGATCGCCTCGAGCCGGGGCTTGGACAACAAATTGTCGCCCACCCAGACGCCGTGGAAGAGGCCGGAGTTCTCGGCGGTCTCGGCCATGTCGAGCAGGTCGTCGAGGGTCCCCCAGTCGAACAGGATTGCCCGGGTGGAGAGCGAAAGGCCGAACCTGGCCCGCATGGGAACCGCTTCGGCCATGTCACGCTCCAAGATAGGAAAGGATCGTGCGGGCGACCGTGCGCGAGACCCGGTCGAGACAGGAAAGCGCGACCAGATCGGTATCGAGCACGCCCGCCCCGCCTTGCACGCCGTACATTACCGCCGGGACGCCGGCGGCGCACGGCCCGCCGGCATCGAATGTGCCCTGCCCGTAATAGGTTCCGGGCGGCGCGCCGTGAACCGCCTCATGCGAGCGGGCTAGCGTTCGGACCGCCGGGTTTTCCGGATCGACCATCGCGGGCCACATGTGATGGCCCTGCTCCACGGTCACCTCCCAGGGCGAGAGGTCGCCGATCGCCTCCCGCACCTCTTCGGTGGCGACCGCGGGATCGTCGCCTGGCAGTAGGCGCCGGTCGACGCGCATCCGCGCGGTATCGGGGATCGTGTGCGGCGCGAGCGGCGAATAGGCGATCTGGTAGGGCAGCACGTGGCGGCCGCCGAGCTGGGGGTGGGTCCCCTCGAAGGTCATCCGCTTCAGGCGGTTCATTGCCTCCCACGCGCCCTCGATGGCGCTCAGACCGGTGTCGGGGACGCTCGAATGGACCGCCTTGCCGCGCACCGTGACGTTGACGTCGACCCGGCCGCGATTGCCCATCGATATCCGCTCGCCGGTCGCGGTCATCAGCAACGCGAAATCGGGCTTCTCGTCGAGCGCGGCGAGGATCGCCTCGGTGCATTTGTGGCTCGATCTTCCTTCGTTGTTGATCGCGACATAGAGCGTGCCGGGGAGTTCCGTCCGGGTGTCGTTGAGCATCTTCAGGATGGCGAGCGCGATCGCCTGGTGCGACTTGTTCTGCCCCACCCCCATTCCGAACACGCAAGGCTCGTCGCGGCCCCACGCGGCGCCGGACGCGATCTTCCCCGACCACGGATCGTCCATCAGATTGTGGTGCTGGACCGGCGTGTAGACCTGGACCAGCAGCGACTTCCCGCTCGTCCCGGCACCGTGGCGCGCGACGATCTGGTTGCCCGGCACGTCGATCAAATCGTAGGCGCCGGCTCGGGCGAGCTTCGGCCGCAGCACGTTCTGCACGTAGTGGACGAGCTTCGGATCGTCCGGCTCCATGAAGACCTCGTGCCCCATCGGCACGTCGGCCGGGACCCGTGCCAGCTCGACCAGCGTGTCGACCAGGAAACGCCGGTCAATCCGGCCGATCAGCGATTCGATGTCCATACCCGATCCCCATTGCCGTCCGGTTTAGACCATCCCCTCACCCGACATTGACCCCGTCCGAGACGATCGGGTTGCCGAGCGCCCAGGATCCCCAGGTCTGGAAATGCGTCTTTCTTGCCTGCATCTGCAGCGCCACGGCGTGGATATCGCGGAAGCGCCGCTCGAAGGGGCTGGAGGCCAATACCGCGCTGGTGCCGGCGGTGTCGTAAAGGATGTCGGCGGCCGCCTTGGCCTCGTGGATCGCGTGCGTGCCGGCAAGCCGGATCGTCATCAGCGTATCCACCGACATGCGGCCTTCGGCGGCGAGATCGGCGGCGCCCGCTTCCGCCGCCTCGACGAGAAAGGCGCGGGCGCCGCGGAGCCTCGCGTCGGCGCGGGCGACCTCGTCGTGGACGGCCGGGTTTTCCTTGAGCGTGAACCGGGCGCCGCGCGGACGTTTCTCCTGCGCCAGCGCGACGAACGACTCGAACACGCCGCGCGCGATGCCGAGGGCGACGGCGGCGAAGCCGATCGCGTAGACCGACATCAGCGGCATGCCGTGCAGGGAGGAGATCGCGGGCCTCTCCTCGATCATCGTCGCGCGGACAACCGTGCGCTCCTCGGGCACGAACAGGCCGTCGCACGCGAACCCGTCGCTGCCGGTGCCGCGCAGCCCGACGGCGTCCCAACCGTCGGACAGCTCGACCGTCTCCGCCGGGACCAGCGCGGTCCGGTTCTCCGGCACGCTCCGGGCGTCGAGCCTCGGAGTGCCGTCGTCGTCGAACACCGTGCAATGCGCGGCAAGCCAGGTCGCGTGGTGGCTGCCGCTCGCGAAGCCGGTCCGGGCGGTGACGCGGTAGCCGCCCTCGACCGCGCGCGCCTCCGCCTTGCCGGGGCCCCAGGCCAGCACGCCCGACGGGTCGCGCCCCCAGATCTGCTGTGCCAGGGCGGGCTCCAGGAACCCGGCGAGCGAGGCGCATCCGTTGCCCTGGGCGACGCACCAGGCAGCGCTGCCGTCATAGCGGGCCACCGCCTCGATTACCGGGAGAAAGACCGGCAGCGTCATCTCGGCACCGCCATAGGCCACCGGCAGGAGGAGCCGGAACAGGGCCTGCTCGTGGAGCGCAGCCATCGCCTCCCCGCTCAACCGCCGGGCCCGGTCGGCCTCGGGCGCGAGCGACTCCACGACCGGCCCGGCCTCCGCCACCCGGGCGAGCCAGGCATCGGTATCGAGCGCGGTCAGATCCTGGCTGGGGGCGTCCATCGGGGCGCCTCTCGCTGGTTCCTTGGCGTCCGATTATGCGGCCGCCGCCGCGGGCTGTCACTGCGGCGCGCTTGACCGGTTTCCGCAATTGCTGTGGTATCCACGCCAAGGTCCCGGAAGAGGACCGGGTACGAGCAAGGACATTGCGAGGGGAGAAACCATGCGCAGGATCGGATTCGCCGCCGCCGCCCTTTCGAGCGCGGCGCTTATCTTCGGCTCGGCCCAGGCGGCCGAGAGAGTTCGCCTGACCATCATTTCGGGCAACAACCACAACTACGCTCCGGTCGGCGCGGCGATCAAGGACTTCGTCCCGAAGGTCGACGAAATCCTCGCCAGGACCGGCAAGTACAAGGTGTCCTGGGTGCAGGGCTTCGGCGGGCAGATCGTCAAGGTGCGGGGCGAGCTCGACGGCGTGCAGACGGGACTCGGCGATCTCGGCGTCGTGCCGGGGCCGTTCCACCAGTCGGAACTGTCGCTCTACCAGATCGCCTACGTGACGCCGTTCACCACGCTCGACGTCCAGGTCGCCACCGACGCGATGAACCATCTCTACGAACAATTCCCGGCGATGGGAAAACAGGTGGAACGATTCAACCAGTCGCTCCTCGGCATCACCGGGACGGCCGATTTCTACGAGCTCTGGACCAGGAAGAAGATCACCAAGTTCGCCGACCTCAAGGGCATGAAAATCGGCGCCGTGGGCGCGAACATTCCCTGGGTCACCGCCGCCGGCGCCACGCCCGTGGTCATCAAGGGCCTGGCGACGATGTACAACTCGCTCAAGACCGGCATCTACGAGGGCGGCGTCCTCTGGCAGCAGGCGATGGCGGGGTTCAAGTTCTGCGAGATCACCAAGTACAAGCTGGAGGCCGGGTTCGGGGCGGTCGCCAACGCGCTCCTGACCGCCAACATGGACTCATGGCCCAAGATTCCGCGCGAGGTGCAGGCGGCGATCAAGGAGGCCACCGCCACCTGGTCGGCGGCCGGCAACCAGAAAATCATCGGCGGCGGCAAGTGGGGCCTCGGCGTGTGCGAGAAGAAATACGGCCAGGAAACCCACGCGCTCTCGGCCGCCGAGAAGAAGACCTGGGCCTTCGCGATCCCCAACATCGCGCAGCAATGGGCCAAGCGTCAGGACAAGGCGGGTCTCCCCGGCACCAAGATGCTGGCGAGCTACATGGACTACATGCGGGACAAGAAGCAGATCGTGACCCGCAACTGGGACCGCGAGTAGCCGCGATTTCACGGCGCGCCCTTCGATACGCCGCTTCGCGGCTACTCAGGGTGAGGGAATCTTTGAATACCCCCTCATCCGGAGTAGGCGCGTCAGCGCCGTATCGAGGGACGCACCGTGCCCGCGGGGCGCCGGCATGATCCGCCCGGCGCCATGCTGAGAACTCTCGACCGCGTCCTCGGGGCGCTGGTGATTTCCGGCAACAGCCTCGGCTCGGCCTGGATCTTCGTGATGATGCTGGCGATCTCGGCGGACATCGCGATGCGCTTCCTGTTCAACGCCCCGATCGACGGCACCACCGAGCTGGTAACCATGTCGGTGGTGGCCGTCCTCTATCTCCAGCTCGCCTACACCCTGCGCTCGGGCAGCATGACGCGGTCGGACACCGTGCTGAACCGGCTGATCGCCAACTACCCGCGCGTCGGCCACGCGATGTCGCTCGTCTTCTACCTCGCGGGCGCGGCCCTGATGGCGGCGATCGTGCGGGGCGCCTGGCCGAAATGGATCAAGTCCTACGAGCTCGACTTCTACGTCGGGGTGGTGGGCGTGTTCACCTTTCCCGACTGGCCCAGGCTCCTGGTCGTGTTCCTCGGCTGCACGCTCACCGGGCTCCAGTTCCTCGCGCTCGCCGCGGGCAGCGCGCGGGCGCTGGTCCGCCCGGCGGCAAGCCCCTAGGCGACCGCCGATGGAAGCCTTCGAAATCGCCCTGGTGTCGGTGTTCGCGATGCTGCTGCTGATCTATTTCGGCATGCACATCTCGGTCACGCTGGCGCTGATTTCATTCGTCGGCGCCTGGGTGATCACGGGCAACGCGGCGATCGCCTTCAGCCTGCTGCTGATCGCCGCCGAGAAGACGGTCAACAATTTCGTCTTCGCGGTCATTCCGCTCTTCGTCCTGATGGGCTTCCTGGTCGCCGCGGCGGGGATGGGGCGGGACGCCTACGACATCGGCCAGATCATGCTGCGCAAGGTGCGCGGCGGGCTCGGCATGGCGACCGTGGTCGCCAACGCGATCTTCGCCTCGATCACCGGCGCCTCCGTGGCGTCGGCCTCGGTGTTCTCCAAGGTCGCCGTGCCCGAAATGATGCGGCACGGCTATTTCGGGCGCTTCGCCGTCGGGACGGTCGCGGGGTCGTCGGTGCTCGGCATGCTGATCCCGCCGAGCGTGCTCCTGATCATCTACGCGCTGATCGCCGAGGAATCGGTGGGCGATCTTTTCATCGCCGGCATCGGCCCCGGCATCCTGCTGACGATCGCGTTCTGCGGCCTGATCTACATCATGGCGACGCTGTTCCCGCGTCTCGTCCATGCCGACCGGGAAGCCCATGGCGGCGCGGCGGAGGAAGAGGAAGAAACCCTCGCCGCCGGCGATCTGTGGCGCAAGGCGCTGCCGATCACGTCGCTGGTGCTGCTGGTGCTGGGCGGTCTCTATGGCGGCGTGTTCACCCCGGTCGAGGCGGGCGCCGCCGGCGCGTTGCTGGCGCTGATCTTCGCGCTCGCCCGCCGCGCGCTGACGTGGCGCAGCTTCTGGAACGTGCTGCTCGATTCCGGGAACATCACCGCGACGCTGCTCTTCCTGATCTGCTCGGCCAGCATGTACTCCCGCATGCTGGGGATGTCGGGGCTGCCGTCGGAGATGGCCGCGATCTTCGACAATCTGGGCGCGGGCTTCTACGGCATGCTCGCCTTCTACGTGTTCGTGGTGATCGTGCTGGGCACCATCATCGATTCGGTCTCGATCATGCTGATCATGGTCCCGCTGTTCCTGGCGGCGCTCAAATTCTTCGAAATCGACCTGGTATGGTTCGGGATCGTGACCGTGATCGCGACCGAGATCGGGCTGCTGACCCCGCCGCTCGGCATCGCGGTCTATGTGGTTCACTCGACTCTGGCGCGCCCCGACATCACGCTCAAGGACATCTTCATCGGCTCGGCGCCCTTCGCGCTGGCGATGCTGTTCGTGCTGATCCTGGTCATCGCGTTCCCGCCGATCGCGACCTGGTTGGTCTCGGTAAAGCTCTGACGCCCGCCAGCGCGCCTTCGGTGCCGACCGCCCGATACAGGGTCGTTTTCTCCCGACATTCGATGCGGCGGGACGGACCCGGAGACCGCCGGCAAGCAGGGGAAATGCCATGACCGACATCGAAACCGCGCTGGGCGATCTCGTCGTCGCCAACCGTATCCTCGCCAACGAGAACGTGGTCGACGCCTATGGCCACGTCAGCGTCCGCAGACCCGACGACCCGGAGCGTTTCTTCCTGTCATGCTCGCGCAGTCCCGAGCTGGTATCGCGCGAGGACATCATGGAGTTCGGGCTCGACGGCGAACCCTCGGGCGGGGACGACCGTACGCCCTATCTGGAACGCTTCATCCACGCCGGTGTCTACGAGCGGAACCCCGATGCGGTGGCGGTCGTCCACAGCCACGCCGAGGAGGTGCTGCCCTACAGCATCACCGAGGAGCCGCTGCGCCCGGTGATTCATTCCGCCGGGCTGATGGGCGCGCGGGTGCCGGTGTGGGATATCGCCGACAGGTTCGGCGACACCACGCTCCTCGTGATCGACATGGAGCAGGGGCGCGACCTCGCGGGCGCGCTCGACGAACACCGCGTCGTCCTGATGCGCGGCCACGGCTTTACGGCCGCCGCGCGGTCTCTGTCCGAGGTCGTGCGGCTTTCGGTGATGCTGCCGAGGAACGCACGAATCCTGACGACCGCTCTCCGGTTCGGCCGGGTAAAGGAGCTCTCCGAGGGCGAGATCGCCAGGCGGCTCAGAATGAACCCCGACGGTCCGGAATTCTGGCGCGCCTGGGAATACTGGGCGACGCGGGCCGGCTGCGCGGAGATGCTCGAAGGCCACCCCAACCGCGGTGGCTGACCCGGACCCTCGCTTTTCCGGTCGCCGCGCCTCGGGAACCGTGGAAACGAACGGTATCGGTGCCGCGTCGAACCGTGCTTAGATCGGCGCCGACGGACCATGGAGCGGAGGATCGATCGATGGGCGAGACGACCGCGTATCTTTCCCCCAACGGAGACAATTCGAGCCGGGCCGACGGGCCGGCGACCCGTCTTGTGGTGGCGACGGTCGAAGGTGTCGCGACCTTTCGGCGCGCGGGCGAGAGCGCGCCGTGGCGGCTGACCGACCGCTCGCTGTCGGAGTGCCACGTCGGATCGCTGCTCTTCGAGCCGGTCTCGGGCAGGCTGTTCGCCGGCGCCCACGCCGATGGCGGGCTGTGGGTCAGCGAGGACGAAGCCGGTTCGTGGCGCCGACTGACGGACGGGCTCGACCGGCCGCACATCTACAGCCTCGCCGCGCGCCGGATCGGCGATCGGGTGACGCTCTTTGCCGGCACCGAGCCCGCGGCGCTCTACCGCAGCGAGGATTTCGGCGAGACCTGGAGCGAGGCGAAAAGCCTGCGCGAGGTCCCCGGCACCGACAAATGGACCTTTCCGCCGCCGCCGCATCTGGCGCATGTGAAATCGGTCGTCTTCCACCCGACGCGGGAGCGGACCTTCTATGCCCTGATCGAGCAGGGCGCGCTGCTGCAGACCGACGACGACGGCGAGACCTGGACCGAGCTCGCCGGCTACGCCGCCGACGACGACATCGCCTATCGCGACGTCCACCGGCTCGCGATCGGCACGAACGACCCGCTTCTGTTCTATCTCGCCACCGGCGAGGGGCTCTACCGCAGCGGCGATGGCGGACAGAGTTGGGAGCACCTGATTCCGCGGTCCGGGCGGATCGGCTATCCCGACTTCCTGTTCTTCGATCCGCGCGACGAGGACACGCTGTTCCTGGGCGGCGCGCGCAACGACCCGGGCAAGTGGTTCGGCGATCCGATGGCGGATTCGATCATGGCGCGCAGCACCGACGGCGGCCGCACCTGGCTCGAGCTCGACCACGGCATGCCGAGCCCGATGGCACCGGCCTTCGAGGCGCTCTGCTTGCACCATTGGGACGGCGGGACGATGCTTGCCGTCGGCACCGCGACGGGAGAGATCTACGTCAGCGAGGACGATGGCGGGTCGTGGACCTGCATCGAGGACAACGCGGGACCGGTCTCCAAGGACCACCACCACCTGGCCTGGTATCCGAAGGCCGAGCGCGAGGCCGCGATGGCGCTTCGTCGCGCCTCAAGCATCTAGAAGAAGACGAAGGCGCGGACCACTATGTTTTTGCGGCAGGGCGCGTCGGCGGGCGCGGTCGGGTCGATGCAGGCCGTGTGGAAAGACCAGCGCGAGACCGAGCCGTCGGCGATGGAATCGTAGCATTTGAGCATCGAGACCTCGGTCGGCTTCTGCCGGGGGAACCAGTACCACTCGTGGTCCGGCCGGTAGGTGAAGCGCGTGGTCTCGCCGACCCGGTCGTCGTAGATGCGGTAATTCGTGATGTAAGGCTGATCGGCGAAAGAGGGCCAGGCGCAGAGCACGAAGGGGAACTGGCCCACGGTCTCCATCGGCTTGGCGAGATTGATCGACATGTACCGGCGCGACATCTTCTCGTCGGCCTCCGCCTCCGTGTAGCGCTGCTCGCGCCCGAAGTTGCGCAGGTTCTTCGTCAGCAGCTCGCGGCAGCGTACCCGGCCGCTATTGTCGTTCAGGTCGTTGTGCACGAGGTTGACGTATTGGGCGTTCACGCCCGGATTCTTGGCCTCCTGGTCTTCCGTGCGGTCGCCCCGATAGTCCTTGTCGAAGATGTCGTGGTTGTAGACCAGCGCATCGGTCGCATCTGGGAAGAATGCCAGCAGGAGCTTCTCGATCTCCGGGTAGAACACGCGTTCCACCTCGGCGGAGTCGTAGAAGTTCCCGCAGTCGGATTCGAGATGCGCAAGCGAGACGCCGAGCCTGTCCATGCATTCGGGGCTCTCGACCGACAGGCCGGGGTAGTACTCCCCGATGCGGCGTGCGTCGCGCATCACCTGCGGGAAGTAAAGGGCGCGCCGCCCGTTGTTCTCTTCGGCCTTGCGCAACACTTCCGCTTCCGCCGCGCGGGCCGGGTCGCGCCAAAGCGCGTTGGACGTAACGATGGAGTAGGACGGCTGCTCGTGCGCGGTGTAGCGCAGCGGCAGCGCCAGCCCGCCTTCGGGCGCCTCGATGCCGCTCTCCCGAATATATTCCAGGCATTCCTCGTACTCGCGGAACGCGGGGCCCCACTCGGTCTCGACGGGGCCGGGGGGTGCGCCTTCGATCCGGTCGATGAACGCCTGCACGCTCCCCTCGGCGGCCTGGTCGAGCGCCGCCCGGATCGCCGCTTCCGTTCCCGCGTCCCCGTTCCGATCGAACGACATGTACGACAAGCCGCCATTCGCCGCGACGGGCGGCGGTTGTCCTTTCGTGAGCTGAAGCGACGGTACATAAGCGGACGAATCCGTTTCCGTACCCGGCGCCACGAGGTTCCCGATCGCTTCTTGCCCGTCCATGACATGCCCTCCGGTTAGAAACGCTTCATCGCGGCACGCAAGGATGCACAATATCCAGGACGCGGGCCCGACCGCGACGATTTTAGCGAACCGGTGCGCGGGGTGCCAAATACGGCCTTGGGACGGCACCGCGCCGGCGGCGCCAGCCTGCCCGTCGCGCTAAGAATGCACACAGGCGGGCAAGACGGAAGGGAGTTCGACGATGACGAACGGCGGGGTCGCGGCACGGCTTGTCGATGGGCCCGGGGGCAAGCGGCCATGACGGTCCCGCCCCCGGTAGAAATCCTCGGCATCGTTGCCATCGCGACGATGGTCACGTGCTACGCCCTCGAGAAACGCGGCACGTTCTTCATCGCGGCCTTCGCGGCCGGCTGCGCCCTGGCCGCGGTCTACGCCTACCTGATCGGCTCCTATCCCTTCCTGGTCGCCGAGGCAATCTGGGCGGTCGTCGCCGCGCGCCGCTGGCAGGTTGCCCGGCGCCTCGCCTGACGGACCCGCCGGGGACGCCTTTCGCCATGCCGGACAAATTGAGATTTGCGAGAATGCCGCGGGGGGTTTCCGAAGGGGGGTGTCGATGAAGGTGTCGATCGTCGGCGCCGGTCCCGCCGGGCTCTATGCCGCGATTCTTCTCAAGCGGATGCGCGGCGACCTCGAAATAGCGGTGGCCGAACAGAACCCGCCGGATGCTACCTTCGGATTCGGAGTCGTCTTTTCGGATGACGGTCTGGCCTTCCTGCGCCGGGACGATCCCGAAACCGTGGACCTGATCGAACCGCACATGATGCGGTGGAACGACATTGCCGTCGTCCACCGGAACCGGCGGATCGACATCGACGGCGTCGGTTTCTCGGGAATCGGACGCCTCGAGCTGTTGGAACTCTTCCGGCGGCGGGCCGGACAGCTGGGCATCCGCCCGACCTACAACACGCGTCTCGAAGACATCGGATCGATCCGCGCCGACCTGATCATAGGCGCCGACGGTTTGAATTCGCGGGTCCGCGCCAGCGGCGACTTTGGCGAAAAGGTCCACATGCAGGCGAACTATTTCGTCTGGTACGGGACGAACCGGGAGTTCGACGCCCTGACCCAGAGCTTCGTCGAGACCGAGTGGGGACCGATGAACGTGCACCACTATTCCTATGCGCCGGGCCGCGCGACCTTCCTGATCGAAGCCGCACCCACCACCTTCGACCGGGCCGGCTTCGGAGACATGGAAGAACCCGAATACCGAAAGCGCTGCGAGGAGATCTTCGGAGACGTGCTGGACGGCGCAATACTGATCCCCAACAACTCGCTCTGGCGCCGGTTCCCGCATCTGTCCTGCGAGCGGTGGTTCGACGGAAACAAGGTGCTGGTCGGAGACGCGCTGCACACCGCGCATTTTTCGATCGGGTCGGGCACGCGGCTGGCCCTGGAAGATGCGGTGGCGCTCTGCACCGCATTGCGGGACTGCGAATGGGCTACCGAAAAGGCGCTCCCGCGCTATCGATCGAAGCGGGCGCCCATCCTTGCAAAAATCGTGAACGCGGCCCGCAAATCGGCGGATTGGTACGACGATTTCGGAACGCACATGAAGAAAGCGCCGTGGCCGTTCGCGCTCGACTATATCCGCCGCGCCGGACGGATCACTCCGGAGCGACTGCGCAAGATGGCGCCGAGATTCTCGGCGGAGGCCGAGCGCAACGGCTGTTCGCTGGAGGTCGCGGAGTGACGGAAAGGACCGGGAGAAGCGGTTCCAGCGAATAGAGACCCGCTATTGCAGGCGGTAGCCGACCTCGTAGTGCAGGTTGATGCCGTCCCAGAACATGTACTTGAGTCGCGCGCCCTCCGCCGCGTAGTGGAGCGCCATCTCCTGCTTCTCGCGCGTGTCGCAGTGCTTCATCAGGATCTCGAAGGCCCGCCCGCCATGCTCGATATCGGCCTCGGCGTGGACCCACCAGTATTCGAGCTCGTGCTCGGTGAATTTGTAGCTCTCGCGGAGCGCCGGCAGCACCTTGGAGAACAGCCTGGGCTCCTGCGCCTCGCTCGCGATATGGACGCCGGCGACGCCGGCGATCCAGTGTTGGGTCGCCGACGTGTTGAGCTCCCAGTTGAGCCAGCACTCAGTCGTGGGCAGGCCGCGTTCCCGGTCGAGCCGCTCGCGAGTCATCCCGCAGGCCTCGCAAAACCGGAGCAGGAGCTCGACATGCGGATTGGCGGGATCGGTCTCCTCCCGGTAATTCTCCATCTCCATCTCGACCACGTCCGCCGGCGCGTTGGCGCAAATGTTGAACAGCGCGGTCGGGATCAGGTTGCCGATCCAGTACCAATGCTCGCGGATTGCCCCCGCGACGGTCTCGCGCCTGGCCTCGCCGGCGGCCCACTTCTCGATCAGCGGGTGGTCCGCCTGGTGGCGCGCATCCACGACGCCTTGCAGCTCTTCGCGGAACGATTGGGTCATATCTCGGTCTCCTCAGCCCATCAGGCCCGGCAGGAACAGCACCACCTCCGGCACCGCGATCAGCAATGCCAGCAGCACGAAGGCGCAGCCGATATAGGGCAGCCCCGCATAGACGACCTGCGAGAACGTGGTCCCCGGCGGCGCCACCCCCATCATCACGAACAGCAGCAGGCCGAACGGCGGCGTGGTGGTCGAAATCTCCAGCGCCAGCACGACGATCACCCCGAACCACACCGGGTCGAAGTTGAGCGAGATGGCGAGCGGCACGAAGATCGGGATGGTGAGCATCATCTGCGAGATCTGGTCGACGAACATGCCGAGGAAGAGCAGCACGGCGAACATGAACAGCAGCATCGCCAGCCTGGGCAGCTCGAAACTCGTCACCCAGTCGACGATGCCCGCGCTCGCGCCCGAGAAGGCCATGATCTGGCTGAAGGTGGATGACGCCATCAGGATCATGAAGACCATGGTGGTCACCACCAGCGTCCCCTCGATCGACTTCCGGATCACCCGCCAGCTCAGGACGCGGAAGGCGGCGGCCAGCACCAGCACACCGACCACGCCGAACGCGGCCGCTTCCGACGGGGTGGCGACACCGATCAGGATCAGCCCGACGACGCAGAAGAAGACGAGGCCGAGCGGCAGGATATTGACCGCGGTCAGCAAGATTTTGGTGCCGAAATCGGTGGGATCCACGTCGTAGCGGGGCGCGGCTTCGGGATCGAGCTTGACCTGGACGAAGATCAGGATCGCGTAGAACGTCGCGAGGATCAGCCCGGGCACCACGCCGCCGATGAGCAGCCGGCCGATATCGATCGTCGTCAGCGCCCCCATCAGGCTGCCGAGCAGGACGACGAGCGCGGACGGCGGGATCAGGATGGCGAGGCTGCCCGAGCCCAGGATGGGGCCCATCGACATGTATTTCTTGTAACCGCGCCGGGTCATCTCCGGCACCATCGAGGAGCCCATCATCGCGGTCGTCGAGATGCTGGAGCCCGACAGCGCGGCGAAGATCGTCCCGCCGGCGACCGCCATGTAGGACAGCCGGCCCGGCACGCGTCCGAACACCCGGTCGAGAGTGGAGAAGATGCGCTCGGCGATGCCGCAGTGGAAGAACAGCTCGCCCATCAGGATGAACAGCGGCACCGGAATCAGCAGGAAGTTGGAGATCGACCGGGTCGCGTTGTTGATCAGCTGCTCGATCCCGGCGACGCCGCCCATGAACACCACCGCGCCGACCACGTTGGCGATCAGGAAGGCGAAGGCGACGGGGATCGACAGCGCCATCAGCCCGACCACCAAGCCGAGCATCAGGATACCGGCGGTGTACCACTCCACCTCAGAGGCCCTCGGCGCCGGCCTGGTCGCCCGTCAGCATCGAGTCCGGCCCGAACAGGAAGCGGGCGAACTCGGTCGCCAGCAGAAAGAAGGCGAGCGGCACCGGCGCGGTGACGATCCAGCCCGGCATCGCGAAGGACCGGATGTCCTCGAAGCCGCGGATATATTCCGCGATCACCACGGTGAGCGAGTACCAGGCGAGCAGGAGGCAGATCGCGATCCCCGCGACATAGACCAGCCGCTCGACCCAGAGCTTCGGCGTGCCTTTCAGGCGCCCGATGAAGATGGTGATGAAGACGTGGCTCTTGCGTCTCAGCACCCAGGGCGTCGCGTAGAGGGTCGAGTGCAGGAGCCCGTACTCGGCGAGCGTGACGGTCCAGAGCGGCGACGGGATGCCCGCCGTCCGGACCGTCACGTCGTAGACGATGGCGAGGAAGATCGCGGTGAGCACGAGGCCGCCGAGAACGGCCAGCCCCGCGATCACGGCATCGTAAGCCCGCGCAAGGCCCCGCATCGCGCGGCGTGCCGGGTGGAACCCTCCGGCGCCGCTACTTGCGGAACAGCTTGGCCTGGAAGTCCTCGATCAGCTCCGCCGGGATCTTGTTCTTGGCGAGCGCCTGCCACACGCCGATATCGTAGGCCGCGTCGAGATAGATCTCGGCCGCCTTGCCCTTCAGGTCGATGTCGACCATGCCGCGCTTCTTGAGCTTGACCTTCTCGTCGGCGCTCATCTTGGCGAACAGGGCGTGCGCCCAGATCTCGGACTCGATCGCCGCCCGGGTGATCGCCCGCTTGTGCGCGGTCGACAGCTTGTCCCATTTCGGCTTGTTGCTGGCGATGATGATGTCGCCCTGCCAGTAGGCCGGGGTGATGCGGTACTTGAGGAACTTGTCCCAGCCGAAATTGGTGACGCCGGGCCCGATCCATGCCGCGCCCTTGACGATGCCGCGCTCGAGGCCGGAATACATCTCCGCCACGTGGATCGGCACCGCGCTGCCGCCGAACCGCTTGAGGAACTCGCGGTAGATCGCGACGCCGCGGATCTTCATCCCGTTGAAGTCGGGCGCGCCGTCGGCGTCGAATTTGGGCTTCTCGGTGAGATAGACGTAGAACGTGTAGCCCGACCCGTAATAGCCCAGCAGCTCGGAATTGAGGCGTCTGCGGACCTGCTCGTTCATCAGCGCGAGACCGCCGGTGGAGCGGACTTCCATCGCGTGCAGGTTGGAGCCGTTGAACGCCTGGATCTCGGGAATCTCGCCGAGAAAATAGGACATCGGCCCGTAATAGACGTCGATCACGCCGCGCGCGACGGCCTTCATCTGCTGGTCGACCGGGGTGACGTCGGGACCGCCGACATAGTTGATCTTGATCTCGTTGTTGGAGTATTGCGCCGCCCGCTTGGCGAAATCGTGCAACGGCGCGTTGAACGGGTGCTTGCGCGGGAAGGCGGTGATCGATTTCCACGATACGCTGTCCGCCGCCGCCGGCAGGGCCGAAAGCGCGAAGGAAAGGATCACGCTCCCGAATACGAGTCTCGCCAGCTTCATGGTCGCCTCCTTGGCCGGAACGGTTGCCGCATCCCTTGCGGGTTGCGGGATTCCAACAATAATTCTGGTTGTACCGGGGCGATCTTCCTGTGCGCCCGCGGGCAAGTCAACCAAACCCCGACCTGGAGTTCCGATGAACGAACCGACCGCCTTCATGGCGCTGACCGATCTGGTCGCGGCGTTCGAAACCGAAGAGGCCTCGCCCGTCGACGCGGTGCGGACCGCCTATGCGCGCATCGACCGCCATGAGTCCGACCTCAACGCCTTTTGCCACCTGCTCGACGAGGACGAGGCGCTGGCGGCCGCGCGGGAGGCGGAGCGGCGCTGGTCGCAAGGCGCGCCGGCGGGGCCGCTCGACGGCGTGCCGATCACGGTGAAGGACGCGCTGCTCGCCACCGGCTGGGCGACCCTCAGGGGATCGAGGCTCTCCGACCCCGACACCCCGGATTCCGAGGATTCGCCGGCCGTCGCGCGCGCCCGCGAGGCCGGCGCCATCGTCATCGGCAAGACTACCATGCCGGAATTCGGCTGGAAGGGGGTCACCGACTGCCCGCTAAGCGGGATCACGCGAAGCCCGTGGGACCTGTCCGTGACCCCGGGCGGGTCGAGCGGCGGATCGGCGGCGGCGCTCGCGGCCGGGATCGGCAACGCCGCCATCGGCACGGACGCGGGCGGCTCGGTCCGCATCCCGGGCAGCTTTTCCGGTCTGGTGGCGATCAAGGCTTCCTACGGGCGCGTGGCCAACTATCCGCTGAGCGCGGCGGGCACGCTCAGCCATATCGGCCCGATGACCCGCACCGTCGCCGATGCCGCGCTGATGCTGAACGTCATGGCGCGGCCGGACGCGCGCGACCCCGCGAACCTGCCGTATGACGGGCGCGACTTCCGCGACGGCATCGAGGACGGGGTGGAAGGGCTCCGCGTCGCCTTCAGTCCCACGCTGGGCTATGCCCGGGTCGATCCGGAAGTCGCGGCGCTTGCCGCGCGCGCGGCGGAGGCGTTCGCCGGGCTCGGCGCCGAGGTCGAGGAAATCGAGACCCCTTTCGAGAACCCGAGCGAGTGTTTCCGGATCCATTTCTTCTCCGGCATCTCGCACGCGCTCAGGAACCTGACGCCGGAACAGCGCGGCCTGATAGACCCGGGCATCCTTCCGATCCTCGAAGCGTCGCGCGGGATCGGCCGCGCCGAGTACATGGAGGCCATCGACTGGCGCGTCGGGTTTTCGCGGACCGCGAAGCAGTTCATGGAAACCTGCGACGTGCTGGTGACGCCGACGATGGCGGTGCCGCCCTTCGAGGTGGGCAAACTGTCGCCGGAAGGCTACGACCCGGAAAACTGGATGGAATGGTCGCCCTTCACCTACCCGTTCAACCTGACCGGCCAGCCGGCCATCTCGGTTCCCTGCGGCTTCACCGGGGCGGGGCTCCCGGTGGGCCTGCAGATCGTCGGCCAGTATCACGACGAGGCCACCGTGCTGCGCGCCGCCAGGGCCTACGAGGCCGCCCACCCGACGACCGACCGCCGCCCGCCGCTGTCTTAGCCGGAGCGGGTTGCCGGGGCGGGCGCGGCGTCCTATCTGGCTGCGATGGAATTCGAACGCCAAGAACCGGGAGCATCGCCATGCCGGACACCGCCGCGATCGACAGCGTGACCGCCGCGCTGAACTACGTCGTCGATACCGGGGTGAAGCCGGTCAACCGGACCATGGAGGCGAGCAACATGGCCCGTGTCCGCACCGGCACGTACGAGACGCACGAAACGACCATCCGCAACGGGCGCCCGCTGCGCGACACGTTCTCGCTCGACGAGACCGGCTTCGTCTTCGTCGACCACGAGACCGCGACGGAGGATTTCTTCAACCCCGAGCATCTCGCCTCGACCTACTACCCGGAGGTGGAGAGGCTGATCGCGGAGCAGACCGGCGCGAAGCGGGTGCTGATCTTCGACCACACGCTGCGCTCGGGCAGCGAGGAGACGCGCGAGGAGCGCAAGGTCCGCGAGCCGGTCACCCAGGTCCACAACGACTACACCGAATGGTCGGGCCCGCAGCGCGTCCGCGACCTGCTGCCGGACGAGGCGGAGGAGTTGCTCGAGCGCCGCTTCGCCATCGTCCAGGTCTGGCGCGCGATCGCACGTCCGATCGAGTCCCATCCGCTCGCCATCGCCGACGCGCGGAGCCTCGCGCCCGGGAACCTCGTCGCCTCGGAGCGGCGCTACCCCGACCGGGTGGGCGAGACCTACCAGGTTTCCTGGGGGCCCGATCACAAGTGGTACTACTTCCCGCGCATGACCCGCGACGAGGCGCTGGTATTCAAGGTCTACGACTCCGAGAAGGACGGAAGGGCAAGGTTCACCGCCCACACCGCCTTCGAGGACCCGAACACGCGGGAGGGCGCGCCGGAGCGCGAGAGCATCGAGATGCGGACGATCGCGTTCTTCTAGTGTCCTGTCCGGGAAGTTCGCGACCGCGAACAAGGCACCCCCGGCGCGTCATGGCCGGACTCGTTCCATTACTGTCCGGTTTAACTTCGGAACGACCTCCGTGCCGACGGTCGGGGCGGTCGCGACCGCCGGCAGAGCGGCGAAACGGCGCGCGGATCCCGGTCGGCGCCTTTGTCTTTTGCGCCGCGGTCCGTTAATTAAGATGCGTGGACGGTCGGCGCGAGAGGGAGGAAACCGAGATGACGGATGCCCCCAGATTCGAAATGGGCCATATCGGCGTCTACGTCACCGACATCGACAGGATGACCGATTTCTACGGTCGGGTGCTCGGCTTCAAGATCACCGACGGCGGGCCGCTCGGCGAGAACCGGATGGCGTTCCTGAGCCGCAATGCGGGCCACCACCACCAGATCGTCTTTATCACCGGACGGCCGGCGGAATCCTACAACACGATCAACCAGATCTCGTTCAAGGTGTCGTCCCTCGCGGACCTCCGCGTCTATCACGACGCGCTCCTGGCGGAGGGCGTGGAGGGGTTCGACCCCACCGACCACGGCAACGCCTGGTCGATCTATTTCCGCGATCCGGAGGGCAACCGGCTGGAGGTGTTCATGGACACGCCGTGGTACGTCCAGCAGCCCCAGCGCGAAGTGCTGGATTTCTCGCTTTCGGACGAGGAAATCCATGCGACCACGGAGGCGCGGTTCGGGGGTGAGGACTCGTTCCGCCCGGTCGAGGAATGGCGCGCGGAGATCGCGCCGACCATTACCTGAGCGCCCCCTCACCCTAACCCTCTCCCCGCGGGGGAGAGGGGATTCGCTCGGCTACTCCTCTCCACCTTCTCTCCTCCCGCACGCGGGAGGGGAGAAGGTGGAGGGCCGGGCCTACGCCGGCCTGCCGAGGACGTGCTCGGCGATCCACAGGCCGCGGGCGGTGAGCGCCTCGTCGCCGCCGATCCGGCCCATCAGCTGAACCCCGACCGGAACGTCCTCGACGGCCATCAGCGGCAGCGACAGCGCCGGCGCGCCGAGCACGGAGGACGGCTCGTTGAAAATGGCGCTTCCCTGGTCCATGCCCACCGGGCCGGGGCCGGGCGAGGCCAGCGTGACGAACCCGTCGACACGGCTGGCGAGCGCGGCGTGGAGGTTCTTCGCGTGCGCGCGCTGGACGAGCGCGGCGCGGTAGGTCTCCTGGGTGAGCCCGGCGCCCTCTTCCAGCCCGCGCTTCAGCCGGGGCGGCACGTCGTCGGGATAGAGCGCGAGATATTGCAGCATCGGCCAGCGCATCTCGAAGCGGTAGAGGTCGCGCCAGAGCTCCGGCATTCGGGCGAGAAGCGCCTCGTAGGCGTCGATCGTCGGATCGTCCCCGCGCCCGTAGATCTCGACGCCGGCCGAGGCAAGATCGCCGACGACCTCCTCGAACGCGGCCCGCGTCGCCTCGTCGGTCCGGGCCCAGCCCGCCATGTCGAGGCGGACCAGACGCGCGGGCTTGCGGGGCGCGGGCGGCGCGGCGCCTCCGTAGAGCCCGGGATGGCCGGGGTCGCCGCCGGCGAGCCGCGCCATGTGGCGGGCGATAATCCACACGTCGCGGAGCGAACCGGCGAAGGTTCCGAGATGATCCATGCTGTCGGCGGCGGAAAAGACGCCCTGCCGGTTGATCGCCCCGAAGGTGGGCTTGAGCGCGTAGGCGCCGCAGAAGCTCGCCGGGCGGACAGTCGAGCCCCGCGCATGGGTGCCGATGGCGACCGGGATCGTGGGCGCGCCGACCGCGGCGGCGGAACCGCTCGACGAGCCCCCGGGCGTGCGCCTCGTGTCGTGGGGGTTCCGCGTCCTGGCCGGGTCGCCGCCGCCGAAGGTGACGGTCACCGTCTTGCCGAGGATCGCCGCCCCGCCCTCCCTGAGGGCGAGCACCGCGGCGGCGTCCTGCTTCGGGCGGTGCCCGGCGAACAGCGTCGAGCCGTACTCGGTCGGCATATCGACGGTATCAATCAGGTCCTTGATCCCGACCGGGAGACCGTCGACGGGGGACAGCGGGGCGCCGGCCCGGTAGCGGGCGGTCGCGGCGTCCGCGGCCTTGCGCGCGCCTTCGAGATCGAGAAAGGCCCACGCCACGATCTCCTCCTCGCGCGCCTCGATGGCCTCGATGCAGCGCTCGAGAAGCGCGCGCGGCGTGTCGGAACCGTCGCGGAATGCGACCGCGCGGTCGTGGAATGTCATCAGCCGGTGCGTCCTGGGATCGTAGCTTGCCATCTCTGTTTTCCGAACGTTGACGGGATCGCGCACCGGCGCTTCGGCGACCGGTTCGGATAGCGCGGGGATGAAACCCGCGCGGGGCGTACGCGGCAGACGGGATTGCGTGCCGGGGCTCGCCCCAACCTGCCGATATCGCGAGGGCGTGTCCAGATCGCCCCCTCTTCCGCCGGAAAAACCCGGGTCAGTAGATGCCGTATCGGCCGGGCGCGATCACGCCGTTGGGATCGAGCGCGCGCTTGATCGCGCCGCACGCATCCCTGAAGGACGGCATCAGCTTGTCCATGTGAAAATCGTACCAGTCTATCGGCGCCCGGCCGACGGCCACGCCGCGTGCGAAGAACGCTTCGGCCAGCGCCCGATAGGCGGTATCCGCGCGGGCGCACTCGTCCGGGTCTTCCCGGTTGAACGAGATCACGTGGAGACCACGGGCGAAGCGGGGTCCGGCCACGTTCATGACCTGATAGTCGAGCCCGTTGGCCTCGTAGATGCCGCGACCGAGCTTCTGGAATTCGTTGGCGATCCGCCCGTCCATCGGCGTACCGGGAGTGAACCAGGCGTTGCCGCCGCCGGGCCGCCATTTCAGCAAACCCAGCTCGGTGTGGGTGGGCTCGCCGGAGAAGGAGGCGATGGCGCATTCCAGCGCCGGCTTCGCCAGCGCCTCCTCGTGCGGGATGTAGGTAGCCTTGCCGGCGCTCCCGAAATGATCGACCGCCCTCTGGATCTGCGGCTCCATCGCCTCCATCGACGGCCCGTAGAACGCGCCGGAAACGGTCCAGGAGCCCAGCCCGTGCTCCGCCTGCAGGGCTTTGCGCGCCTCGTCGGCGATCGACTCCCGGCCGCCCGAGGCCGCGTAGGCCGGGCTCGGCACCTCGCTCCCGATCAGGTACAGGTCGTTGGAGACGCGGAACAGCGTCGGCACGAAGTTCGACATCTTGAGCGGCCGACAGAGCTCGACGATAGCTTCCAGATCGTCGTCGTCCGGGAACGTGAAGTGGAAGGAGCGGATCGCCGGCGGCCGCGGCAGCAGCCAGATGCCCAGGCGGGTGACGATTCCGTAGTTCGACTGGGCGAACAGCCCGTCCAGGATCGGCCCGAAGGAGTATTTCGAGACGTGCCAGTTGACCAGGCTCTCGCCCGCGATCGATCCGTCGCCCGTCCGGATCGTGGCGCCCGTCCCGAGCACGACCTCCATGCCGCAGCTGAAGCCGAAATGGTCGAAATAGGGGCCGTAGCCGGCGCCCTTGTCGAGCGCGTTGCCGATCATGCCACCCTGCGGCGGACCGGAGGTAGTGGAATTCATCCATTGGCCGCCCCGCCGCTTCAACTCGTCGGCCAGCATCTGGAAGCTCACCCCGGGCTCGACCGCGGCGAAGCCGAGGCGCTCGTCGATCTCGAGGATCCGGTTCATTCGCCGGCCCAGATCGAGCACCGCCATGCCCTCGGCCGGCGCGGAGCGGGTGCCGAGGCCCATGTTGTTGCCGGTGGAGGTGGGGAAGAGCGGCACCTTGTGCTCGTTCGCGAGGCGGACCGCCGCGGCGACCTCCCCGGTCGAGCCGGGATAGAGCACCGCCGCCGGCCTCCGGTCCCCGCCCGGCATGGTGTTCTCCCCGTAGCGGGCAAGCGTTTCGTCCGCCGTGTTGACGTGCTCCGCGCCCAGCTCGGATTGGGCGGCCCGGAGAAAACCATCCATGCTCATCGCTTCGTTCCCCCTCGCGGCGCCAGATTACCAGATGCCCGGACCGCCGGACCCGGACGGCCGCGGCGGCGCCGGCGGTTCGGGCGACCCCGGCGGGCTCGCGCGGGGGACCGGCGCGGGCAGGTCCGTATCGCGCAGCGCGGCGGGCAGCGGCCCGCCGGTGGCCCAGTCCAGGAGCACCGCGGTGTGGAGCCGCGGCAGGGCGGTGAACCTGGCGATCTGGGCGAGGCAGCCGAGATTGCCCGCGGCTGTCGCCGCCGCCCCGGTGCTCTCGATATGGGCGGCCTTGCGCCGGCCCAGGGCCTCGGCCATATCGGGCTGAAGCAGGTTGTAGGCGCCCGCCGAGCCGCAACAGAAATGGGCTTCGGGAATATCCTTCACCTCGAAGCCGACGGCACGAAGCAGGGCGCGGGGCCGCTTGCGGATCTTCTGCGCGTGTTGCAGAGAGCAGGCATCGTGATAGGCGACGACGAGCGGTACGGCGGTTTCCGGCAGGCGCAAATCTTCCGGCGCCAGCAATTCGGTGACGTCGCGGGCGATGGCCGCGAGCGCCGCGGCCTTGCCGCGCCGCGACGGATCGCGTTCGAGAACGCGCTCATAGTCTTTGACCACGGTCCCGCAGCCGGACGCGTTGACCGCGACGGCATCGAGGCTGCCGGCCTCCAGCTCCGCGGTCAAGGCGTCGACGACGCGCGCCGCCGCCGACGTCGCCATCCCCGTCTTGCCCATATGGAGGGTAAACGCACCGCAGCAGCCCGCCCCCTCCGGCACCGTAACCTCGAAGCCGTGGCGGGTGAGCAGGCGGACCGTCGCCACGTTGATCTCCGGCGCCAGCGCCTGCTGGACACAGCCCTGCAGCAGGGCGACGCGCCCCCGCCGCGGGCCTTCGGCGGGGTGGACGCCGGTCAGGTCCGGGGCCGGCGGCAGCGAGGCCGGCGCCAGGTCGACCAGGTTGCGCAGGCGGCGCGGCAGCAGCGCCCGGATGGGCCAGGCGAGGCGCGCCAGACGGGACATTCGCGTGAAACGAGCGGGGTCCGGTATCGTCCGCGCGACCAGGCCCCGCAGCAGACGGTCGCCGAGCGGGCGGCGGTAGTTCTCTTCGATATGGGCGCGGGCTATGTCGGAGAGATGCAAATAGTCCACGTCGACCGCGCAGGTCGTCATGCAGCTGTTGCAGGACAGGCAGCTGTCGATATGGCCGACCGTCCGGGGGTCGGGCCGGCCGCCTTTCTCCAGCATCGCCTTGATGAGGTCGATCCGCCCGCGCGGCGCTTCGTTCTCGTCGCGGGTGAGCACGTAGGTCGGACAGACCGCGGTGCAGAAGCCGTAATGCACGCAGGTCTTCAGAATGCCGTCGGCCGCCGCGATCCCGGGGTCGGCTAGCTGATCGGCGCTGAAGTCGGTCCTCAAGAACGCCCCCGCGTCTGCCGCTCAAGGCTGGCATGGGATACCGGCCGGTGCAATCGGGCGCGGCGCTCCGGCGCCGGGCCCCGTGTCGGAGAACCCGCCTGAACGCCGCGATCTGGACACGGCGGGCTTGGCGTTTTACGAACTGCCAACGCGGACGGTTTCCGGGGAGACGCGAGCAAAACCATGCCCAAGCCATTGGTCGGCGTCATCGGACACGGACATCTCGTCAACGATCGCTACCCCGCGCAGCTGGTGGGAGAAAAGAACCTTCGCGCCGTGGCGGATGTCGCCGATGCCTTGCCGGTAATGTTCGCGGGCGCGCCGGACATCACGGATATCGGGTCCCTGCTGGACGCGGTGGACGGAATCATGCTGACGGGCGGGCGCTCCAACGTCCACCCGGCGCATTTCAACGTCGAACCGCATCCAAGCCACGAACCCTACGACGAGAACCGGGATGCGGTGGCGCTGCGGGTGACGGAGGCCTGTGTCGAGCGGGGCGTCCCGATCCTGGGGCTCTGCCGCGGCATCCAGGAGATGGGCGTCGCCTTCGGCAGTACCCTGCATCCGGAAATCCGCGACTTGCCCGGACGCATGAACCACAGGGCGATCCGGCTGGAAAACGGGGAGATCCATCCCGACCAGGAGGTCGTTTTCGCGGATCGCCACGAGGTCCGCCTGGTTCCCGGCGGCGTCTTCGCGCGATTGTTCGGACGGGCGACCGTTCGCGTCAACTCGCTCCACGGCCAGGGCATTCTGGAGGCGGGGGACCGCGTCGTGGTCGAGGGGGTGGCGGAGGACGGCACCATCGAGGCCATCCGGATCGCCGGCGCGTCCGGCTTCGCGCTGGGCGTGCAGTGGCACGCCGAGCACGATCCGCAAACCAACCCGGTCAACCGCGCCCTGTTCCGCGCCTTCGGCGAGGCGGTCGGCGAAGGCGCCCGGGCGCGACAAGCTTCGTGAAGAGGGTCGTTTGCCATGGCTGACGCGACCAGACTCGACGCGCTGATCGTCGGCGCGGGGTTCGCCGGGCTCTACATGCTGCACAAGCTGAGGGGCATGGGATTTGCCGCGCGGGCGCTCGACGCGGCGTCCGGCGTCGGAGGAACCTGGTACTGGAACCGCTATCCCGGCGCCCGCTGCGACGTCGAAAGCATGTTCTATTGCTACCAGTTCGACGACGGGCTCTCGCAGGAATGGGAATGGACGGAGCGCTACCCCGCGCAGTCCGAGATCCTGCGCTACGCCAATCATGTGGCCGACCGGTTCGACCTCTGGCCCGACATCCAATTGAACACCCGCGTCGCCTCGGCGGTCTATGACGAGACAGGAGCCGTCTGGCGGGTCGAGACGGACACCGGCGAGACGTTCCTGGCGAGCTACTGCATCATGGCGACCGGCTGCCTGTCGGCGGCGAACAGGCCCGATTTCGAGGGGCTCGACGATTTCGAGGGCCGGGTGTTCCACACCGGGCACTGGCCGCACGAGCCGGTCGATTTCACCGGCCGGCGGGTCGGCGTCATAGGCACCGGCTCCTCGGCGGTGCAGGCGATCCCGGAAATCGCCAGGCAGGCCTCCCATGTCACGGTATTTCAACGGACCGCCACCTACGTCATTCCAGCGAACAACCGGCCGCTGGATGCCGGGGAACAGCGGGACATAAAGGCGCGCTATCCCGAGCTCCGGGCCGCCGCCAGGAAGACGTTCGGCGGGTTCGCGGTGCCGACCGGCCGGGAGTCGGCGCTCTCCGTGTCGGAGGAGGAATGCCGCGAGACGCTCGGCCGCGCGTGGAACCAGGGCGGGATCGGCTTCCTCAACTCGTACATCGATTTCGGGATCGACGAACAGGCCAATGTGCGGGCGCAGGCGTTCGTCCGGGACAAGATCCGCGAGATCGTCGACGATCCCGAAACGGCGGAGAAGCTGCTGCCCCGTCACACGATCGGCTGCAAGCGGCTCAGCCTCGGTGACGACTATTACGCCACCTACAATCGCCCCAACGTCGAACTGGTGCCGCTGGGCGAAGAAGGAATCGGCCGGATCGCGGTGGACGGGCTCACGGCCGCGGGCAGAGAATTCAGGTTTGACGACCTCGTGCTCGCGACCGGCTTCGACGCCATGACCGGGGCGCTCTCCCGCATCGACATCCGCGGCAGGAGCGGCATGGCGCTCACGAAGGCGTGGGAGGCCGGGCCCCGCATGTATCTCGGCCTGATGTCCAGCGGCTTCCCCAACCTGTTCGCCATTACCGGTCCCGGGAGCCCCTCCGTCCTGTCGAACATGATGCCGACCATCGAACACCACGTGGAGTGGATCGCCGGGTGCATCGGCTTCCTGCGCGAGAACGACATCCGCGAGATCGAACCGCATCTCGAAGCGCAGGAGTCATGGGTGGAGCACGGCAACGAAGTCGCGTCCCGGACGCTGCGCTATACCTGCAGCTCCTGGTATCTCGGCGCCAACGTGCCGGGCAAGCCGCGGGTCTTCATGCCCTATATCGGCGGAATGCCGTCCTACATGGAAAAATGCGCCGCCGTCGCGGCGGCCGGCTACGAAGGGTTCGAACTGACCCCGGCCTGAAGCGGGGTCCCCGGCCGGTCACATCTCGAGGACCGGCTTGACCGTCGTGCCCTCCTCGCTGTCGTGGAACGCCTGCTCGATCTCGTCGAACGGGTAGAACCTGACCAGCCGGTCGAACGGAAATACGCCCCGCATGTGGAAATCGACCAGCTGGGGGATGAAGACGTTCGGGTTGCTGTTTCCCTCCATGATGCCGAGAACCCTGCGGTTCATCATCAGCGGCCGGAGCGGGACGGTCAGCTCCCCGCTTTCCGTCGGCGCCACGAATCCGAACGTGCCGTGGGGCGCCAGACTGGCGATCGCGTCCAGCATCGCCGGGCCGATGGTAGTGGTATCCAGCGCGAAATCGACGCCGTGGGGGATCAGGTCGCGAATCCGCTCGTGCACAGGCCCGCCATCGGCGCGGATCGCGTGGTCGGCGCCCAGCTCAGCCGCGAGTTGCAGCCGGTTGGGATGGAGGTCGACGGCAACCACCTCCTTGGCGCCGGCGATCCGGGCCGCCATCACCGCGGAAAGGCCGAGAGACCCGGCGCCGAAGACGGCCAGCGTCTGTCCGGGCTTCATCCGGAACACGTTCAGCACCGCGCCCGCGCCGGTCTGAATGCCGCAACCGAGCGGACCCAGGATGTTCAGGGGCGCATCCTTGCGCACCTTGACCACGCCCCGCCGGCGCCCCAGCGCATGGGTGGCGAAGGAAGACTGATTGAAAAAATCGCCATGTACCGGGCCGTCGGCGCCGTGCAGATAATGGCTCCCGTCGGGACGGGTGCAGGCGAAGTGGTCGGTGTTGTAGCAATAGGCCGGCCTGGCGCTCTGGCAACTCGGGCAACCTCCGCACCAGGTAAAGCTCATCACGACGTGATCGCCCGGCTCCAGGTCGGTAACGCCCGAGCCCACCGCCTCGACGACGCCCGCGCCCTCGTGTCCCAGAACCACCGGCCGGGGCGAGCGGCCGGGCGTCTGGGCGGTCTTCAGGTCCGTATGGCAGACGCCGGTCGCGGTCAGCTTGACCAAGACCTCGTCGGCGCCCGGTTCCGACATCTCCAGCGTCTCGATGGAGGGTTTGAGACTGGTATCGCGAAACACTGCGGCCCTGATTTCCATCGCCGTCCTCTCCCGGTTGCCGTGCCGGTTCCGGGCGCGTCCCGCGCGAACCCGGGAGCCGCACGCTGCGCCCGGAGACGCGCGCGGTCAATAGGGCGCGCCGCGCGGTTCGATGCCGAGCCGCGCCTGGCCGTACATCGCCGCGTGGACATCCCAGTTGAAGAACGCGTGGTGGGAAACCGCATACGCGTCGCGCCACGCCCGCTGGACCGGTTCGGCGCGATGAATGCCGGCCGCGCCGGTCGCGCCCCACAAGGCGTCGAGCCCCTGCAGGGCGAGTTGCACGACATAGGCCTGGACGACCCGGTTCTCCAGCCGCTCGTCTCGATCCAACAACGCGCCCCGATCGATGACGGCGCGCCGCGTGTCCTCGATTTGCGAGAACATCAACGCCTTGGCCGCCTTGAGGGCCATCGCGGCCTGCCCGACCCGCTTCTGGACGGCGGGGAACTCCGCCACCCTGGCACCGGCGCCGACCCCGCTGCCGCGGACCTGCCAGTCGGCCGACAGCGCGACGAACCGGTCCAGCCCGCCCTGGAGACATCCGACCGCAGTCGCCGACAGCCCGTGGGCGCCGAGCGAAAAAACGGGGTACCGCCCGAGATTGGTCTCGAAGGCAGTCTGGCCGGGCGCGTCGGTCGAAACGAATATCTCCGCCGGCAGGCTCCGATGAACCGGCACGAACACGTCGTCGGCGACCACCGCGTGGCTGCCGGTGGCCGCGAGCCCCATCGTGTCCCAATCCTCGGCGATTCCGCACTCCGACATCGGGACGACGACGAAACCGGGGAGCGCCTCGTCGCCATCTCGTGCCGGGGGGAGCGCGACGCCGAGCAGGGCGACATCGGCGTAGTCGACGCCGCTGGCATAGCGCCAGGTCCCATCGATCCGGAAGCCGCCGTCGACCCGCCGGCAGCTGCCGGTCGCCGGGAACGAGGTCACGACCAGCTTGTCCGGACCGTCGGCCCAGATCTCTTCCTGGCAGGCCAGCGGGAACTGGGCGACCATCCACTGGTGCGAAATCCCACAGCTCGCGACCCAGCCGGTGGATCCGCACGCCGCGGACAATTCGAGGATCACGTTTATCGCGGTCTCGAGGTCGAGCTCGTACCCGCCGAACCGGCGCGGAAGCAAGATTCGCAGGAAACCGGCATCCCTCATCGCGGCATACACGCGCGGCGTTAGCCTGCGCGCGTTTTCCGCGCTCTCGGCGTCGTCCCGGACGGTCGGCGAGAGCGCCCGCGCGGCCGCGATCAGCGCTTCGCCATCGGGGCGGCCGGCCATCGTGTCGCCCGAAGTCATCCGCGCGCTCTCCAATCGACTGCGTCGCACATCTGACATGCGGGCCCGATCTTGAGGTCGAAACGCCGCGAACCGCAAGCGGCGGAATCGCCGGGCTTCCGGAACGCCGGTCCCCGGCGCTTCGCCATGCGTGCACGGTCGGCGGCTTTGCCGTAGAAACCTGCGGGACGCTCGACGCCGACATCGCGGGGCCCGTCCCGGCACGGGGGTCCGCGCACGGCATCAGGAGGAGGCAGGTGGACCTGGGAATTTCCGGTGAACGGGCGATCGTGCTGGGGGGCACCCAAGGGTTGGGCCTGTCATGCGCCCGGGCGCTGGCGAACGAAGGCGTCGCGGTCGCCGCGGTCGGCCGCGATCCCGCCGCCGGCGCAGCGGCCGCCAAGTCGATTGGCGGGCGGGCGGTATACGTTCGCGCCGATCTGTCGGTCGCGGCCGACCGAGGCCGCCTGGTCGAAGACGCGGCCGCCCTGCTGGGAGAGCCGGTCTCGATCCTGGTGACCAACGCGGGCGGCCCTCCGACGGGGGAGTTCGCCGAGCATTCGACCGATGCCTGGCTCGCGGCGCTCGAGGTCAACATGCTGGGGCATCTGGAGATCGCCCGGACGCTGCTGCCGGGCATGACCGGGCGCGGTTTCGGTCGCATCGTCAACATCACGTCTTTCGCCGCCAAGGAGCCCTACCCCAACATGGCGCTCGCCAATGCCGTGCGCGCCGGCCTGCACGGCGCGATGTCGACCCTGGCGCGGGAGGTCGCCGACAGGGGGGTGACGGTCAACAACCTGCTTCCGGGGCTGATCGACACCGGCGCCCTTCGGCGGGTGTTCAGGGCGCGCATGGAGAAGGACGGGGTGGACGAGGCGGCGGTCCGCGCGCGCATGGCCGCGTCGATCCCCGCCGGCCGGCTGGGGCTGGCGGAGGATTTCGGACCCGCATGCGCGTTTCTGTGTTCCCGGCACGCGGGCTACATCACCGCGCAGAACCTGGCCGTCGACGGCGGTCTGATCCGAGGCCTGTTCTAGGCCGGCCGGCAACAGCGACTCCGGGAGGATTCCGTGCTCGCAGGCGACATGCTGCGCCGTTCGGCGCACCGTTTCCCCGACAAGCCCGCGATCCTGTGCGGCGGGACGACGATGCTCTATCGCGAGCTGGACGCGGCGGCCAACCGGCTCGCCCACGCGCTGCTCCGTCTGGATCTCGCGAAGGGCGCCAAGATCGCCATCCTCAGCCGCAACCTGCCGGAATACGGCATCGTCTTCTTCGGCGCCGCGCGCACCGGCTATGTGCTGACCAACGTCTCGGTCCTCTACGCGCCCGACGAGCTTGCCTATGTGCTCGACAAGGCCGACGTGGAGGTGCTGATCTATGACGGGTTCCTGGCCGGGAAGGTCGTCGCGGTGCAGGACGCCCTGCCAGGGATCGGGACCTATGTCGCCATCGGCGACCCCGGCGCGGTGAAGAATGCGGTCCGGTTCGACGACTTCGTCCGCGGCCGCCCGGACACCTATCCGGAAATCGCGCTGAGCGAGGACGATCCGTTCTGCATGACCTACACCGGCGGCACGACCGGGCGGCCCAAGGGGGTGCTGTGCAGCCACCGGGCCCGCGATGTCACGGCGCATACGGTGATGGTCGAGGAGGCGATCGACGAGCGGGACATCGTCGGGATCGTCACGCCGCTGTTCCATGTCGCGGCGCTCAACATCATGTTCCAGCCCGCCATTCTGGCGGGTGCGACTACGACTTTCCTGACCAGGTGGGATCCGGCCGATTTCGTCGCGATGGTCGAGCGCACCTACATGACCGCGAATTTCATGGTGCCGACCCAGGCGGCGATGCTGCTCAACCACCCGCATTTCGACGCGGCGAGGCTCGCCACATGGCGCAAGGTCAGCTTCGCGGGCGCACCGATGCCTGACTGGGTCCAGAAGGAGCTGCGCGCGCGGCTGCCCGACCTGCGTCTTACGCAGATCTACGGCCAGTCGGAAATGGGCGTGATCGCGGTGTTGCGCCACTGGTACCTGCCCGCCAAGCTCGGCGCCGTGGGCAGGCAGTCCTACAACGTCGATACCCGCGTCGTGCGCCCGGACGGCACGGATGTCGATGTCGGGGAGATCGGCGAAGTGGTGAGCCGCGGCGACAATCTGATGCTGGAATATTACAACGAGCCCGACCAGACCCGGGAGTTCTTCAGGCTCGGGGACGGGTGGGGCTGGTCGGGCGATCTGGCGACCGTCGACGAAGACGGTTTCATCACGCTGGTCGACCGGTCGAAGGACATGATCATTTCCGGCGGGGAAAACGTCTACCCCAAGGAAATCGAGACCGCGATTTACGAGATCGTCGGTGTCGACGAATGCGCGGTGTTCGGCATCCCGGACGACCGCTGGGGCGAAGTGCCGGCGGCCTACGTGTCCCTCAAACCGGGGACGTCCCTGAACGAGGACTTCGTGGCGGAACACTGCGCGCGGCGCCTGGCCCGGTTCAAGCGGCCGCGCCTGGTCAGGTTCGTCCCGGATTTCCCGAAAACCCCCGTCGGCAAGATACAAAAGACCGTGCTCAAGGAAGAGTTCTGGCGGGAGCGGGACAGGAAGATTTAAGCGCGCACCCGTCCGGCCTGTTCCGGTCGCGGCCTTATCCGGCCCGTGTCGCGGCGTATTCGCGGACCAGCAGGAATCCGGCGATGCCCAGACCGAGGAGATCGGTCCAGAACCCGCCTTCGAACGACCCGGCGGGGATCAGCAGACAGAACCCGGCCACGACGAACGACGCCCGGACCGGCCAGGACAGGAGTCGGCGGTAGTACCCGACGATGCCGATCGTCACCAGCCAGACACCGGCGATGGCGGTCGGGATGTCGTGCAGCAGCTGGAGCAGCGTGCCGTCGAGCAACAGGCTCGGCGAAAAGACGAAAAGAACCGGCACCACGAAGGCCGACCAGCCGAACCGGGTCGCGGCCCAGCCGGTCGCCATCGGGTGGCTGTCGGCTAGCTTGGCCGCGGCGAAGGCGGCGATGCAGATCGGCGGCGTGATGAAGGACAGCATGCCGAAATAGAGCACGTACATGTGCGCCGCCATCGGCGTCACCCCGACCTCGATCATCGCCGGCGCGACCAGCGCGGAGACCAGCACGTAGACCCCGATGGTCGGCATCCCCATGCCGAGCACGATGCAGACGACCCCGGCCAGCGCGAGCAGGAGCGCGAAATTGCCGGCGCCGATCTGCGAGAGCACCAGGGTCAGCGCGAAGCCGAGCCCGGACTTGGAAATGATGCCGATGATCATGCCCACCGCGGCGCCGATCATCACCAGGTCGATCACCAGCACCCCGGTCTCGGCCACCGCCCAGAACACGTCCCGGAGACGCATGCGGCGGCCCCGGTAGCCGAAGACGAGACCGAGCACGACGAGGACCAGGCAGGCGTCGAGCGCGGCCTCGTCGGGCTCGAAATTGAGCCAGAACAGGCCGACGATCAGCACCGCGAAGGGGATCAGGAAGATCCAGCCCTGCTTGAGCACGGTCCACAGCCGCGGGATCAGCGACTCCTCGACCCGCGATATCCCCTCGCGCGCCGCCTCGAGATCGGCCTGGACGAAGAGCCCCACATAGTAGAGCAACGAAGGGACCAGCGCGGCGATGGCGACCACGCGGTACTCGACGTCGAGGTCCTCCGCCATCAGGAAGGCGACCGCCCCCATCACCGGCGGCATCAGCTGGCCGCCGGTGGAGGCCACCGCTTCGATCGCGCCCGCGGATTCGGCGCGATAGCCGCCGCGCTTCATCAGCGGAATCGTGACCGCGCCGGTCGACATGACGTTGGAAACCGTCGAGCCGGAGATCGAGCCGAACAGGCTGGATCCGGTAATGGCGACCTTGGCCGCCCCGCCCCGATAGCGCCCCATCAGCGCGATCGACACGTCGTTCAGGAACTCGCCGGCGCCCGAACGGTGCATCAGCGATGCCATCAGCAGGAAGGCGACGACGATCGTCGTCACGATCTGCGTCGGCAGGCCCATCAACGCGTTGGTGTCGAAGGTCAGGTAGGTGACGAGATCGCCGAACTCGATGGTCTGCCCCTGGAGCTTGCCTGGCACAAACTGTCCGGCGACGCCGAACAGGATGAAGGCGAACAGCACCGCCATCAGGACCATGCCCACGGTGCGACGCAACCCCTCGGCGCAGAGCGACAGCACGACGATCGCGCACAGCACCGCGTCGAACGGCTGGTAGACGACGATGTCGGCGAGCCGCGGATACTCCACCGCGAGATAGAGGCAGGCCGCGAGCCCGGAAAGCCCGGCCAGCCAGTCGTACCAGGGCACCTTTCCCGCGCGTTTGCCCCGGTTCGCCGGGACATGGACGAAGGTAAGCAGCAGCGCCACCCCGATCATCGGGAAAAGGAACTGCTGATCGTAGAGCTGCAACCCGAGAAGGCTGCGATAGAGGTCGAGAGACTTGAAGATCGCCGCGACGACGAGAATCGCCGCGAGCGCGATCACCAGCCACCGCACCCGCGGCCCGGCCGGGGAGATCGACCTGGCTTCCTCGCTGTCGGTCCGATCCGCCATCTAGGCAGCGGCTACCGGCCGCGGACGCGGCGGCGGTCCCTTCGACCCGCCGCCGCGTCCTGTCCGGAGCCGGGGCGCGGCTACATTTTCCCCTTCATCAGCCCGGCCTCCTTGTAGAACTTCTCCGCGCCGGGATGGAGTCCCACCCCCTTGAGTTCGGGCACCATGTTCTTCGGGTGGAAGCCGCGGAACACCGGCGAGACCGCAACGAGCCCCTTCTTGCCGGCATGCAGCGCCTTGACCGATTTGTACACGACATCGGCGGACAGCTTGGTCGAGGTCATCAGCAGCATGTCGAACGCCATGACCCAGGTCTCGCCTTCGACCCCGATGGTCTTGTCGTCGAGCTTGACGAGATAGGAGTTGGGATACGACTTCTGCAGCGCCGCGCGCCCCTCCGGCGTGTTGTTCATCTTGAGGATCCGGATGCCGCCCACCTTGGCCGCGGCGTTGCGGAGCCGCGCGCCGCCCAGCGAGGACAGGGTGCCGTCGACCGAACCCTTGAGGAACAGCTCCGCGCCCGCCGTGGTGTTGGGAACCGGCACGCCCTTGAAGTCCCCGATCTTCATGCCGGCGTTTCCGACGAAGGCGTTGAGAATGTTGAGAACCGTCTTCTGGGCGGTGTAGCCGACGGTCATCCTCTTGCCCGTCAGGTCTTTCAGGGTCTGGAAGGGCGAATCCTTGCGCACCAGGGTACCGACCGGAAGCGGCACCATGCGGGCCGCGGCGACCCAGTCCTTCGAGATCGGACGGCCCTTGAAGCCGCCGGTCCCGGCGATCGCGTCGTTCACGTCGCCGGTCGAATTGACCCCGAAGGCGAGAGTGCCCTTGGCGACGAGCGGCGCGTGATGCGCGTTCGAGGTGTGCGGGATCGCGCGGGTATTGAGGCCGGCGCCGTCGGCGATCACCTTGGCGATACCGGAACCGATCCGGTTGGTGAGCGAAGCCGCTGGGCCGGTCCCGATGCCGACGGATTGAGCGTGCGCCGCCCCGGCAACGCAAGCCGCCAACAGGCCGACGCTACAGATTCTGATAAGCTTCATGGTGTCCTCCCTTCGTCCCGCGAAACGTCCGTGCCAGCCACGGCGCTTCGGGGAGTGCCTTGTTGGGCGGGCATTCTTGCAACTCACGGGCCCGATGCAAACCGGCCCTGGGAGTGGAAAATCTGTTCGGCCGCAGATACGATGCCGTGCGCCCGCCCGGCGACGAAGACGGAGAAGCCGCGATGATTCGGCCGCAGCGCCTGGGACATGTCGTGCTCCGCGTCCGGGACCTCGACAGGTCGCTCGCCTTCTACACCCGGGTGACCGGTCTGAAGATCGCGGCCGACAAGCGGGAGACCGGCCAGTCCTTCCTCAGCTACGGCGACGACCACCACGCCCTGGCCCTGTTCGAGGGCGGGCGGGACGATGCCGGTCCGGTCGACCGCCGGCTGACGGGTATGAGCCACACGGGTTGGGAAGTCGAGGATCCGCGCGCGCTGGACGCGGCCCGCGAGGCGCTCGAGTCCGAAGGCATGGAGGTCGAGCAACGTACGGATGCCGCCGGGCGGCGCAGCATCCTGTTCCCGGATCCCGACGGCAACCGCGTCGAACTCTACTGCGACACCGACACCGGAGGGCGCGTTGGGAGAGACGGATCGTGATACGGACCGGGAAGCTCGGGCATATCGCGCTCAGGGTCGGCGACATCGAGCGGTCGCGCGACTTTTACGCCGCGGTGCTGAACATGAAGGTCACGTCGGAGGACCCGGAAACCGGCGAATGCACGCTCGGCCTGGAGCCGGGGCGGCGCGATATCGTCCTCTGCCGCGCCCCGACGGCGGACCGGCCGGACGGGGAAGCGCCGGGCCTGCTCCATTTCGCCTGGCGGCTGGAGGATTTCCGCCAGGTCCAGGATGCCTGCCGCGCGCTGCGCGGCATGGGGATGGAGCCGCGGACCACGCTGCACAACGTGACGCACAGCATCTATGTCCAGGACCCCGACGGCCACACCGTAGAGCTTTACTCCGATCGCTGGGAGAACGGCTTCGAGGCGATGCGGACGCTGGGTCCGATGAGCGTGCCGATGGATATCGAGACCGGCGAGCGTGCCGGCCCCGCCTAGCCGATGCGGGGCATGACCCCCGTCCGGAACAGCGCGACCGAACGCATCGCGTCTTCGTGCGTCATGTCGCCGAAATAGAACTGGCAGATCATGTAGTTGACGCCGAGCGCGTCGATCTGGCGTTCGATTTCCGCGCGCACCGTATCGGGCGACCCCACGATGTCGGTGCCCGCCTCCATCGCGCCTTCGACGGTCTCGAGCGTGCCGCGCGCGAAGGTCGGCCCGGCCACGCCGCGGTCGCGAAACAGCTTGGTCAGGCTCGCATGCCAGGTCCGGTATGCCGGCCGCGCGATCCGCATCGCGTCCTCGTCGCTGTCGCCGACCACCACGTGGCGCGAGACGCCGACCGCCGCCCCGCCCGGAAAACCGAGCGCGGGTCCGAACGGCCGGGAGAAATTGTCCAGAAAGGCGTCGATGCACGCCCTGGCGTCATCCATGGCGCCCAGCGTCACGAAATTGTATCCCGCCTTGCCGGCCGCAGCGGCGCTCGCCGGGTTCGAGGTCGGGTACCAGATGGGCGGGTGGGGCTCCTGCAGCGGGCTCAACTCCATCGGAACGCCGCTATAGCTGAAATAGGGGCCGTCGTGGTTCAACTCGTCATGGGTGAGCCCGCGAACGACCGCGTCGAGCGCGTCGAGGAAGATCGCCTGAGAGTTCGCGGGATCGACCTTGTGGAAATTCAGCTCGAACGGCGACACGCCGCGGCCGACGCCGACATCGAACCGGCCGCGCGACAGGTGATCGAGCATCGCGATTTCCTCGATCAGGCGCAGCGGCGAATAGAGCGGCAGAAGGTAGCAGAGGGGTCCGAGGCGGATGGTCGAGGTGCTCCTGGCCACCGCGCCGAGCCAGACGCCCGGAACCGGCACCATGTTGAGGGGCGTCGCGTGGTGCTCCGCGACGTGGTAGCAGAAGAACCCGGCCTCCTCGAGGGCGGCGACGTATTCCAGCCGCCGGTCGAACTGGTCGGCGAGCGCAAGGCCGCCCCGGTCGACATGGTCGAACACTCCGAACTTCATGGCGTCGTCGCTCCATCAGGGTGCCGGATGCCGTCCGCCCGGCGGACCTCCGATCCTAACCCGCCGCGGGCGGCCGGACATCCGCCTCGACGCGACCGCCCGTGCCGGATGTGCCTTCCCGCCCGGCATCGCCGTTTCCGGAGCGCGCCGGCCGCGTGCTCGCGCGCCTCGTCCGTGGAGGGCAATCGGCGCCGACCTTCCTCGGGGCGCTATTCGCCGGCTGTCTTTCCGGTTCGCGCGAAGGGGTCGGACGCGCCCTCCGGCAGCGGCGCGTTGAAGGCGTTCAGCGTCATGGCGACCATGGTGTAGAAGCCGAGGATCGCGACCAGGTCGATCATCCGGGTCTGTCCGAGAACCTCGATCCCCCTGCGGTAGGTCTCTTCGGGAATTTCCTTCGACCGGTAAATCTCGCGGCTCACCTCGTAGACGGCCGCGGCTTCGGGATCCTCGAGCCGGGGCTCCTCGCCGTTGCGGATCGCCTCTATGACCTCCGGAGCGACCCCCGCGGCGGCGGCTTGGCCCTCGTGCGCGAACCATTCGTAGCGCGCGTCCCAGAAGCGCGCCGTGACCAGGATCGCGAGCTCCGACAGGCGCTTCGAGAGCGACGTGCCGTGGCGCAGGTGATTGCCGATCTCGTTGGCCTTCTCCACGAGGTCCGGATGGCGCAGCCAGATCGCGAACGGCCCCCGCACGACACCGCCGCGCGGGCCCGCGATCGCCTCGAACAGGGCGCGCTGGCGGTCGTCCATCTCGTCCGGCCGCAGATCGGGGATCCTCTGGGGTTTCATCGATTGTCTCCCGCGTTCCGCCCGTGCCTGACCGGTTCGCCGATCCCGAGCGGTTCGGCGTCGATCAGCACGAACGCGAGCCGCGCGGGCTGGGACGAGCGGTTGACCCAGGAATGGTTGGTGCCGCGTTGCACCATCACGTCGCCCGCCCTCATCGTCACTGTGGACTCGTCCATGTCCATGTCGACCTCGCCGGCGATGCAAATCACATAATCGATGGATTCGGTCCGGTGCATCGCGGTCGGCGCGCCGGGCGGAAACTCGATGACGGCGAACCTGGAACCCGAGGGCGGGGGTTGCGTGCCGATGATGCGCGCGCCCATGTCCTCGAAGCCGGTGCCGAGGGCGATGTCGGCCGGAGTCCGATCGGTCGACCAGATCAGGGTCGAGACCGCGCCGTTGCCGGCCTGCTTGGCGTTGGTGGCGAAACCGTCCTCTATCACGCGAGCGACGCGGTCGTCGCCGTGGCCGGTCACGATCCGGCGGATTTCGGGTGGGTTGGAGATCGTTGTCATCCTGCCTCCTCCGGCGCGCGGCCGCGATTGAAGGTCGTCCGGTCCCCTGCAACAATCCCGGGCTTCGGGAATTCCATTTCCACACAAGGGGACCGGCGCGTGGAATTCGGCATATTCGACCATCTGGATGCGACGGGCCAGCCGCTCGACGCCTATTACGCCGACCGGCTTGCGCTGATCCGCCTGTTCGAGCGGGCCGGCTTCCGCAGCTACCACATCGCGGAGCATCATTCGACGCCGCTCGGCATGGCGCCGTCGCCCAACCTGTTTCTGAGCGCGGTGGCGATGCAGACTGAGACGCTGCGCTTCGGCCCGCTGGTCTTCGCGCTGCCGCTCTACCACCCGCTCAGGCTGGTGCAGGAGATCTGCATGCTGGACCAGATGAGCGGCGGCCGGCTGGAGATCGGCTTCGGGCGCGGCGCGTCGGCGATCGAGTCGGCCTATTTCGGCAACGACCACGCGGAGGCCGAGCCGGTCTACCGCGAATATCTCGAGATCGTCCTGAACGGGCTCAAGACCGGCAGGCTCCATCACCGGGGGGAGTATGCGAACTTCGACGACATCCCGCTTCTGGTGGCGCCCTACCAGAAACCCCACCCGCCGCTCTGGTACGGCGTCCATGCGACGGAAAGCGCGGCGCGGGCGGCGCGCATGGGGAGCCATATCGTGAGCCTCGACAGCGCGGAGGAGACCGGCACGTTCGCCCGCGGCTACCGCGCCGCGTGGACGGAGGAGCACGGCCCCGACAGCGCCCCCGGCCTCGTCGGGCTCGGCATGTTCGTCGTGGTGGGCGAGACCGACGCGGACGCGCTCGACGCCGCCCGGCGCGCCTACCCGGTGTGGCACGAGAGCTTCAACTACCTGTTCGTGCGCCACGACACCGAGCCGCCCAGACATCAGCGACCGCCTACCTTCGACGAGATGGCGGGTCAGGGCCGCGCGATCGCGGGAAGCCCCGACACGGTCGCCGCGTTCATCGGCGAGCGGATGGCGGTCGCGGAGGCGAATTACATGGTCGGCCAGATGGTCTTCGGCGACCTCGGCCTGGAGGAGGCGACGCGCTCCATCATGCTGTTCGCGGACCATGTCATGCCCGCGCTGCGCGGGACGTAACGATCTCGTGACGGCGCCGCGGAACGGGGTCGACTCCACTCCGAGATAATCTAAATTGGGTCCGCCGGTCGGGGACCCGTCCGGACCGCACGCACAAGGGAGATCAGGTGCAATGACGAGAATCGGTGCAAGGGGGCTGGCCCTGCTCGCGGCCGTCGGGTTCGCCGTATCGGGGGCGCAGGCGGCGGAGGTCGCCGGGCCTAAGCTGAACTGGGATGTCTCGCTCTGGGGCAAGAAGCGGGCGTTCACCGCGGGCGTCGAGCGGCTTTCGGCGCTGGTCAAGGAGAAGACCGGCGGGAACTGGACCGTCAAGCTGCACTACGGCGGCGCGCTGTCGAAATCGCGCGAGAACCTCGACGGGCTGTCCGTGGATGCGTTCCAGGCGGCGATGTTCTGCAACTTCTACCACCCCAAGAAGAATCCGGCGCTGATGTCGCTCACCATGCCGTTCCTGCCGATGAGCGACTGGGCCAACAACCGCAAGATCCGCGACGCGGTCTATGCGCACCCCGCGGTGAAGAAGGAACTCGCGAAGTGGAACGCGATGACCTACGTCTCGTCCTATCTGCCGCAATACGAGTTCCTGGGCCGCGGCAAGCCGCCGGCGACGCTCGCCGACTGGAAGGGCCTGACGGTGCGCGCGGGCGGAGGCGTCGGCCGCGCGATGAAGGTGCTGGGCGCGACGCCGACGAGCTCCACCGCGACCGAGGTCTATACCGGCGTGCAGCAGGGAACGATGGACGCCGCGTCCTTCCCGTTCACCTACAGCCATGTCGCCTACAAGATCCACGAGGTCTCTCAGTGGTACACCGCCAACCTGTCGCCGGGCACGTCGGATTGCCCGCTGGCCTTCTCGATCAAGGCCTATGAGGCGCTGCCCGCGCAGTACAAGAAGCTGCTCGACGACGTGAAGGAGGACGTGATCGAGACCCAGATCGCGGCCTATATCTCGATCGACAAGAAGAACGTGCCGATGCTGAAACAGAAGCTGAAGGAGGTGCGCTACTCCGAGGAGGAGCTCGCCAAATTCCGCGCCGCGGCGGGCAAGCCGGTGATCGAGGCCTGGATCAAGGAGAACGAGAGCAAGTTCGACGCCCGCGGCGTGATCCAGACGATCTTCAAGGCGGTCGGGCGGACCTACTAGCCCGGCGCCTGCGAACTCCCCGGGCCCCGCGCCGGGCTCGGGGATTTCCACCCGGATCGACATCGTGAGCGATGCCTTCGGACGCGGCCTCGCACGGGCCGATCTCTGGCTCGGGTGGGTCGAGAACCGGCTCAACCTGCTGGCCGGCATCCTGATTTTCGCGCTAATGCTGCTGGGGGTCGCCCAGATCGTGCTCCGCACGGTCTTCCGCGCTCCGATCTTCGGTTATATCGACATCGTCGAGGTTTCGATGGTCGGGTTCGCGGTCCTCGCGATCTCCTTCGTCCAGCGGGTCGGCGGCCATGTCCGGATGGAACTCGTCGTGGCCCGCTTCAAGGGGCGGGCGCTCTGGATCGCGGAGACGGTGGGAACCGCGCTGGCGATCTTCATCGTGGCCGTGCTGATCCCCTACGCCTACCGCCACTTCGAACGCGCCTTCGATTTCGGGGACTCGACGATCGACATCGAGATCGTGACCTGGCCGGCCAAGCTGGCGGTTCCGGTCGCGCTTTCCGTCCTTCTGCTCCGCCTCGTCCTGCAGATGGCGGGCTATTTCCGCCTCGCGGCGCATCCGGACATCGAGCCGGTGGCGGTGCCGCTCCTCAAGGATGCCGAGCAGACGGCGGCCGAGGAAATCAGCCACGCGGAGGAAGACATCGTGCGCGGCGCACCCGGCGCCGGCCGGGGTCGGAGCGGTTAGCGATGTTCGGCCTCGACAATTTCACCATCGGCATCGGCGGGGTGTGCCTCCTCATCGCGATGGTGGTCGTCGGGGTTCGGGTTTTCGTCGCCGCGGCGCTGACCGGCTTTCTCGGCCTGCTCGCCCTCAAGAACTGGGACATCGCGGGCGCCATCGCCGGCACGATCCCGCACTCGAAGACCGTCACCTACCCGCTCTCGGTGCTGCCGCTGTTCATCCTGATCGGTTTTCTCGCCTTCTATGCCGGGCTCACCTCGCGGCTGTTCGAGGCGGCGAGGCGCTGGTTCGGCTGGGTGCCGGGCGGGCTCGCGGTGGCGACCGTGTTCGCGACCGCCGGATTCGCCGCGGTCTCCGGCGCCTCGACCGCGACGGCGGCCGTCTTCTCGCGCGTGGCGATCCCCGACATGCTGCGCAACGGCTACGACCGGCGGCTCACGGCCGGGGTGATCGCCGCGGGCGGCACCCTCGCCTCGCTGATACCGCCGTCGGCGATCCTCGTCGTCTACGCCATCATCGTGGAGGAATCGGTGGGCCGGCTGCTGCTCGCCGGCTTCCTGCCGGGGATCGTGTCGGCGCTGATCTATGCCGGGCTGATCGTCGGCATGTGCAAGCTCCGCCCCGAGCTCGGCCGGCCGATCGGCGGCTTCACCTGGCGCGAGCGCTTCGGGAGCCTGCCGGGCACGCTGCCGATCTTCATCGTCGTCGGCGTCATCTTCGGGGCGCTCTATACCGGCGCGGCGACCCCGACCGAGGCGGGCGCGCTGGGCGCGATGGTGGTGTTCGGCTTCTACGCGCTCAGGGCCTGGCGCGAACGCGCGCTGGGCGAGATGCGCGGCCGGCTCCATGAGGCGCTGATGGAAACGGCCAAGCTCACCGTGATGATCTTCACGCTGATCTGGGGCGTCTTCCTGTTCGTCCGCTTCCTCGGCTTCGCCGGGCTGCCGAGCGCCTTCGCCGACTGGGTGGTCACGCTCGACATGCCGCCCATCCTGATCATGATCTGCATCCTGCTCGCCTATGCCGTGCTCGGCATGTTCATGGACGCGATCGGGATGCTGGTGCTCACCCTGCCGGTGGTGTTCCCGGCGGTGGTCGCGCTCGGCTACGACCCGATCTGGTTCGGGATCATCGTCGTCAAGATGGCGGAGATCTGCCTGATCACTCCGCCGATCGGGCTCAACTGCTTCGTCGTCGCGGGGGTATCGCGCGAGCTTCGCGACGCCGAAGGCCGCTCGCTCGCGATTCCGCTTCAGGACGTGTTCCGCGGGATCGGCCCGTTCTTCGTCGCCGACGTGGTCACGGTCGCGGTGCTGTTGGCGTTCCCGGGGATCGTCCTCTGGCTGCCCAGGACGATGGGCTAACCGTCCTCGCCGGGCTTCGCCGTGTCGTCGAAGTCCTCGTAGCGCATGTCGGTGCGCTCCTCGATCAGGCGCAGCATCCCGTCCGCATCCTTCGCGTCGACGAGGACGCGCGAGGCGCGCTTGAAGTCCTCGCCGAACACGCCGCGGCTGTTGAGCGGGCACACCATCAGGCAGATCTTGCAGCCGTAGAGCTTGTGAAACCACGGCTCGCAGGCCGGCGTGTCGACGTGCCAGCGCTCGATCCCGTTGACGGTCTCCTTGTCGGGCTTGATCGCGTCGCCGGGACAGAAGCGGGTGCACACCCCGCACTTGGCGCACACCTCGTCGATGCCGAAATCGGCCGGCCCGTCGGGCTCGAGCGGCATGTCGGTGGTCACCGCGCCGAGCCGGAAGGAGGAACCGAGCTCGGGCGAGATCAACGAGCCGTGCTTGCCGAGCTCGCCGAGGCCGGCGAGCCAGGCGAGCGCCGGGAGCGGGATGTCGCCCTCGTTGGGCTGCATCCTCGCCGAGTAGCCGAACGCGGCGATCTGGTGGGCGAGCCTCACCCCGATATCGTCGAGCGCGTGGTAGACCCGGTGCACCTCCTCCTGCGAGCGCGGGCCGATATCGGCCATGTTGTCGTAGGACATGGCGATCCCGAACACGACGACCGCCGTGTGCTCCGGATCGCCGGCCTGGGTGAAGGCGAAGCGCGGGTCGTATTCGGCGATGCCGACCGCGTCCGCCCCCATCTCGCGCGCCATGTCGCGGATTTGCCGGGCGGTCTCGGCCGGGTCGCCGACCTCGCTGCGCTCGGGATTGACCGGCGGCTCGCGGGCGGGGAGCAGGATCTTGTCGCGGATATAGAGGCTCCGCTTGGCCGATGGCGGGAAGCGGGCGCGGAACCGGGCCGCCCGGTCCTTGTCGGTACCGCCGACACGACCGCGCGTGGGTCGTTCGGCCTTTTCGACGTCGATCGTGCCCACGTCTTGCCCTAGACGACGGGGTGGGGATCGCGCACCGTCACCCGGCGCATCATCCGCCGCTTCTCGGGCGAAAACCAGGTGCGCGCGTGCGCCGAACAGCGATTGTCCCACATGATCAACTCACCCACCGTCCATTCGTGCTCGTAGACGAATTCCGGTTTCTCGATATGGGCGAACAGGTGGTCGAGGATCTCATCGCTCTCGTCGCAGTCGATGCCCTCGATCCAGAGCGTCATCAGCCGGTTGACGTAGATCGCCTTGCGCCCGGTCTCGGGGTGGGTGCGCACCACCGGATGGACCCATTGCGGCGCGTCCGGGTTGATCGTCGACGGGCGGAGCGTCGGGTCGCGCTTGTAGTCGTAGTAATGTAGCGCCTTCAGCCCGTCGAGCCGCGCCTTCCAGCCGTCGTCCAGCGCCTCGTACGCGAGCCGGCAGTTTGCGAACAGCGTGTTGCCGCCCTCGTCCGGCACCTCGATGGCGTAGAGCGTCGAGCCCAGCGCCGGGTTCTCGTAATAGCACTGGTCGTAGTGAAACATCATCTCGCCGTCCTCGAGCGCGGTCGGACGGCCGGAGTCCGTGACATTGGTGATCATCAGCACCGCCGGATGGTCGCGGCCCAGCGCCTGGCCGGAGCGTACCATCTCGAGCTCGCCGAAATAGCGGCAGAAACGCTCCTGGTCGTCCTCGTCGAGCGTCTGGCGGGGGACCACGATGATGGCGTGCTCGAACAGCGCGTTCTTGATGGTATCGAAGGTCCGGGCATCGAGCTCGCGACTCAGATCGACGCCCTCGATCCGGGCTCCGATCGTCTCGGAAAGCGGACTTACGATGATGGACATGGCCTCTCCATCCGGTCTTCTCGCGCGTCGGATTAGACGACATTTCGCGGCCGGACGCTAGGGAACCTGCGCCACCACGTCGATCTCCAGCAGCATGTCCTCGTGCGCCAGCGTCGGCACGCCGAGCAGCGTCCGGGGCGGCATGCGCTCGCGCCCGAACAGCTCCCACGTGATCTCGTTGAGCGTGTCCTGGTCGCGCATCACGTGGGTGAGGTACTGGGTCATCTTCACGATGTTGGCGAGGTCGGCGCCGGCGGCGCCGAGGATCCGCTCGATATTCTCGAAGGTCCGCTCGCACTGGACGCGGAATCCGCCCTCGTACCATTGCGCTTCCTCGACCGGGTCGTGCGGGTGCTTGTGGTAGATCGGCACCGGCCCCATCCCGGCGAGCCAGAGCGTCCGCCCGCCCTCGACCGAAAACGCCGGCACGAACGGCATGTTGTGCTCCGGCAGCGGCGTGCCGGGATGGACGGGGGTGATTTTCATCGGGTGTTTCCTTTGTGAGGCCGCGTATCGGGTTCTCCGAGAGACATCCATTCGCTAGGCAGGGCTTGGCGCGATCTTGCAGGGCTGCCAGTTTTTCGTCCAATGCGCGTCGCTCTGCACATGGCCGGCGCGAACGCTCTTGCAGACACTGAGCGGGAACTCGGATGCGGGAAACCCAGACGCCAGCCGCACCACGACGCCTTCGCGAGGCCCGCCGAGGATGGATGGCTCGGCGTGAGCGTTCTCGATGAAAGCGCGTAGCTCTGAAACGGAACAAAATTCTCCTCTGAACAGCACGGGCACCACAGGGATAATGTACCGACTGGCATAGGCCTCTACATCGGCGAACGAGGCGAATGCGCCAGCTCTGTCGCGGAGTGCGAAAGCATAGAACGTCCGGTCCTCCGGCACGGGCCCGTAGGCGATGCTGTGCACGCCGTAGATGTCCTCGCCATAGAGATAGACATCGCGTTCGGTCACTTTCCAAGCATGGTGCTTCTTGACCATCGCCGTCCATTTCGCTTCGGACGGGGCGGACACGCTGCGCCCATAGACCTTGCCGTCGTGCAGGAGAATATTGCTGCCGTCGAGTTTCTCGGTTACGATGACAGGCGTCCCTACGAACCAGCGGGGATCAGGATGCAACCCGTCCTCGCGACCGACGGCAGGGGAGTAGGGCCAGTACGGTGTTCTGGGATACTTCCGGTTCAAAGGCATTGCACCGTTATTTTTTCTCGATCGACTTCACTTGTTGGCATGCTGGGGACAAAGCTGTTCGACCCCCACACCCAACTCGTTCATCAGGTCAGCGTGTTCTTCCCAGTCGCTGTCGGTGGCGTTCAGCACCACCGCATCGGCGACCACCGCGACGGCCAGGAACTTCCGGTCCGACGGGTCGAAGTCGTTTGTGGGTAGTTCTTCAAACCCCCGATCAACGTCGCTTGACGGATGCACGGTGACTCGACGAATACGGTCTTCCCGATATTGCTGATCAAAGACGTACCGGAAAAACGCATCGCCAGCACCGGGAGCGCCTGAAAAGTTCAAACGATCGGCGTATTCTTTTACAATCAAGCCTTTATCATCGACGCCTAGGATCCCCTCGTCGATCAAGGCCCTTATCCTTTTCACACAGGCCAACTGACACGCAGTATCGGCGTGAGTGTCTCTACCGTTAGCAGCTACGGCAACATTTGTATCCATGACATAAACCATCATTGAGATTGCTCCAATTTTCTTTTCAAAGATGCTTCGCTAATCGCCGTGATCTCTCCCAGTTCGTCCCCAAAAAAATTATCCGGCCAGTTCTCGATTTCACCCCATCTGTTGAGATGCAGATCGCAAGCCTGTGCCTGGCTTCCGTTGGTGGAGACGAAATACAACCTGACATCCTCGGAAGCCGCCTCCTCCTCGGCCACTCGGCGCTGCAAGCGCCGCATCAGGTGTTCGCTATGGCTCTCGACGATGATCTGCACGTTCCGGGCCTCGGCGACATTCAACATGACATCTGCCAGTTCACTCTGCACGGCCGGATGGAGATGTATCTCGGGCTGCTCCATTAGCACGGTTGAACCCTCCGGGACGTAGTACAGGAGAACCAGCGCCGGAAGAACTTGGGAGACCCCGAACCCGACGTCGGTCAAGAGGGTCCAAGGACTTGACTGGGAGGTCTTTACTCTCGCTCGATATAGGTTCGTGCCTTTCGCAATTTCCTTGATTTCAAACTCCTGAATCAGCCCCAGCTCGCTTAGCCAATACGCTATCATCTCCTGGAATGTCTTTTTCCGCTTCTTATAGCCAAGGCTCCTCGTCTGTCCGTCGCGAGTGGCGGCGAGTATTGCATCCACGGTACTTTCTCCGCGCCGTCCAACATCTCCAGGGCTTGAGCCTGCCCAACCGTATTCTCGCTGCGGATACTCCCGGAGCGGCCCCAAGTAGTATATTGAGTCCATTAAACGTTCATATTCTAGCTCGAAATTGCGTAGAAAGTCCGCATTCTGATAAAAGCGCATCATTTCATTTGGAAACAAATGCGTTTTGATTGGGTGCGAAAGGGGCCATGCTCGACCCTGATTACGTACAAACCTGAAATCAGCAGCCGTCGTATCAAGCTTGAACTTGTTCTCCGACCCAACTTGAGATTCCACAAGAAATTCCACCTGATCGAACTTGTAGGCCAACGAATGCGGCCACAGGCGTTCGCGCCACAGACCAACCGCACATCGAGTCTCAAGAGAATTTCCCTCCAATGAGAGAGGGCTTGGGGATGCCGCTCGTTGGCTGATCTTCAGTGTCTCAGGAAGAGACCAGTCGAGGAGCCAACTTATTTTCCTCTTCTCGTGATGCCGGTGTACGACGTCGCCAAAGGTTCCAAGATTCACGAAGTCGGAAGGCCCGCCGAAATCGAGCACTAGGCCGCGGTCCGTCGCATTCCTAGTCTGTTTGAGCAGCAGTAAGAGTTGTAGCACGCTGCTCTTGCCTGCGCTGTTGGTGCCAAAGAAACCGGTCACCTTGCCGAATCGCAGATCGGCTTCCTTCCACGCCTTGAAATTGGTCAGTTTCAGTCGCTTCAACATCTGTGTCTCCCGCCTAGGATCCGAAGTGCCGATATTCGCGTCGGACAGACTTGGACGATGTTCTCGCGCGGTACTCGCGCTTCAAATACTCCGTCCGAGCATAACAGTCCATGATCGATCAGAAACAAGAATAAGGAGGTGGCCTGTGGAGGGTGATCCTAAGTCGGTGCGCCCCAAGCGTGCCAAGCCATGTGAGGGCAGCTATGATCCTGCCGCCCAGCGACGCACACTAGAGATGGGGACATCGATTGGCATGCCGCTGACACGCAATTTTCATCGCACCCTCGGCGCCGTCGCAACGTGCGTTGCGGCCTATACGTTCCTGAACGCCTTTGCCGCCGCCGAAACCGGCAAGATCGAGACGGAGCTTTCCGGCCGCCTGGCCGTGGAAGGCCGCTGGTTCCCCAACGAGGCGGGGCATCGCGGCCAGCGCGACGGGAGCCTGGGCTTTACCGCCGAACCCACGCTCTACCTCGAACACGAGGACGGCGGGAGCTTTACCTTGACCCCGCATTACCGCCACGACAGCGCAGATCCCGAACGCAGCAACGCCGACCTGCGCGAGGCCTATCTCCTGTTGTTCGGAGAGCTCGGCGAGGGCGAGTGGGAGGCGCGGCTCGGCGTAGACCGGGTGTTCTGGGGCGTCACCGAATTCCATCATCTGGTCAACATCGTCAACCAGATCGACCTGACCGACCACCCGAACGAGGAGACCCGGATGGGCCAGCTCATGGCCCACCTCACCTGGTCCGCCGACTGGGGCGTGCTGGAGTTTTTCGCCATGCCGCTCCACCGCGAACGCACCCTGCCCGGGCGCGAGGGCCGCCTCCGGTCCGGCGTCCCGTTCGACCGGGAGCGGGTTTCCTATGAGAGCGCGGCCGGGGAATGGCATGTCGACCTCGCCGCGCGCTACAGCCGCACCGTGGGGCCGCTCGACGTGGGTGCGAGCGTGTTCGACGGGACCAGCCGCGAGCCGTCGTTCATACCGACACTGGAAACGATCCCGGGCTTGCCCTTTCCGGTGCCGCGCACCCTCGTGCCGCACTACGCGCAGATCAGGCAGTACGGGCTCGACGCCCAGCTCACCGTCGAATCCTGGCTGTTCAAGCTCGAAGCCATTCGCCGCGAGGGAGCCATCGACCGTCCTCCGCCCGGCGCTCTTTTGGGCAAGGAAAAGGCTTATGCCGCCTTCGTCGGCGGCGTCGAGTACACGTTCGGCGGGGTGTTCGATTCGGAGGCCGATATCAGCCTGCTGGGCGAATGGAGCTACGACGAGCGCGGGCGCCGGTCGACCAACAGGTACCAGAACGACGTGTTCTTCGCGTCCCGCCTCGCGCTGAACGACGTGGAGGCCACCGAGTTCGTGGCGAGCTTCGTCGCCGACTTGGATTATTCGACATACCTCATGGGCTTCGAAGCGAAGCGGGACCTGTCGGACAGCTGGGCGGCAACCGTGGAGGCGGCGGTCATGCTCGAAGTCGACGAAAAAGACCTGATCTACGAGACGCGGCGCGACGGGTACGTCGTTCTCAACGTCGCCTACAGCTTTTAGCTCGCATTCCTCACCCGGGTCACGGCCAGCGCTGCGGGGGAGATGGGGATGCGGGCCGGTGCGGCGTCCCATCCCATCGCCCGGGCCACGGCGTTCCAGATCGCCGCGGGCGGCGCGATGGCGGCGCTTTCGCCGACGCCCCGGATACCGAGCGGGTTCGTGGGCGACGGCGTGTCCCGTTCGACCAGGCGCGGAGCGAGCGCGCCGTCCGCGGTGCCCGCGAGGTAATCGGCGAGCGTCAGGGTGAGCGGCTGCCCGTCGGACGCGAAGACCATTTCGGTGAGCAGCGCGTTCGCAATCCCCTCCGCCGCGCCGCCCGCGACCTGGCCGTCGACGATCGCGGGGTTGAGCGCGCGCCCGATATCGTGGCCGACCGCATAATCCACGACCTCGACGGCACCGGTTTCCGGGTCCACCGCCACGCGCGCCGCATGGACCGAGTACGCCAGCGTCGCGGGCCGGTCGGCACGCCACACGGTCTCCGCTTCGAGACCCGCGCCGCCGTCGAACAGCGGCCCGCCGGGCGCTACGGCGCGCGCCGCGTCCCCGAGCGTCAGCCCGGTATCGCCGCCCTTCCGCCGGACGATGCGCCCGCCGACGATGTCGAGCCCGCCGCCCTCGTCCTGCAGGAGTTGCGCGGCGATTTCCAGAGTCCGGGATCGCAGCGCCCTCGCCGCCTCGAGGACCGCGCTGCCGCCCATGATCGCGCCCCGGCTCGCGAACGCCCCCCGTCCGAAGGACAGGAGCGCGGTGTCGCCCATCGCGACGGAAACGCGGTCGGTCTCCGCGCCCAGCGCTTCCGCCGCGATCTGCGCGAAGGTCGTCGCCTGCCCCTGCCCCTGCGAGCTCATTCCGGAGTGGACGAGCACGTCGCCCGACGGGTCGATGCGGACCCGCGCGGACTCGTAATCGACCACGCCGGAGACATCGACGCCGCCGGCAAGCCCCCAGGCGATCCGCGCGCCGTCTAAACGGGTTTGCACGGCCTCGCCGTAGCCGCTCTCCTCGATCGTCCGGTCGAGCAGCGCGGGAAAGTCGCCGCCAAGGAAGTCGAAACCGAGGCCGCCGAAACCGGTTGCCGTCGCATAGGGCAGGTCGCCCGGCCTTACCAGGTTGCGCCGGCGGAGCTCGGCCGCGTCGATACCGAGCTGGAGGGCGGCGCGGTCGACCAGGGTTTCGACAGCGAGCGCGGCTTCCGGCTGACCCGCGCCGCGATAGGTCGCCGCCGGCGTCTTGTTGGTCCCGACCGCCAGCACCTCGACGGAGAAGTCGGGAATGCGGTAGGCCCCGGGTATCAGGGCGCCGCAGAGCTCGGCGGTGGCGATCCCGCTGGTGAACACATAGGCGCCGGTATCGAGCGCGACCGTCGCCCGCAGCGCCTCGAAACGCCCATCTTCGGAGAGCCCGAGCTCGAGCGCCACGTCGATCCCGCGCGAATGGGTCGTGGCCAGCATGTTCTCGCGCCGGTCCTCGATCCACTTGACCGGACGGCCGAGCCGGCGGCTCGCCTCGGCGAGAACGATCTCCTCTCCGTAGCAGCGCGACTTGGCGCCGAAGCCGCCGCCGACATCCTCGCAGATCACCCGGACGGCGCTCTCGGGCAGGTCGAGAAGCGAGGCGAGGTTTTCGCGGACGTTGTAATGCGCCTGGGTGGAGAGCCGGACGGTCAGCGTCCCGCGCGCCCGGTCGAAATCGGCCACCGCGCCCCGGGTCTCCAGCGGCAGCGGAACCTGCCGCGCGAAGCGGGTTTCGTGGTTGACGCGGCGCGCCGCCCGTTCGAGCGTGCCGGCCGCGTCGCCGCGCCGGTAGGAAAACCGGGCAGCGACGTTGCCGGTCCAGGGATCGTGGAGGGCGGGCGCGCCGTCCGCCATCGCCGCCTCTATCCCGGCGACGGACTGGAGCGGGCGGTAGTCGACCTCCACCAGCGGGGCGATATCCTCGGCCCGGTACGCGTCGTCGGCGACCACGAGCGCCACCGGCTCGCCGACATAGCGGACCCGTCCGCGCGCGAGGAAGGGCTGGGTGCCGCCCCGGATCGCCGTGTGCCAGTAACGCACCACGAAGCCCCGGTCGGCGAAGGGGAGATCGTCCGCGGTGAGCACCAGACGGGCTCCGGCGGCGAGCGCGGCGGCGGTATCGATGCCGCCGATCGCCGCGTGCGGGTGGGGGCTGCGGACGAAAACGCCATGCAGCATGCGGTCGAGGTGAAGGTCGTCGACGAAGCATGCCCGCCCGCGCAGCAGCCGCGCATCCTCCTTGCGCGGAACCGGCCGGCCGATCGGCCCGGCATTCGTCATCGCCGCCTCCGGTGTGTTCCTCGGGCCGGCGGAGTGTAGGGCGCGCACGGCTGCGGGCGAAAGCGGGGGGCGTCGCTTGCCGGGTTCCGACCGCGAACCTATAAGGTCCGGCATGGCGGACGTGTACGAGTTGCTCGAACGGGCCCTCGACCTCTATCTGAAAGACCGGATCCGCAAGGCCAGGCGCGTGCTGGATCGGGTCGAGACCCTCGATCCCGGAAACGGCGAAGCGAAGTATCTCAGGGGAATCATCGCCTTCGGGCAGGGGGAATTCGAGGCTGCGCTCGATCTGCTCGACGCCGCGGTCGCGGCCGACTCCTCGATCGCCAGGTTTCACGGTACCCGCGCCCTGCTGCTCGGAATCGCGGAGCGGATGGAAGACGCGCGCGAAGCCTTTTGGGCAGCGATCCGTCTCAAGCCCGACAATGCGGAATATTGGCTCGGCCTGAGCGGCGCGCTCGACCGGCTCGACGAGACGGAAACGGCGGTCGATGCCTGCCGGTGCGCGGTTGCGCTGGAACCGGACTCGAGCCTGGCCCTCGGAAGCCTCGGCTCCCTGCTGGTCACGCTGGAGCGCCATGACGAGGCGCTCGAATGCGCGACGGCGGCGATCTCGGCGGACGATACGAACGCGGATCTCTACAATCTCCTGAGCGGCATCCACGTCGCCAGGGAAGAATTCGATCTCGCCGAGGCGAATGCGCGGCGGTCCGTGGAGATCGATCCGGAGCAGGTGGATTCCATGAGGCTTCTCGCCGCCGTTCTCCGCCACACCGGCCGCGACGGCGAGGCGGCGGACTACGAGCGGCGCGCCGATGCACTCTCGGCGACCGGGGAATAGCCCCCGTGTCCCGCCCCATCCGACCGAGGCGCAGCGCCCTCTACATGCCGGGCGCCAATGCGCGCGCGCTGGAGAAGGGGCGGAGCCTTCCGGCGGACGTCCTGATCATGGACCTGGAAGACGGCGTGCTTCCCGACGCGAAGGTCGACGCGCGCGGCCGGGTCATGAGTTTCCTCGCCGAAGGCGGCTACGGTTCGCGCGAGATCGTGATCCGGGTCAACGGGATCGGCACGCCGTGGTTCGAGGACGACCTCGCCGCAGTCGGAGCGAGCGGCGCCGACGCGGCGATGCTGCCCAAGGTCGAGGACCCGGCGACGGTGGCGCAGGCTGCCGCCGTCCTGGAAGGCGCCGGCGCGCCGGACGGCATGGGCATCTGGTGCATGCTGGAAACGCCGAGGGGCATTCTCGATGCGCGCCTCATCGCCAACGCGCACCCGCGCATGGCGGTGCTGACTCTCGGCACGGCCGATCTCTCGAAGGCGCTTCAGGCCGACCTGCACGCGCCCGACCGGTTGCCGCTCCTGACGAGCATCGGGCTCTGCGTGCTGGCGGCGCGCGAGGCCGGGCTCGCCGTGCTGGACGCGCCCCATTTCGACCTGTCGGACGACGAGGGCTTCGAGCGCTCCTGCCGTCAGGGAAAAAGCTTCGGCTTCGACGGCAAGTCCCTCCTGCACCCCAGGACCATCGCCGTCGCCAACGCGGTATTCGGCCCGTCGGAAGCGGACATCGAATGGGCGCGGAGGATAAGCACCGCATGGCGCCAGGCCGCCGCCGAAGGCAAGGGCGTCACACTGGTCGACGGCAAGCTGATCGAGGCCCTCCACGTCGAAGAAGCCGAGCGCATCCTGGTCCTGGCGGAGGGAATCGCGGCGCTGGAGCGGGAGGCGGGATGACCGCAATCCCCCGACCGGATTGCGTCGGCATTACCGACCGCATCGTCAGGGATCGAGCGCCTTTCGCGCTGTCGCCACGGGCAAGGCAAGAACGAGGGGATCGACGGGCGACTCCAGAAATCCCAGGTGTCGGTAGAACCGCGCGGCATCATCGTCTAGGGCGTGAACGAGCAGCGCCCTGATCCCAGCGATCTCCGCAGCTTTCAGCGTGCGCAGAATGGCGTCCCGCACCAGACCGCGCGCGAGTCCCCTGCCTTGATGGGATCTGACGACAGCCAAACGGCCCATCAGCATCACCGGGATCGGATCGGGCATGTTGCGTCTGAGCCTCCCGGGCACGTCCCGGTGCTGCACCGAACCCGCGGCGAGGCAGTAATACGCGACGACGGCACCGTCGTCGCAAACAACATAGGTACGCGAAGCGCCGTCCCGCTCGTTCTTGAGGGCGCGGGCCGTCAGCCAGTTGTCGAGCGTGGGTTGGCCGCTGTCGAAATCGGCGAATACGTGATGGGCGGCGACGGGCTCGGGGGCGGTCGGACTCATGCCCGGGCGATCACTCGCTCCAGGGCGGGGGTGTCGTCAGGGTCCGGCGCAGTCCTTCGCCCGGCTCGGCGGGCGCATCGAGCATCGCTTCGAACGCCCCGAACGCGACGTCGTCGAGAATGAGCAGGCGTTGGTCGAGCAGCACGTTCTCCGACGCCTCGCGCATCGTATCGAGGACGAACTCGGTGCGCGACTTGCCGAGGCGCTTCGCCGCACGGTCGATCAGGGTCTTCTGCTCGACCGAAGCGCGCAGATTGATCGTTTGACTTTGCAGGGCCCGCTCGGGAACCGGCATGGAAGGCCTCGTCTCCGGTGTAGATGTAATGACGGTGTATGTACGATGGATCCGGTTCCATGTCAACGAGTTGGGGGCTCGCGACCGCGCAGGCGTCCTAACCGCCCCAATTTGACTTGACCCCGGTCCCGGTCTAAACCGGACCGCCGTTCGGCCCGAGGCCTCGCGCCGCCGCATCCATCAGGGTTAGCGTCGATGAGCAACCAGGACAGGCCCCTGTCGCCCCACCTGCAGGTCTACCGGCCGCAGATCACATCGGTGCTGTCGATCGCCCACCGCGCGACGGGGATCGTGCTGGCGGCGGGGCTGCTGCTTCTGCTCTGGTGGCTGGCGGCCGCCGCGTCGGGGCCGGACGCGTTCGAGACCGCGCAGGCGGCCGTCGGGTCCTTCCTCGGACGGCTGCTGCTGTTCGGCTGGACCTTCGCGCTGTTCTACCATTTGTGCAACGGCATCCGGCACCTGTTCTGGGACATGGGGCGGGGCTTCGAGCTCGACACCGTGTCCGTGACTGGATGGCTGGCGGTCGGTTCGGCCGCCGTGCTGACCCTTCTGGCCTGGGTGCTGGCCTACGCATCGATGGGGGCGCTCCGATGAGCCTCCGCACGCCGCTCGGCCGGGTACGCGGCCTCGGTTCGGCGAAGGAAGGGACCGCGCATTGGTGGGCGCAGCGGCTCACCGCGCTCGCCCTGATCCCGCTGGTCCTCTGGTTCGTCGTCTCGCTGATCGTCATGACGGGCGCCGGGCACGGGGCGGTGGCGGAGTGGCTGCGGAACCCCGTGTCCGCGGTATTGATGCTGCTCCTGATCCTCGCCGGATTCCATCACGCCCAGCTCGGGTTGCAGGTGGTGATCGAGGACTACGTGCATGCCGAGTGGCTCAAGTTCGCCTTGGTGACGGCGGTCAAGTTCGCCGCCGTCGCGCTCGGGATCGGCGCCGCGTTCTCGGTCCTCAAGATCGCGCTCGGAGGCTGAAGCGATGACCGCCGCCTACGAAATCGTCGACCACAGCTACGATGTCGTTGTGATCGGCGCCGGCGGGGCGGGGCTGCGCGCGACCTTCGGCATGGCGGTCAAGGGGCTCAAGACCGCCTGCATTACCAAGGTCTTCCCGACCCGCAGCCATACCGTCGCCGCCCAGGGCGGCATTTCCGCCGCGCTCGGCAATATGAGCGAAGACGACTGGCGCTGGCATTTCTACGACACCGTCAAGGGCGCCGACTGGCTCGGCGACCAGGACGCGATCGAATATATGTGCCGCGAGGCGATCCCGGCGGTGATCGAGCTGGAACATTACGGCGTGCCGTTCTCGCGCACCCCGGAGGGCAAAATCTACCAGCGACCGTTCGGGGGCATGACGACGCGCTACGGCGAAGGACCGCCGGCAAGGCGCACCGCGGCCGCCGCCGACCGGACCGGGCACGCGATCCTGCACACGCTCTACCAGCAGTCGCTGCGCCACGATGCGGAATTCTTCATCGAGTATTTTGCGATCGACCTGCTCACCGACGACTCGGGGTCGGTGCGGGGCGTAATGGCGTGGAACCTCGACGACGGGACCGTCCACCGCTTCCAGGCGCAGATGACGGTCATCGCGACCGGCGGCTACGGCCGGTCCTATTTCGCCTGCACCGGGGCGCATACCCAGACCGGGGACGGCAACGCGATGGCGCTGAGGGCGGGGCTGCCGCTGGAAGACATGGAGTTCATCCAGTTCCACCCGACCGGCATCTACGGCGCCGGCTGCCTGATCACCGAAGGCGTGCGCGGCGAGGGCGGCTATTTGACGAATTCCGAGGGCGAACGTTTCATGGAGCGCTACGCGCCCAACGTGAAGGATCTCGCCTCGCGCGACGTGGTCTCCCGGGCGATGACCGTCGAGATGCGCGAGGGGCGGGGCGTCGGCGAGAACCGCGACCACATCCACCTGCATATCGAGCATCTCGACGCCAAGGTGATCGCGGAGCGCCTGCCCGGCATCTCGGAGACCGCGAAGATCTTCGCCGGCGTCGACGTCACCCGCGAGCCGGTCCCGGTGCTCCCTACCGTGCACTACAACATGGGCGGCGTGCCGACCAACCATCTGGGCGAGGCCCGCGCGCCCGCCAACGGCGCGCTGGAAGCCACGGTGCCGGGGCTGATGGCGATCGGCGAGGCGGCCTGCGTCTCGGTCCACGGCGCCAACCGGCTGGGCTCGAATTCGCTCCTGGACCTCGTCGTGTTCGGCCGCGCGGCGGCCAATCGCTGCGTCGAGATCCTGGAGCCCGGCGCGTCCCAGCCTCCGCTTGCGGCCGATGCCGGAGACAAGGCGCTGGACCGGCTCGATTCACGGCGCCACGCCAAGGGCGGAACCCCGTGCGCGGCGCTTCGGCTCGAAATGCAGCAGATCATGCAGAGCCACTGCGCCGTGTTCCGCACCGGCGAGATCCTGGCCGGGGGCAAGGAGAAGCTCGGGAAGGTGTGGGACGGACGGTCGGACATGTCGGTGTCCGACCGGTCGATGATCTGGAATTCCGACCTGGTCGAGGCCCTCGAGTTCGACAACCTGCTCGAGCAATCCGTGGTCAGCGTCGACGCGGCGCTCGACCGCGAGGAAAGCCGGGGGGCGCATGCACGCGAGGACTTCCCGGAGCGCGACGACGAGAACTGGATGAAGCACACGCTGATCTGGCTCGACGAGGACGGCCGGACACGCATGGAATACCGTCCGGTCCATACCAACACGATGACCAACGAGGTCCAGGCGGTACCGCCCAAGGACCGCGTCTACTGATCCGGGAGCCGCCATGGCCGAGCTCGCGCTGCCCGCGAATTCGAAGATCCGCAAGGGAACCGACCACAAGCCGCCGGAAGACGCCAGGCGGCCGCGGACGTTCAGGGTCTATCGCTGGGATCCCGATTCCGGCGAGACGCCGAGGGTCGACAGCTACACCGTCGACCTCGACGATTGCGGCCCGATGGTCCTCGACGCCGTGATCAAGATCAAGAACGAGATCGATCCCACCCTCACCTTCCGGCGGTCCTGCCGCGAGGGCGTCTGCGGCAGCTGTGCGATGAATATCGACGGCACCAACACGCTCGCCTGCACGCGGTTCATCTCCGACATCCGGGGCGACGTGAAAGTCTACCCGCTGCCGCACATGAAGGTGGTCAAGGACCTGGTGCCCGACCTCACGGACGCCTACGCGCAATACGCCTCGATCGAGCCCTGGCTCAAGACCGAGACCCCGGCCCCGCCCGACGCCGAGCGTCTGCAATCGCCCGAGGAACGCGAGAAGCTGGACGGGTTGTGGGAGTGCATCCTCTGCTTCTGCTGCACCACGAGCTGTCCGAGCTACTGGTGGAACGGCGACCGCTATCTCGGGCCGGCCGCCCTGCTCCAGGCCCATCGCTGGATCGCGGATTCGCGGGACGAGCATACGGGCGAGCGTCTGGACGCGCTGGAAGACCCGTTCCGGCTCTATCGCTGCCACACCATCATGAACTGCACCAAGACCTGCCCGAAGGACCTCAACCCCGCGAAGGCCATCGGCGAGATCAAGCGGCGCATGGTGGCGCGCCGCTGAAGCATTTTTCGATCAGGCACGATCACGGCCAGCTGTTGCCCTGAGAGGCCCCTCACCCCGACCCTCTCCCCGCGGGGGAGAAGGGGACTGCGGTGCCCCTACCTATCTTCTCCCCTCCCGCTTGCGGGAGGGGCCGGGGGAGGGCGGTCCGTCGGGTCGGAAAACGCTGTAGCCGTTATTTCCTGACTTCCTCCAGAAGCCGAAGGACGTCGCCGGGCGAGGCGGGCAGTTCGGTCGGACCGGCGCCGGACCTGTCGAGCGCGAGGGCGATGGCGTTGGCGATGGCGGCGCCGACGGCGATCACCCCGCCTTCGCCGGCCCCCTTGAAACCGAGCGGGTTGGACGTCGCCGGATGGGTCTCCAGCGCGACCGTATCGATGCGCGGTATCTCCACGCTCGCGGGGACCAGATAGTCGGCGAGGTTCGCGGTCAGGAGCTGGCCGTCGGCGTCGTGGCGGATGCGGTCCAACAGCGCGCCGCCGATCCCCTGGACCGCCGCACCGACGGCCTGTCCTTCGGCCATCATCGGGTTCAGAACCCGGCCGAGCTCTTCGACCACGCGGTAGCCGAGGACCGCGACCTCGCCGGTCTCGGTATCGACCGCGACATGCGCGGCATGCGCGCCGGAGCTCCAGGCGACCCTTCCCCGGTTGTCGAACCGGCCGGCGGCTTCGAGCGACTCGCCGCGGGATCGCGCAAAGGCCGCGAGCGCCGCGACGGAGATGGTCGTGCCATCGGATTTTTCGACGCCGCCTTCGCGCCAGGCGAGGCTTTCCGGCTCGGCGTTCCAGCGGAGCGCGGCGAGCGCGATGCAGCGCTCGCGGAAGGCGGCGCCGGCTTCGGCGACCGCGTTGCCCGCCATCACCGTGGTGCGGCTGTGATAGCTGCCGCTGCCGTCGGGCAGCAGGCTGGTGGTGCCGTGACGGACGTCGATCGCGTCGGGCGCGATGCCGAGCGCTTCGGCCGCGATCTGGATCATCCCGGTCTCCACCCCCTGGCCGAAGGAGGACGATCCGACCCGAACCTCGATCCGTCCGCTCTCGTCCGCGCCGATACGCGCATGCTCGGGCGGCCCCGCGGCGCTGCTCTCCACGAAACAGGCGATCCCGAGACCGTGACGACGGCCGTCGGCGCCGGTCTCCCCCTGGCGTCCGCGCCAGTCCTCGTAGCCGGCCTCGTCGAGGAGCCGGCGCAGCGCGGCCGGATAGTCGCCGTCGGAATAGGCCATCCCGCCGTCGCCGGGAACCAGCTCGCCGATGTCGAAGGGAAGCTCGTCGGGGCCGAGCAGGTTGGCGAGCCGCACCTCCGCCGGGTCGAGCCCGAGATCCGCCGCCATCAGGTCGATCAGCCGCTCGCGGAAAAAATTGGCCTCGAAACGGCCCGGCCCGCGATAGGTGCCCGTCGGCGTGCGGTTGGTGACCACGATCTCGGCTTCGCAGGAAAAGTTCGGAATGCGATAGGGCCCGGGGAGGAACTGCACCGTCCGCACCGGCACGATACCGCCGTTGGTCCGCGCATAGGCGCCGAGGTCGGCGACCGTCCGGCCGCGCAAGGCGAGGATCGTGCCGTCCCGCTCGGCCGCGATCTCCAGCGTGCAGACAATGTCGCGCGAATGGTTCGCCGCCGTCAGATGCTCCCGCCGGTCCTCGGTCCACTTGACGGGGCGGCCCACGCGGCGGCTCGCGATGGGGACCAGATAGTCCTCGGGGTAAAGCTCGCCCCGCACGCCGAAGCCGCCGCCGACATCGAGCTGGATCAGCTCGACCGCAGCCTCGGGCAACCCGAAGGCCCGGACCAGCGCCTGCTTGTTGAAGTAGGTGACCTTGGCGGCACCCCACAGTCTCAGGCTCTCCCCGTCGGAGAAATCGGCGATGAGCCCCCGGGTTTCGAGCGGCAGGGCGGTCTGGCGATGGGTCCTGAACCGTTCTTTCCGGCGATAGGGCGCGGCGGCGAAGGCGACCTCGGCGTCGCCGCGGCCGACGGTGTAGCGGATTGCCACGTTGTCGCCGGCGTCCTCGTGGACGAGAGTTTCGGCCTCCGCCGCGGTCTCCGGATCGACCACCGGCGGCAGCGGGTCGTAGTCGACCTCGATCGCCGCGAGCGCGTCCTCTGCGGCGTAGCGGTCGGACGCGACGACGACGGCGACGGGCTCGCCGGCGAAACGCGCCTTGGAAGTGGCGATTGGCTGCTGCAGAAAGCGGTCGAAGCCCGAGAGTCCGGCGAGCCTGAAGGGGATTTGCGGCAGCGGGCGGTCGAGGTCGGCGCCGCAGAACGCATCGATCGCCCCGGGCGCGGCACGCGCCGCGCCAAGGTCGACCGAGCGGATGCGCGCATGGGCGAAGGGGCTTCTGAGGATCGCCATATGCGCGGTGCCGGGCGGGACGAAATCGTCGACGAAACGGCCGGTTCCGCGCAGGAACCGCCTGTCCTCGCGCCGCCTCAGCGCGCGCCCGATCATCCTCTCCTCCATACGACCCGCCGGTTTTGCATCTTCGCCGCGCGGCGCTAGGGTAGGGGCGAGGAAATTCGCGCGCAAACATCGGGCGTGGCAAGCGGCGGCAAGGAGACGGATATGGACCTTCAACTGGACGGCAAGATCGCGGCGGTGACCGGCGGCAGCATCGGCATCGGCCGGGCGATCGCGGAAAGCCTCGCGACGGAGGGCTGCAAGGTCGCGATCTGCGCGCGCGACAAGCAACGGCTCGACAACGCCGCGGCGGCGATCCAGCAGCGAACCGGCCAGGAAATCCATTCCATCGCCGCCGACCTCACCAAACCGGAGGATGCGAAGGCGTTCATCGACGGCACCGTGGAGCATTTCGGCCGGCTCGACATCCTGGTCAACAACGCGGGCGCCGCGCCGGGCGGCGTGCTCGAAGGGCTCTCGGAGGAGGACTGGGAGGCAGCGCTCGGGCTCAAGTTCATGGGCTATGTGCGCTGCACCCGCTACGCGGTCCCGCATATGCGCAAGCAGGGCGGCGGGCGCATCGTCAACCTGATCGGCAACGACGGCGTCAAGCACTCATACTGGGAGGTCGCGCCGGGCGCCGCTAACGCCGCCGGCCAGAATTTCACGATCTCGATCGCGGCCCAGTACGGGCGCGAGAACATCACGGTCTGCGCGGTCAACCCCGGCCCGGTCAGGACCGAGCGCTGGGACGGGCTGGTCCAAGCGATGTCGCGCGACATGAAGATCCCTTACGAGGAGGCCGATCAGCTCGCCCCGCGCGCCATTCCGCTCGGGCGCATCGCGGAGTGCGACGAGGTCGCCAACCTCGTCACCTATCTCGCCTCGCCGCTCGCGCATTTCGTCAACGGCACGATGATCGAGATCGACGGCGGCCAGCAGAAGCCGCTGATGGACGCGTTCCGCGACAGGTGACACCCGGCGCCGCCGAGGCCGCGCGCGCGATCGCGGAAGGCCGCACGACCTCGGAGGCCGTGGTCGGCGCCTGCCTCGCGCGTATCGCCGAACGCGAGGCCACGGTCAGGGCCTGGGCCTTCCTCGACCCCGATCTCGCTCTCGCCCAGGCGCGCGCCTGCGATGCCGCCGCGAAACCCGTGGGCCCGCTCCACGGCGTGCCGGTGGGCATCAAGGACATTTTCGACACCGCCGACATGCCGACGGAGATGGGCTCTCCGATCTATGCGGGCCACCGGCCGGCGTCGGACGCGGCGGCGGTGGCCATCCTGCGGGCGTCCGGCGCGGTGATCCTCGGCAAGACCGTCACCGCCGAGTTCGCCGGCACCCATCCAGGCGCCACCGCCAACCCGCACGATGCGGCCCGGACCCCGGGCGGGTCGTCGCAGGGCTCGGCGGCGGGGGTCGCGGACGGCATGGTCCCGGTCGCGCTCGGCACCCAGACCGGCGGTTCGGTGCTGCGCCCGTCGTCCTATTGCGGGATCGTCGGATTCAAGCCCACCTTCGGCACCTTCAACCGCGCCGGCATCAAGTTCGCCGCGGAGAGCCTGGATACCATCGGCCTGCACGCGCGCAACCTGGAGGACATAGCGCTGGTCCGCGACGTGCTCACCGGCCGGGAGCCCGGCCGGATCGCGCGGCTTGGGCGGCCACCGCGAGTCGGTGTGTGCCGCACCCATCTTTGGCATCTGGCGGAGCCGGAAACCGTCGCCGCGATCGAGGGCGCGGCCGACGTGATCCGGCAGGCCGGCACGCTCGTGGACGAGGTCGAACTACCCGCGGCCTTCGCCGCGCTCGCCGATGCGCGGCAGGCGATCAACGACTACGAGCGCGCCCGTGCGATGGCGCATGAATGGCGTACCGACCGGGACCGGTTGAGCCCGGCGATGCAAAGGACGGTGGCCAACGGTTTCGCGATCCCGGATGCCGATTACCGGGCGGCGCTGGCGGCGACGGAGCAATGCCGCCGCCTGCTCGACGCGGTGTTCGAAGACCGGGATGCGCTGCTTGCACCCGCCGTCAACGGGGAAGCGCCGCTCGGGCTCGACTATGCCGGCGATCCCGCCTTCCAGTCGCTGTGGACGATGCTGCACGTCCCGGCGATTACGCTTCCCGCCCATCGCGGCCCCAACGGCATGCCGGTCGGCATCCAGCTCGTCTCCCGGCAGGGCGCGGACGACCTGCTGCTGTCGGTCGCGGAGTGGGTCGGGGGGTGCCGCGGTGCGGGGGTATAGCGGCCGAACGGTCGCGTCCCTCGATACGGCGCTGACGCGCCTACTCGGGATGAGGGAAGTTGTTTACCGCCTACAACCAATGCCTCACCCTGAGTAGCGGCGAAGCCGCGTATCGAAGGGCCGGTCCACCCGAATTCGGCCTCAGCCGAGCCGGAACAGGGGGCTCATCTGCGGCACCCGAACGGGGCGCAACAGCGTCGTGGTGCGTTCGCGGAGAATCGGTCTCAGCACCTCGTTGAACGCGGCCATTGCCGCCGATCCGTTTGCCTCTTGCCGGCATTCGTCGCGGTCGGCGACCGAGGAGAACAACCGGTAAGACGCGGCGACATGAAGCCGGCCGGTCATCGACCACCAGGTGGCGATCGTGTCCCGACGAAGCGGGGCGGTGGCCTCCAGCCCGCAGTCTTCCATCGCCTGCCAGTAGGCGGGCAGCCCGCCGGGCCTGAACGCCTCCAGCGTTTCCTCGACCACGAGGTCTGGCATTTCGCGCAGGTCCCAGCGCTCCTTACCGGAGCCGGGCAGCCAGTCGGTCTCGCCGTGCCACAGCGGGCAGAGATCGGCGACGGGGGCGGCCTGGAAGAAGTCGGTCTCCTGACGGTCGACCATCGCGCGCGCCTCGGTGAAGTAGAAGGCGAGCTCTGGGATCGCATAGAGCCCGTGCAGCTTCTCGATCCAGTCCTCGTAACTGTCGTAGCGGTAGAGGTGCACGATCTGCTCCGGCGTGCCGGTAACGGTCTCGAAATAGCCGATCACCCGCGAGATGAAGCCTGCATTCGGCCCATCGAAGCCCCGCCGGTGCTGGAGATCGATGAAGTCTCCCGTCCGCCCGGGCTGGAGGGTGTAGCGGCGGCATTCGAAGATCATGCGGCGGTCCCCTGGGATTTCGGCGGCTTCGGACGGGACAGGTCGAAGCCGGGCAGCACGGCGTAGGGCCGGAGCCCGAAATTCATCCACCTGAGACCGTCCCGGATCGCCGGCTTGAGCTCGTGGATGTCGCGCACCACGCGGTAGTTGATCCGGGCGGCCTTAAGCAGCGGCTCCGTCATGTCGCCGGAGTCGCCGAAGAACTCGGTCTCACCGGCGTCGCCCCGGTACTCGGTCATCAGCAGCGTTGGAATTCCGAAAGTGTAGTGGCCGCGCATGAGCTGGTAAGTCGCGGCGTAGACGCCGAAATTCTCCACCACGGCCGCGGGTGTCTTGCCGCCGAGCCAGGCGCCGGCGCAGATTCCGATTCCGGTGCCCTCGTTGGCGACGGCGACGTAGTGCATCGACTGGTCGTCCATGCAGCGCTGCAGTGTGTGCGCGAAGCCGCTGCAGGGCAGGCCGATCACGAAATCGACGAAATTCTCGCGCAGCCCGTCGAACAGCACCTCGCCGAACGGATCGTCCTCGCCGACCGGGCTGAACTCGGGATCGGGCTTCGGCGGCTCGCCGTGCTCGCGCGCGGACGGCTTGAGGATCGCCTTGCCCTCCAGCGCCTCGATATGGCGGACGAAGCTGTACTTGTTCTCCTTGCCGTCGCCGGGCGAGGTGCCGACGAAGGCCTGCTCGGGGCTGGTCTTTGCGACGATTACGGTGGGACCGTCCTCGCGCTCAAGCCCCGCCGCGACCTGGGCCTCGAACTCCTCGACCGTCCGCACCTCGAACACGTTGGCGAGGCCGGAGGCGCGCGCGACACCCGCGATATCCACGGGCCCGGCCGAGAGCGAGGCGATCGACCGCCATTTGCCGGTGGAGACATAGCCCTCGTTGTCGAGCACGACGACACAGAGGTTGTTCGGAGCGGTCTGGGCGAGCGTGCCGAGGACGCTCATCTCGAACAGGATCCCGCCGTCGCCGTCGAAGGCGAGCACGCGCCGGTGCGGCAGGGCGAGCGCGAGCCCGAGCGCGTAGGGCGTCACCATCCCCATGCCGACGAAATAGAGATTGCCGTCATGCGGGCGCAGCGTTCGCCATTCGGTCGCCGTGTTGGCGAGGTTGGTCACGACCAGCGCGTCGCCGACCCTGGGCGCGACCGCTTCGAGCGCGTCATAGCGGCGCATGAATGTCCTCCTCTTCAGGCACGGGCGGCAGATGTTCGGTTCCCGTGGGCACGCTGAGCGCGGTCCGGATGGTGCCGTCCGACCATATCCGTCCGGCCGTGCCCAGCCGATCGCGGGCGACTTTCGCCGACATGTCCTGGGTGTATTCGGTGAGCGGCCGCTCGCGCTCTTCCCACCGGGCGAGCGCGTCCGGCACGTCGGAGATTTCGTCGAGCGCGACGGCAAGGCCGAGCGCGTTGGCCATGGCGAGCCCGGCCCCCTGCCCGAGCGAGGGCACCATGGCGTGCGCGGAATCGCCCACGATCGCGACCCGGCCGGAAGACCAGCGCGTGAGCTTCCCGGTCTCGTAGGCGTCGTAGCGCCCCTCGGCCGAGACTCGGCGGATGGCGGGCTCGAGCTGGGGAAACGCCGGCACCCAGATATCGGTGCGGACGGGAACCGCGGTCGCCTCCACATCCTCGACCGGCGCCATCATCGCGAGATAGAGGTCGTCGCCGTTGCACGGCACGTAGAGGATGCGGAGCGAACGGTGCGGCAGGTTCCAGAAGTCGATCACCCGATCCCATCTTCCGGGGCCGAGCTCGTCGAGACAGCGCGGGGCGAGCACGCGCACGAGTCCGAGCGTGCCGGTGTTCCGCTCCTTCTGCAGCCCCAGAGAGTCGCGCACCCGCGAATGCACCCCGTCGGCGCCGACCACGAGGTCGGCCGCGTACCGCCCGCCGCCCGCGGTCAGCAACACGCCCTCGGGCTCCGCGCCCACGACCTCGGAGCGGGTGAGGATCTCGATGTCCCGGCGCTCCGCCCAGTCGAGGATCGCGGCGTAGAGAGTCTGGCGCGTCATGGTCAGCATCCGGCTGCCCATGCCGGCGTGGAACGCGGTCTCCGCCACCACACGGTCGCGGTCGCGGACCTCGTAGACCTCGCCGTCATGCGAGCCGGCGACCACGTCGTCGTAGGCGCCGATCGCCTTCAGCACCCGGAGCCCGTTCTCCCAGATGAAGATACCGGCCCCGAACGCGCGCAACGCGTCGGCGCGCTCATGCACGCGGACCGTCCAGCCGCGATCCGCAAGCGCCACGGCTGCGACCAGCCCGGCGAAGCCGGCGCCTGCGATCTCGGCATGACGCCGCGCGGTCATCCGCCGAGATAGTCCTTCATCCAGCGCCGGTAATCGCCGTCCCGAGTAACCCGCTGCATCAGCTCGGGCGACGCGACGCCCTCGAGATCGGCCGGCGACATCCCTTCGCGCAGCGCCTTCAGGGTCGCGTGGACGGCTTCGACCGCGGCCATGAAGGGCTGATGCCCCTGCAGGCAAATGCGGATGCCGTGTTGCGCCAGATAGTCGAGATCCTGGATCTCCGGCCCCGCCGCGCCGAGAATGACGGGGATACCCGCCGTCCCGGCGACGGTCTCCACCTGGTCCCGCGTCCTGATACCGGTGAGGAACACCGCGTCGACGCCGGCCGCCTCGTAGGCCGCGATGCGGCGCATCGCATCGTCCATGTCCGCGATGGTGGCGGCGCTGGTCCGGCCGATTATCGCGAGCCTCGGATCGCGCCGTGCGGCGAGCGCGGCCTTCATCTTGCCCACGCCCTCGTCGAGCGGGAGCAGGCGCGGTCCGTCGGCGCCGTAGGGCGGGGGAAGCTCAGTGTCCTCGATGGTGAACGCGGCGACGCCGGCGGCCTCCAGCTCCTCGACGGTGCGCATCACGTTGAGCGCATTGCCGTAGCCGTGATCGGCATCGCACATCAGCGCGAGATTGCCGGCCCGGCAGATCCGGTAGGCCTGACCGGCGAATTCGGTCAGCGAGAGGACGATCAGGTCGGGCGCGCCGAGCACCGTCATCGACGCGATGGAGCCCGCGAACATGCCCACCTCGAAACCGAGATCCTCGGCGATACGCGCCGAGATCGGATCGTA
>JAJEHI010000075.1 GCA_022823775.1 Defluviicoccus sp. | reverse complement strand
TCGATCTCGCCGCCCGCCGCGCGGTAGTTTCGCGCGAAGCGTTCCGGCTCGTTCACGTCGACATCGCTGTCGAGGTCGCGGTAGTCGTGCACCTCGTCCGGCTTGCCCTGCACCCAGAGCGCGGGCGGGGTCTCCACCGCCTCGCCGCGTTCGAGCGCGAGCGTCGGATTGCCCTCCGCCATCGCTTCCTCGGTGGCCCAGTAGCGGTCGTGGCATTCGGGGATCTCCGCTACCCAGCCGGGCGGCTCCGCGCGCGCCTGCGCCCGCCGGGCGTGGCGGTAGCGGGACAGCGGGTTGATCACCGGCCAGGACATGCCGACGCAGCGCACCCGGGCGTCGAACTCCCCCGAAACGCCGTCGAGCGGGATCGCGGCGTAGCGCGGATCGTCCGGCCGCATCGCCGCCAGCATCGCGAGGTGGCCGCCGCTCGACTGGCCTGACAGGCCGACGCGGTTCGCGTCCACGCGGTACTCGCCGGCATGGGCCTTGAGCCAACGGACGGCGTAGTTGATGTCGGCCAGCGAGGTCGGATAGCCGTCGCCGGCGTGGCGGAAATCGATCGCTGCGGCGACCAGCCCGGCCTCCGCCAGCGCTTCGTCGCGATCCCGGCAGGTGGTGAGGTCGCCCCGGTTCCAGGCGCCGCCGTGGAGGTCGATCACCGCCGGAAACGGCCCGTCCCCGTCGGGAAAGAACAGCCGCATCGTGAGCGGCTTGCCGCCGTGGTCCAGATAGACGACATCGGTGGTCTCGATGGTGCGGACGCCGCTCGCCATAGCCAATCTCCTGCGCAAGGGTCTTGCGGCAATGGTACCCGGGTCGGCCGAATTCGCGAAACACCGGCGGTTTCGCCGACCGCCGATTCGCCCTACCCTGCGCCCGCCCGGTGGGGCAGGTGGACAAGCAGCGGGGAGGGACACGGGTTTGATCGAAGCCGGCGCCGACGCGCCGTTGTTCTCCATGCCGAACCAGGACGGCATGACGGTAAGCCTCGACGATTTCGCCGGCCGTTACGTGCTGCTCTGGTGGTACCCGAAGGCCTCCACCCCCGGGTGAACCACGGAAGGCCAGGGATTCCGTGATCGAATCCAAGACTTTGCCGACAGGAACGCCGTCATTCTCGGGGTCAGCTTCGACTCGACCGAGGCGAACGGGAAGTTCAGGGAAAAGCAGGGATTTCCCTACGACCTGCTGAGCGATACGGACAAGGCGGCCAGCATCGCTTACGGCGTGGCGAGCGCCGAGGACGCCAGGACCCCGCGCCGGTCGGTCCTCATCGGGCCTGACGGGAGAGTCGCCCGGTCCTACGCCACGGTGAAGCCGGCCGACCACCCGGACCGGGTGCTTGCCGACCTCGACGCGCTCAGCGGGTGACGAGCGCTTCCTGGGTGACGTTGGGGTCGGCGTAGCCGTCGATCCAGAACCGGATCGCCTCCCAACAGACCGGATCCCGGTCCTGGCGCGGCTCGGGATCGCGATGCCAATAGTTGTATTCGTCGACGCCGCGGCACAGCACCGCCGTCCGGTTGGGCAGGTTGCAGCGCACATAGGTCGGCAGGTAGGTAAATGACATGCCGAGCCGGCGGTCGTTCGACAGGTTGGGCGCCGAGCCGTGCACCAGCCGCTCGTGGTGGAGCGAGAACTGCCCCGCCTTGAGCTCGAGCTTCACCGCCTTCGATTCGTCGATGTCCTCGATCGTCTGGCCGCGCGCGAGCAAATTGTCCTCCGCGTAGGTCTCGACATGGACGTAGTCCGGCTCCTTGTGGGTGCCGGGGATGATCTGCACGCAGCCGTTTCCCACGTTGGAATCGGTAAAGCCGAGCCAGAGCGTCACCACGTCGTGCGGCTCCAACCCGTAATAGGCCGAATCCTGGTGCCAGGAGACGCGCTTGCCGTCGCCCGCGTTCTTGAACCACAGCGTCGACAGATAGAGCAGGATGTTGGGCCCGATCAGGTCCTCGACGGCATCGAGGATCTTCGGATGGTGGGCGAGTTCCCAGAGCCACATGAAGCCGAGATGGACCTTGACCCGCAGGTGTTTCTGGATGTCGTCGTCGATCTCGGCCTCGAACGCCTCCAGCCTGGCCCGCGCTTCCGCCGCCTCCCGTGTCGTCAGGCAGTCGAAGGGAAAGCAGTAGCCCTCGGTCCAGAACCCGTCCACTTCGGCCTGCGTCAGGATCTTGGGCATGGCGGCCCTCCCGGAGCGGTTGGCGGACCCATTGTGCCGCCGAACGGAATCCGGCGAAAGCCCCGGCAGGCTCAGACCCGCTCCATCACCATGGCGATGCCCTGGCCGACGCCGATGCACATGGTGCAAAGGGCGTAGCGTGCCTCGCGACGTTCGAGCTCGTAGAGCGCCGTCGTGGCGAGCCGCGCCCCGCTGCACCCCAGGGGATGGCCGAGCGCGATCGCGCCGCCGTTGGGGTTGACCCGCTCGTCGTCGTCCGCGATGCCGAGCTCGCGCGTCACCGCGAGCGACTGCGCGGCGAAGGCCTCGTTGAGTTCGATCACGTCGATGTCGTCGAGCGACAGGCCGGTCATCTCCATGACCTTGCGGGTCGCCGGCGCCGGGCCGATCCCCATGATCCGGGGCGGCACTCCAGCGGTCGTCGCGCCGACGATGCGCGCTCTCGGCGTCAGCCCGTGTCGCTTGGCCGCCTCCTCGTCGGCCACGATCAGCGCCGCCGCGCCGTCGTTGACTCCCGACGAGTTGCCGGCGGTCACCGTGCCGTCCTTGCGGAACGCCGGGCGCAGCTTCGCCAGCGTCTCAAGCGTGGTGTCGCCCCTCGGATGCTCGTCGACCGAGACGACGATGGGGTCGCCGCGCCGCCTGGGGATTGTCACGGGAACGATTTCCGCCTCCAGCCGGTTGGTGTCCTGCGCGTCTTTGGCCTTTTGCTGGCTCCAGAGCGCGAACCTGTCCTGGTCCTCGCGGGTGATCTGGCGTTCCTCGGCAAGGTTCTCCGCGGTCTCGCCCATCGCGTCGACCCCGTAGGCTTCCTCCATCTTCGGGTTGACGAAGCGCCACCCGATGGTGGTGTCGTAAATCTCCGCCTTACGCGAGAACGGCTGCTCGGCCTTCCCCATCACGAAGGGCGCGCGCGACATGCTCTCGACCCCGCCGGCGATGGCGAGACCGGCCTCGCCGGTGCGGATCATGCGCCCGGCCTGGGAGACCGCCTCCAGCCCCGAGCCGCAAAGCCGGTTGACGGTCGCCCCGCCGACCCCGACCGGAAGCCCGGCCAGCAGCCCCGCCATGCGGGCAACGTTGCGGTTGTCCTCGCCCGCCTGGTTGGCGTTGCCGTAATAGACGTCGTCGACCTCTTCCCAGTCGACCTGCCCGTTGCGCTCGATCAGCGCCGCGATCGGCACCGCGCCGAGGTCGTCCGTGCGCACCGCGCTCAACGCTCCGCCGTAACGGCCGATCGGGGTCCTCACGGCATCGCAGATGAAGGCTTCGGTCATGGCGGCGGCTCCTTGGCTCAAACAGGTCTCGTCGGGCGGGCAAACTAGAGCATCCCGGGTTCGGGTTGAAGCGGAGCCGACGCCACATTCGACGCGAGTTCATCGCCGCCGCCGGGCAACCGGCCGAGCAGCGATAAGGCGGGCTACCCTGCGAGGAACCCTGCCGTCGATGAACAGCAAACCCAGCCCGATGACCGCGGCCCCGGTAATCTCGAACGCGAGGATCGGCTCGGAGAGGAACAGGTTCCCGAGCAGCAGCGCGGTCACCGGCATCAGCAGTGTGACCAGCATGACGTTGCTACCCCCGGCGCGAACGAGAACCTCAAAGAAAACGATGTAGGCGAGCGCGGTTCCCAACAAGGCCAGCGCGCCCAGGGCGAGCCAGATCCCAACCCCCGGCATCGGCAGTGTCCATGGCCGATCGACGACGGCGACGGCGACCGCGATGACGAGGGTCGACGACACCAGCTGGCAGGTCGCGGAGTCGAGCGGCGCAACGTCGGCCAGATGACGGCGGCCCCAGAGCGCGGCAAACCCGTAGCTCAGCGCGGCGGAGAGGCAGAGGCCGATCCCCACGAGCCTCGCATCTTCCGAAAGCGCGTCCGGGCGCGCGATAACCGCCACGCCGACGATTCCCAGAAGGACGCCGATCACCCGATACGCCGACAGCCTCTCCTCCCGGAACGACGCCATCACCAGGGCGGTAAACAACGGCGTCATGGCGTTCATGATGGATGCCAACCCCACGCTGACCATGGTCTGCCCGGCATTCAGGAGACTGAACGGCAGCACGTTGTTGAGCAGGCCCATGACCAGGAAGGGCGTCCAGGCGGAGATGCCGCGCGGAAGCGCGTGGCCGAGAAACCATGATAGCGCCAGGAGCGCCATCGCGGCGATGCCGACACGAGCCAGAACCACCGTCAGCGGCGGGAGTTCGTCGACCGCGACGCCGACGCAGAAGAAGGCACCGCCCCACAGGACGGAAAGCAGGATCAGGAGACCCCACTCCGTGCGGTTCATGGTCTTGGGTTCCTGCATGCAAAATCCCGGCAAGTCCCGGCCCGACGGCGGCTACGGTCGCGGCGTCACGATTGCAGGCCGATGCGGGACTCGTCATTCCGAATCTTGTTGCGGCGATCGAATGGCGCAGTTCCAGCCCCGCAGCGTCGGGGGCGCCGCCGACCGGGAGGATGTCCGTGATCGAACGCATTCGGCCAACTGGATGCGCTCCGGCGTTTCCCGGAACGCCTGTCGGCGTCCTGCTCGTCAAGTTATCGATACAAGCCCCGGTCGAGGGACGCGCCCTCAGCCCTCCACCGACACGAACAGACTCTCGATCGGCATCGCCTCGGCGATGAAGTCCTGATCGTGTAGATAGCGCACCAGCGCCTCCAGCGTCGCCCGGTTGGGCTCGACGCCGTAGGGCCAGGGATCGCCGTCGTCGAAGATCTCGTCGATCTCCTCGAGGTCGGAGACCAGGAAGGGGAGCATGTAGCGCTGGGCGGCGGAGATCCGCATGCGTTCCAGCGCCAGCGTCTTCGACGCCTCGAAGACGTCGTAGAGGGACTTGGCGATCCAGGGACACTCCTCATGGATTTCCCGCTTGATCGCCACGAGGTGCATGATCGGGTGGATCCGCCGCGTGCGGTAGAGCTCCTTCTCGACCTCGCGGAAATCGGGGAACAGGCGGACCACGTCGGTGTGGGTGCGGAGCGATTCCGGCAGTCTGGAACCGAGCAGCGCGTCGATCTCGCCGTCGGCCAGCATGTCGCTCAGAGAGCGCCCGGTCTCGTTTTGCACGACCCGCGCGGGCTTTAGCAGGGCGGGCGCGGACGGCGTGCCGTGGGTGCCGACCTTCTCGACCGCGCCCTGGACCCATTCGACCGTCGACAGGTCCACGCCGTAATCCTCGGCGAGGTGGCCGCGGCACCACACGGCCGCGGTCTGGGTGTAGAGGGGCACGCCGATGCGCTTTCCCTCGAGGTCCTTCGGGCTTGCGATGCCGGCGTTGCGATTGATGCAGAAGAAGCCGTGGCGGAACGCTTTCGACGGGAATACCGGGATCGCGACGAAGCGGCGGTCGCCGGCCGCCGTCATCGAGATGAACTCCGACGAGGACAGCTCCGAGACGTCGAAGGCGTCCTCGCCCATCATCCGGTCGAAGATCTCGCGCGGCGCGTCGATTCCGAGGAATTCGAGGTCGATCCCCTCCGGCGCGACCTCGCCCGACTTGAGCGCGTCCATGCGGTCGTAGTTCCCGCAGGCGAAGTTCAGCTTGAGGGCCATCCCCGTCTCCGTCCTTTGTCGTCGGGCGCCGTTCTAGGGTAGCTTCGCCGGAGCGTCCAGACCCACGCCGAACGGGAGCGGCCGATACCCATGTCCGACAGATTTGCCAGCTACGAGCGTCTCGAATTTTCCCGCCCGGAACCCGGGATCCTCGAAATCGTCCTCAACAACCCGTCGCGCCTGAACGCCGCAGACGCGGCGATGCACGCCGAGCTTTCCAGGGTGTGGGGCGATGTCGACAAGGACCCGGAAACCCGGGTGGCGGTGATCCGGGGCGCGGGCGAAGCGTTCTCGGCCGGCGGCGACCTCGACCTGGTGGAAGAGATGACGCTCGACTACGAGACCCGGATCCGCGTCTGGCACGAGGCCAGGGACATGGTCTACGGCATGGTCGAATGCTCGACCCCGGTGGTCTCGGCGATCAGGGGTCCGGCGGTGGGGGCGGGGCTGGTCTGCGCGCTGCTCGCCGACATTTCGGTGGCGGCGAAGACGGCGCGGCTGATCGACGGCCACACCAGGCTCGGCGTCGCGGCGGGCGATCACGCGGCGATCGTCTGGCCGCTGCTCTGCGGCATGGCCAAGGCGAAATACTACCTGCTTCTCTGCGAGCCGGTGAGCGGCGAGGAGGCGGAGCGGATCGGCCTGGTTTCGCTCGCCGTCGACGACGAAGCGGTGCTGGATACCGCCCACGAGGTCGCCCGCAAGCTCGCCCGCGGCGCGCCGAGCGCGATCCGCTGGACCAAGTACACGCTCAACAACTGGCTCAGGATGGCCGGGCCGACCTTCGATGCCTCGCTGGCGCTCGAATTCCTCGGCTTCGGCGGTCCCGAGGTCAAGGAGGGCGTGGCCAGCCTGAAGGAAAAGCGTCGCCCCGACTTCCTCGGCGGGGGGAGCTAGAGCCGCCCGATCGGGATCGTGTAGGTCAGCGCGAGCGTCTCGGTGCCGGGGTTGAAGTCGTCGAACGCCTCCGCGTGCGAGATGTGGTGGAACGAGGCCCCGATCCTCGACCCATCGTCCAGCTTGTAATGCACGTCGAAGCCGGAGCGGAACTGGACCGCGCTGCCGAGATCCTTGCCGCTCCCCTCGACGGGATAGGCGGCGAGCGAGAGGTTCAGCGAGACCAGCAGGCGTCCGGCGAACAGGATGTCGTGGCGCACCCCGCCATAACCGAGGATGCCGCCGTCGGTCGTCCCGGTCATCCCGAACAGCGGCCCCGTGCGCAGCCCGAGGAGCTCCGGCCGGTACTCGATCCGGAACAGCCCCGCCGTGTCTTCCCCGTCCACGGCGTCGAACACGCCGGAGCCGACGGTCAGCATGTCGGGTTCCTTGTCCTGGGGCGGGCCCATGGCGAGGCCGTAGGCGAGGAACGCCGCGCCGCCCAGCATGATCCCGGTCGCCGCCTTGTCGGCGCGCGCCGGCCCCGGCGCGGCCGTCGCGATAGCGGCCACCAGAGCACACACCACGGCAAGAAGGCGATTCCCGGACACTCTTCCCTCCCCGAACGGCCGCCCATATTAGGCGGGGGCGGGGTTGATGCAATCGGAGGCGGGCGGCGATAACCTGCCTCGCCCGGGAGGCGGCAAGCGCCGATGGATGACACCGCGACACATCGCGAATCCGGAACGGCCGGACGGCGGAACCTGCTGGTCTTCTGCGCGATCTCGGCGATCGCGGGCGCGGTCCTCTACCGGTTTCCGTCGATCGACCTGTTCTTCGCCGGCCTGTTCCACGATCCGGGCAGCGGGTTCCCGGCGGCGCGCGATCCCGACGTCCAGGCGATCCGCAAGGGATTCATCCGGGTCGGCTATGTCGTGTTCGCCGGCCTGTTGCTCTCGATCGCCGCGCGGCATCTCTGGGGCCGCTATTTGTTCGGCCTCACGCGGCGCTCGATCTGCTTCCTCGTCGTTTTCTCGCTTCTCGGGCCCGGACTGATCGTCAACCACGTGTTCAAGGACCACTGGGACCGCGCCCGGCCGCGCGCGATCGTCGAGTTCGGCGGCGAGAAGACCTTCACCCCGCCTCTGGTCATCGCCGATCAGTGCGAGACGAACTGCTCCTTCGTCTCCGGCGAGGCGAGCTACGGCTTCGCCTTCGCCGCGTTCGCGTTTCTCGTGGCGCCGCGCTGGCGGCGGCGGGTATTCTGGGCGGCGGTCGGGTTCGGCTCGATCGTGGGGGCGTTCCGCATGCTGGTGGGCGCGCATTTCCTGAGCGACGTGTTCTTCGCCGGCGCGTTCACCATAGCCATGGCGTGGTACGCCCATCGCGAGATCGTGCTGCTCGGACGTCTCGACCGGGCGATGGACCGGACCGCGGACCTGCTCGGGATACCGCGCGATCCGGTCGCGCCGCGGCGAATTACGGAAGGGTAACGGGAATGACGGTTTATCGCGGCTTCGACCAGGAAACGCTCGACAACGAATACCGGGCTCGCGGCACCGTGCCGCTGGAGGTATTCGAGGAGGCGGTGGGGCGCTACGCGACCGACAGCGCGCGGGCGCGCGAGGCCCTCGAGTGCCGGGAAGATGTGCGTTACGGCGACAGCGTCGACGAGGTGGTCGACATCTTCCCGGCGGGCGGCGGCGCGCCCGTTCTGGTCTTCATCCACGGCGGCTACTGGCGGATGCTGAGCCAGAAGGAGAGCGCCTTCATGGCCGAGTGCTTCGTCGGGCTCGGCGCCGCCGTGGTGACGGTCAATTACAGCCTCGCGCCGGAGGCGAGCCTCGATACCATCGTCGCGCAATGCCGCCGCGCGCTCGCCTGGACCCACGCCAACGCCGCCTCGTTCGGCGCCGATCCCGAGCGGATCTTCGTGACCGGCAGCTCGGCCGGCGGACATCTGACGGGCGCCATGATCGCGGGTGGATGGCACGCGGAGTTCGGCGTGCCCGAGGACATCGTCAAGGGCGCCTGCGCGCTGTCCGGCATCTTCGACCTCGAGCCCATCCGCCTCTCCGAGGTCAACGAATGGGCGAAGCTCGACGAGGCGGCGGCGCGGCGGAACAGTCCGATCCACCATCTGCCGGAGAAGGGCTGCCCGCTTATCGTCTCCTACGGCGGCAACGAGACCTCGGAGTTCAAGCGCCAGACCGACGACTACGCGGCCGCCTGGCGCGCGGCCGGGTTCGATGCGACCTATATCGACATGGCGGAGACCAACCATTTCGACATCGTCTTCGACTACCAGGATCCGGACGGACGCCTGACCCGCGCCCTTCGCGCCCTGATGGGGGTGTGACGAGCCGCACCCGTCGTCGCCCCGGGGTCGCGCGCCGTGTCCCTGGACGACGCCATATACGAGGTCTTCGGGCCGCTGTCGCGGGGCGCCCCGGGCAACGACGCTGCGACGCTGCGCGCGCTCGACGCGGTTCCGGGCCGCGATGCCGTGCGACGGGTGCTCGAGCTCGGCGCGGGGCGCGGCCGCGCGGCCTTCGCCCTGGCGCGGGCGCTCCCGCATGCCCGGGTCACGGCCGTCGATATCCATGCGCCCTTCGTCGAGGGGATCGCCGAACGCGCCCGCGAGGCGGGCCTTGCGGACCGCATCCAGGCGGTGCGCGGGGACATGGAAAAGATCGAGGTCGCCCGGGGGAGCGTCGATCTCGTCTGGGCCGAAGGGTCGATCTATGTAATCGGGATGGAGCGGGCGCTCGCCATGTGGCGCCCCTGGCTTCGTCCGGGCGGCTGCGTGGCGTTCAGCGACCTCGTGCGGTGGGCCGGGGATCTTTCGGAGGAAGCCCGCGCGTTCTGGGCGGTCGAATATCCCGACATGGCGTCCGAAGCGGCGATCCGGTCGCGCGCCGAGGCCGCCGGCTATCGAATCGTCCGGGGCTTCCGAATGCCGAGAGACGCGCACGAGGCCTATTACGCCCCGCTGGAAGCGCGCGTGGCCGAGCTCGCTGGGAGCGCCGATGCCGATATTCGGCAAGTCCTCGCGGGCCTTCGAAAGGAGATCGCGGTCGTGCGGCGCTTCTCCGACGAGGCGGGCTACACGTTCTTCGTTCTTCGGCGCGCCGAACCGGTCGAGGCCGCCGCCGGAGCGCGCTCCTCGCCGATAAAAGGAAAGGCCGCGGCGGTTATCCGTTCCTGACCATGGGGCCGGTCGGCTTGCCGGTGGCGAAGGATTGCCACGGCACTTTCGACGCGACGACCCGGTTGCGCAAAACCCCGATACCTTCGGTTTCGAGCTCCACCGTGTCGCCCTCCTCGATCTTCTTCTCGCCCGAATAGGTGCCGAGCGAGATGACGTCGCCTGGCTCCAGGGGCGTGTAATCCGAGCAGTAGGCCAGCACCTCGAACGGATCGAAGATCATGTCTTTGGTGTTGCCCTCGCGCGTGACCTTGCCGTTGATCCGTACCTCCTGCTTCAGGTTGCGCGGGTCGGCGAGCTCCTTCGCGGTCACGATCCAGGGTCCGATCGGGCAAAATGTCGCGAAGTTCTTCGCGTAGGAATAGGGCTGCCCCATCCTGAGCCGCTCGCGCTGCCGGTCGCGCGCCGACACGTCGTTGCAAATCGTCCAGCCGAAGACGTGGCCGGGGGCTTCCGCGGCGGACACGTGGCGGCACGGACGAGAGACGACGAGCGCCAGCTCGTGCTCCTCGTCCACCTTCTGCGGGAAGGGCGGAAGCTCGATTTCGCCTTCGTGTCCCACCATGGAGGAGGCATATTTCTCGAACACGATCGGCTCGTTGTAGAAGTCGAGATCGGTCTCGTCGATATGTGCCTGGTAGTTGAGCGCCAGCGCCAGAATCTTCGGCGGGCGAAGGATCGGGGGGAGGTAGCCCGGGGCCTCGACGACGTAGCCGGCGAACCGGTTCTCGCCGCGGAGCCGGTCGAGGCTTTCGGTGCCGATCGCGTCGATGTCGATCCCCGACCGGACGATCGAGAGCATCGAGCCGGCGGTCTCCGCCAGGTCCGGACGGGTTGCCGACAGCGCGCCGGTGAGGTCCACGATCCCCTCGGGCGCCACGCAGCCGACGCGGGCGCCGTTCGCCACGGCGAAAGTAAGCAGCTTCATCGGTACGAAATCCTCTCCTGAAGGTTTCCGCCGGCCGTGGCCCGCGATGCCGTGGATCGTGACCGAGACACGCCTTGCGCACAAGGCACCCCATGCCCGTCCCGAAGGCGGCGCCCGGACGCCGAACCGATTGAGCTTGTCGCCGCCAATGTCATGGGCGGTCTTGACTGGAACCCGTTTCGCTGCAACAAAATCGCGAGCGAAAACGGCCTTTTTTCAAAAGGTTGGTGCCGAAGTTGCGCATGGGAGCGTGAAGAGGCCGTCATGGGCAAGGCGCTGAGCGCCGGACAGGTCGCCGCCTTCGGGCGCGACGGCTATGTCTTCCCGGTCGACGCGATGAGCGCCGAGGAGGCCCGGGCGCTCGGCCGCCGGATCGAGGAGTACGAGCGCGAGGCGGGCGTGGACGCGACAAAGCGGCTCCGCGTGAAGGGCCATCTCGTGTTCCCCTGGCTGGTCGGGCTCGCGCGCCATCCCGCGATCCTGGACGCGGTCGAGGACCTGCTCGGCCCGGACATCCTGGTCTACCTGTCGACCTTCTGGTTCAAGGGCGCGGGCGATCCGTCCTACGTGTCCTGGCACCAGGACTCGGCCTATTACGGGCTCGACCCGCACGAGGAGGCGACGGTCTGGTTCGCGTTCAGCGATTCGACTCCCGAGAGCGGTTGTGTCCGGGTCATCCCGGGCAGCCATCGCGGCGAGGAGCTGGTCCATGTCGAGACCTACGACGAGAACAACTTGCTGTCGCGCGGCCAGACGCTGGAAGGGATCGACGACTCGGGCGCGATCGACATGGTGCTCCGCGCGGGGCAGTTCTCGATCCACCACGAGCGCCTGATCCACGGCTCGAACCCCAACCGGAGTTCATGGCGTCGGATGGGGATATCGTTCATCTACATCCCGGCCCGTGTCAGGTCGGCGATCGGCCGCCGCTCCGCGCTGCTGGTGAGGGGCGAGGACCGCCACGGAAACTGGGACCCCGACCCCGAGCCCCGCTTCGACCTCGACCCGGTCTGCGTCGAGGCCATGGAGCGCGCGCTGGCCGGCTACAACGACCGCGCGGTGGCGCAGGAGGCCATCCGGGACGACTGAAGCTTATCTATGCGAAGAAGGTTCAGAGACCCGACCCGTCCCCGAGGTCAAAAGCACAAAGGTTTCTCCGGAAGGAACGAGACTTGACGAACCTTGCCGTATCGATATTCTGCTGAAGAACATTTAGTGAACAAATAACAGGGCTGAGGGCGATGGGTATCGATTGGGCATCGGGTGAAATCGTTGGCGTCTTGACATTCCTCCTGCCAGGGTTTGTCGCCGCAGCCGTCTTCTATGCACTGATTTCCCATCCAAGGCCCGGAACTTTCGACCGTATCGTCCTGGCACTGATTTTCACTGTTATCGTGCAGACCGTAACTAGGTATTTCTTGTTGGTCCTTGCCCACGCAGAAGGGAATGCCGGGGCGGTTGAGACATGGGAGCCCGCACTCTCCATCCTGATCGCGGTCGTGCTCGGGCTGCTCGCCTCCTATTTCTCGAACACGGACTCCTTGCACAAAATTCTTCGTCGAAGTGGTATCACCAAGGAAACATCCTACCCTTCCGAATGGTATTCCGCCTTCTCCCGGCATCGCGATTCCTATGTCGTTTTGCATATGGACGGGCGGCGGCGCCTTCTCGGCTGGCCCGAGGAATGGCCTAGCCGTCCGGAAGAGGGTCATTTCAGACTCGCGGAGGCTGAATGGTTGTACGATGACAGAAGGGAGCCTATCGAAGGGGTTGCCACCAATCTGATTCCCGTCGGGGAAGTCGAAATGGTCGAATTCCTGAATGGTCAGCACAGGTAAACCCGAGAGTCGGAATCCTCCGGGTAGAACGAGGAGCAAGTCGTGGCCAAGGAACCCACGCCCCCGCCATCGAGACAGCAACCCGCCACCGTGCCCGGGCAGCATGGAATATCGCCCAAACCACCGGGCGCCGCCAAACCTTCGCCTCCTCCACCACCGCCGCCCAAGAGGAACTGAAGGGCGCGACTAAGCCCTCCTGTTCACACCCCTCGTGCGTAGGGCCAAAGCGGAGACGCCCCGCCCGCCGCGCTTGCGAGCCCGTCCCATCCGTCCGATACTCGGCCCGGACCCGCGAGGAGGAGACGCGGAATGGACGGAACGAGCGGTTTTCCCGCCAACGGCAGCGGCGCCGCCGCGCCGGCCGACCTGGTGTGGCCGGCCGACGAAACGCAGGTGCCGGACTGGGTCTATACCGACCGGCGGATCTACGAGCGCGAGCAGGAGCGCATCTTCTTCGGCCGGCACTGGAACTTCGTCGGCCTCGAATGCGAGGTGCCGAAGCCGGGCGACTATATCCGCTCCTATGTGGGCGAGGTGCCGGTCGTGGTCACCCGGGACATGGAGGGCGGATTCCACGTCTTCGAGAACCGCTGCGCCCATCGCGGCGCCGAATACTGCCGCGAGTACCGGGGCAACACCGAACGCTTCGTCTGCCCCTACCACAACTGGACCTACGACCTCGCGGGCGACCTGGTGGCGGTGCCGTTCCGCCGCGGGGTCAAGGGCAAGGGCGGTATGCCCCCCGGTTTCGACATGACCGAGCACGGGCTGAGGAAGTTCAAGGTCTCTGCCTATCGCGGCGTGATCTTCGCCACCGCCTGCGAGGACATGGAGCCGGTCGAGGACTATCTCGGCCCCGGCATCCGCGAGCAGTTCGACATCATCTTCGACGGCACCGAACAGGTGCTGCTGGGGCTCCACCGCAACATCCTGCCGGGCAACTGGAAGCTCTACCAGGAGAACCTCAAGGACCCCTACCACGCGACGCTGCTGCACACCTATCTCACGACCTTCGGGCTGTTCGTGACCAGCAACGAATCCGACATCATGGTCGATCCCATCGGGCGGCACAGCGCGCTCTTGTCGCGCCGCCCGCAGGGCCGCCCCGACGTGAGCGAGGAGGACAGCGCGCAGATCGCCGCCTATCGCGAGGGACTCAAGCTCAACGACGAGAGCGTGCTCAACTTCGTCCGCGAGTTCGATTCCTCGTGGTCGGGGGCTGCGATGACGATCTGGCCCAACATGACGGCGCTGCGCCAGACCAACATCCTGAATACGCGCCTCATCGTGCCGCGCGGGCCGGACGAGCTGATGATGATCTGGGCGGTGTTCGGCCGCGCCTCCGACGACGAGGAGATGACGCGCCACCGGCTGCGCCAGAACAACATCTTCGGTCCCGGCGGGTTCCTCGGCATCGAGGACAACGAGGCGCTCAAATTCGTCCAGGACGGGTTGAGGCGCTCGATGCCCCGGGTCGGGCTAGCGCTGCTCGGCGACGACGAGGAGGAGACCGACACCATCATCACCGAGCGCGCGATCCGCGCGATGTACCGCTACTACCGCGAGACCATGGCGCTGTGAGCGGGACGGCGACCGCCGACAAGCCCCGCGAGGCGCGCGCCGACCGCGCGGCGTTTCGCGATCTCAGGCTCGAGATCGAGGAGTTCCATTACGACTACGCCGACGCGCTGGAGCGCGGCGAGGTCGAGCAGTGGTGCGAGTTCTTCACCGACGACGCGTTCTACTGCATTGTCGCGCGCGACAATCACGAATCCGGCCTGCCGCTCGGCCTCGTCTATTGCGAGGGCAAGGGCATGCTCAAGGACCGCGCCTTCGCGCTGCGCAACACCGAGATGTACGCGCCGCGCTACCTCAATTTGCAGATAAACAACGTCCGGGTGCACGAGGCGGCGGGCACGACGATCCGCGCCGAGGCCAACTACCTCCTCCTCGAAACCCTGGTCGAGGAACCGAGCCGCATCCAGCAGGTCGGCAAGTATTACGACGTGTTCGAGCGGGTGGACGGGAGATTGTTGATCGCGGAGCGAAAGTGCGTGTACGACTCGGTGGTGATCAACAACTGTCTGGTGTTTCCGGTTTAGGGGGACGCCGTCTCCTTTTTCTTCGCTCTGTCCCATCCCGCGAGCGGGATGGGCCGGGGGAGGGCGGCGGGCTGTGGTACAGACCGGATAGACAGGTAACAGAATAAACCGGCCTGTCGTGGCCGGCTGTCGTCATCCGCCCCGGGCAGCGGCATCCACCTCGAGCGACTCCCTTGCGACCTGGCGGGCCTCGTCCAGCGTTCCGACGATCCGGCCGGCCGGGACGTCGCCGAGGATGTCGAGGCTGTGCAGGGTGGCGGCCACGTCGTCGCCGAGCCCCATGACGATACACTCGGTGCCCGATCCGGCGGCGACCTCCAGCAGCTGGCCGATCACCATGGCGGCGCTGTCGTCGATATAGACGGTGTCCGAGAAGTCGAAGATGACGACCTCGTGCTCCCTGATGTCCAGACCGATTACGCTGACCAGCTTGTGGGACGAAGCGACGCTCAGCGTGCCCCTGAGGGCCACCATGCCCACCCGGGCCGCGTGCGGGTCGCCGCGCGTCGACGGTTCCTGCTCCGCGAAGAAAGTCGCGTCCAGCAAGGGCACCGAAATCACCCCGTCGAGTTCCAGCCTTTCGAGCCGCCTGGCGTGCACCATGCCGCCGGCGATCAGCCCGATGGCGACGGCGGTGATCAGATCCACGAACACCGTGAGACAAAGCGTCGTCAGCATCACCAGCAGGTGCTCCCGCCGGAGCCGGTGGGCCCGGGCGAGCATGCGCCAGTCGACGATGTCCCAGCCCACCTTGATCAGTACCCCGGCCAAGGCGGCAAGCGGGATCGGCTCGACGAAGCGCCCGAGGCCCAGCACCAGGGCGAGCAGGAGCAGCGCGCGCAGCGCGCCCGACACCGGTGTCGATCCCCCGGAGCGGATGTTGATGACGGTACCCATGGTCGCCCCGGCGCCGGGCAGCGCTCCGAACAGCCCGGCAACGATGTTCCCGATGCCCTGACCGACCAGCTCCCTGTCCGGATTGTGGCGGTTACCGGTCATCGAATCGGCCACCAGGGAGGTCAGCAGGCTGTCGACCGAACCGAGCAGGGCGAGGATGATCGCCGGCTGCAGGGCGTGCAGCAGGAATCCGGCCGACGGCAGCCCGAATTGCAGGGCCGGCAGGCCGACCGGGATCGCGCCTATCGTCGGCGCTTCGCTGAACCAGAGGATACCCAGCGCCGTTCCCGCGGACAGCGCCACGAGGGGCCCCGGCGCAAAACGCGAGAACCTGCGCGGCCAGAGAAATCCCACGGCCAGCGTCACCGCGCCGATGGCGAAGGCGCCCGCGTCGATGCCGCTCGCCGCCGCTGGAAGTGCCCGTGCGGCGCCCATCGGTCCCCCCGTCGCGCCCGGGGCGCCCAGCAGCGGCAGCGCCTGCATGAGCATGATGATGACGCCGATGCCCGACATGAAGCCGGACACCACCACATGAGGCGTGTAGGCGACGAAGCGCCCGATCCTCGAGACGCCCAGAAGGACCTGCAAAAGGCCCGCCAGGACAACGACCGTGAGCGCCTCCGCGAGGCTGTCCGCATGGTTGGTGAGAACCACCGCCATGGCGACGGTCATCGGTGCGGTCGGACCGGAAATTTGCGATCGCGTGCCGCCGAACACCGATGCGAAGAATCCGACCGCGATAGCGCCGTAGAGCCCGGCGGCCGCACCCATGCCCGAGGCTATGCCGAAGCCCAGCGCGACCGGCAGCGCCACCACCATGGAAGTGACTCCGCCGAACACGTCGCCGCGGAGAGTGCCGAGATCGTAGGTCGCGCGGAACCGCTTCATCCTGCCCCCGTGCTCCCCGTCGTTCGGACCAGGGCCGTCTGTCAATTGGGACTGAAAACTTCCCATTCGCTGGAATCGAAAGATTCCCACATTGGGCGTGAGTTCGCTCCCCCAGTCTCGTTGCTGGGGTGTTGGACCCGATGGAGCCGTAGGTAACCGGCCCGCCGCAGCGATCGCCGCGGGTCTGGCGGCGATGAGCTGCCCCTTTCCGGCCTTACCTCGCCCCGCCGACGCCGGCGCCCGGAATGACGCCGTCCTCGCCGGTCGCCGGGATGCGCCGCCGTGCCCGCACCGGCGGACCGAATTCGACGAATGCCACGCGGAAAGGCCGCATGCCCGGATCCGTGAAGGCGAATGCCGAAAGGCCGAGCCGTTCGACCGTCATCCCCGAGGAGCGATCTCCAGCGGTCGGTCAGGTCCCGCGGCAATGCGGGCAGAGCCCGCTGATCTCCACGGTATGGTCCCGGCAGACGAAGCCCTCGGCGGCCGCGCCGCGCTCGATCGCGCGTTCGATTTCGGGGTCGTTGAGCTCGGCTGCGGTGCCGCAGGAGGTGCACAGCAGGAACTGCCCCGCGCCCGGATGGCCGGGACGCGAGCAGCCCACGAAGGCGTTCAGCGACGACAGCCGGTGCACCAGCCCCTGGGTGAGCAGGAACTCGAGCGCGCGATAGACCGTGGGCGGCGCCGGAGAATGGCCCTCGCCGGAAAGCACCTCCAGAATGGCGTAGGCGCCGAGCGGACGATGGCCCTGCCAGATGATTTCGAGCACCCGCCGGCGCACCGGCGTCAGCCGCACCCCGCGTTCGCCGCAAACCGCTATCGCATCCTCCAGCGCGGCCGCCACGCAGTCGCCGTGATCGTGCTGGTCGGGCAGGAACCCGCCATTCCGTTCCTGCGGGCTGTTCATGGCACCGGGTCTCCAGTGTCGACCGGCCCGGCGGCGTGCCCGGGCGGCTCCGAGACTACACCACCTCGCTGCCACGGGCGAGATGGCTGGCCGCCCGATGCGACCTCATGCCTGGGCCGCGGTTGCCGACTGTTTTGTAATATCATAATGTTACGGTAAGGTTATCATATTGCTGATAGGATGCCGGTACCGCTTCGCACGGGCAGGTCCGCAACGGGAAATATGGCTTGAAGGAGAGTGCAATGCGCAAGAGCATTGGGATTGCCCGCCTTGCCGCGGTCGTGCTGGCGGCCCTGCTGGTTTCCGTCCAGAGCGGCGCCCAATCTCCGGCTCCGCCCAGCGCGGAGGCCCTGGCGGCGGAGATCGAGACCTTGAAGCGGGACTACGAAGCGCGCCTGCAGGCGCTCGAGTCCCAGCTCTCGGCGCTCAAGGCGCGATCGGAGAGCGCCAGGGCAATGCCCGCTTCTCCCGCCGCGCGCGCCAGGCCGGCGGCGGATAATGCGTTCAACCCGGCGATCGGCGTCACTTTCGACGGCAGGTACGCCAGCTTCTCGGCCGAAGAGTCGTCGATACCGGGCTTCGTGATCGGTCACGAGGCGGAGCGCGCGCCGGAGGGCCTCTCCCTCGGCCACAGCGAGGTGACGGCTTCCGGCAATATCGACGACAAGTTCCGCGGCGGCCTCACCCTCGGTCTCGGAGCGCATCCGGGCGAGGAGACGGAGGTCGAGCTCGAGGAAGCCTATGTCCAGACCCTGCCCGGCGCCGGGCTGGGGGAGGGCGTGCGGGTCAAGGCGGGGCGGGCGCTCTGGACCTTCGGCTATCTCAACGAGCAGCACGCGCACGGCGACGATTTCGCGGACCGGCCGCTTCCTTACCGGGCTTTTCTGGACAACGCGTTCAACGACGACGGCGTCGAGGTTTCCATCGTGCTGCCGACCGATTTCTACTCCGAACTGGGCGGCGGGCTGTTCCGCGGCGACGACGGGCCGCTGTTCGGCGGGTCCGACAACGGGCTGCGGGCTCGGTCGCTCTATGGGCGGCTCGGCTGGGACATGGGCCGCGACGCCGCGGTGCGCGTCGGCGGGTATGTTCTCGACGGCAAGTCGCGCGGCCGCGGCGGCGAGGAAGAGGAGCACGGGCACGAGGAAGAAGAGCACGGCGATGGGGACGAGGGCGAGGGCGAGCACGAAGAGGAGCTCGCCGCGTTCTTCACCGGGGGCGCGTTCACCGGCGACACGCGGCTCTACGGACTCGACTTCCGCTTCGCCATGGCTCCCACCGGCAATGCGCGGGAGAGCGAGCTGATCTTCCAGGCCGAGTATTTCTGGCGCAAGGAAGACGGAACCTACGTTCGGGAGGAACCGCCCGAGACGGATGGCGGGGAACCCGTCGTCGAGGAACTCAAGACGGACTCCACCGCGCATGGCTGGTACGTCCAGGGGGTCTACAAGCCGGCGCCGAGCTGGCGGATCGGGGCGCGGTACGCCCGGCTCTCCCCGCCCGACGACGCCGGGATCGAGCACGATCCCTACGCCTTCGCGATGATGGTCGACTGGTCCAACAGCGAGTTCGGGCGCATCCGGCTGCAATACAACCACGAAGCGCTCGACGGGCACGAAGAGGACAACCAGATCATGCTGCAATACGTCATGAGCCTCGGCGCCCACGCCGCGCACAGCTTCTGAGTCACGGCGAGGATGTTAAAGCGGCTGGCGCCGGTCCTTGTCTCCGCGCTTGCGGCGCTCGTCCCGTCCGCCGCGTCGGCGGATGCCAGGGTTTTCGCCTGCGAGCCGGAATGGGCGGCGCTGGCCGGTGAGATCGGCGGCGACAACGTCGTCGCGTACTCGGCCACCCATGGACGCCAGGATGTGCACTACATCCGCGCGCGCCCCAGCCTGATCGCCCAAATACGCCGCGCCGACCTC
>JAJEHI010000002.1 GCA_022823775.1 Defluviicoccus sp. | reverse complement strand
CCCGGACTTGTTCCGGGGTCCAGGCCTGCCCCGGACCCCGATCCGGGGACCGCGTGCTCAGGCGTCGGGACGGACGCTCTGGACCCCGGAACAAGTCCGGGGTGACAGTGTGGGGGAACGGGACGACGGGGGACAACGACGGCGGGGAAGGTGCCCCGTTCCGTGTCCCGATCCGTGTCCCGATCCGTCGGATGCGTCGAAAACCTATCCACACCAATGCCTTACACCCCCTCCATCAAATTAAACCGGACAGCAGTGGCCTTGAGCCGGGGTCCAGTGCAACCGCCGTCACGCGGCCCATCTGGACCCCGGCACAAGGCCGGGGTGACAAAAGGACAGCGGGGAAGGTCCCGCTCACCATCAGGGAGCGCGTCCCAGGATTAAACCCGACGGCAATGCACGGCCGCGCGGGATCTACTTGTCCCAGTTCCGCGCCGGCTTGCCGCCCCGCTTGCGCACGCCGTCCATGAATGCCGCCAGCACTTTCTTCGCGGGCAGGCCCTTGGCCTCGTTGCGCGCGACCCAGTCGCCCGCGAGGTCGGGCAGCAGCTTCGCCCATTTGGCGCGCTCGGCCCGCGGGAAGTCGGAGATCGTGGCGCCTTGCTTTTCGAGAGTTGCCATGGACTCCCGGACCTTCGCGGCGACGATGTCGGTCTGCCGGCGCGCGTATTCGCGGCCGAGGAAGCGGAACATCGTCTTCATGTGCAGCGGCAGGCTCTTCCAGGTGTCGAGGTTCATCGCCAGGGCGCCGGAAATCGGGGCGCCCAGATCGGCCTTCACGATATGGGGCGCGACCTCGTGCAGCTTGAGGGGCGGGATCCCGGTGGTCACGACGATGGCGGCATCCGCCGCGCCGCTCTTGAGGCTGCCGTGATACAGCGGCAACCCGACATCGACCGGCGTCGCCCCGGTCCCCTTCAGCCAGCCCGCCGCCGGTCCCGAGGCCAGTACCTTCTTGCCCCTGAGCTGCGCCACCGAGGTCAGCGGCGTCTTGGAGACGATGTGGTAGCTGTCCGCCACCTGGCCGCCGAGATACACCGCGTTGTTCTTGCGCCAGGCCGCGTTCATGGCGGGGATCGTCCGGTGCATCTCCTCCTGGATCTCCATCAGGTGATGCACGTTGCCGGTCGCGAACGGGGCGTAGAAGGACACGTTCTCGAGCGGCATCTTGGCCGGCTCCCAGAGCGTGCCGACCCAGCCGATATCGGCGAGCCCGTCGCCGATGCCCTCCAGCGTGTTCTTGAAGTTGTAGAGCGCGCCCGCATAGGCCTCGGTCCACTTTATGGTGTCCGGCGCGCCCAGCTCCTTGAGCATGCGGTTGGATTCGGGAACCACATGCTCCTTGATGACCTGCACCCAGGGGACGATCGGCGGGTGGCTGGAACCGGCCGTGAGCTTCCACTCCCTGGCCTCGATCCCGGCCGAGCCGAGCGCGAGGAGCGCGCCCGCCAGTCCGAACGCGGTTAAGCGCGCGCCCCGAAGCTGCATGGAATTCTCCCCGGTACGGATCGCGTCCGCCCTGCCTGGCAGGATAGGAGAAACTTATGGGCTGCGCGCTATAGCCGCAACAACGGGCGCCTTCAACTCCGGGTTCGGGCGCCGCCCTCCCTGCGCGCGAGGTGGGTCGTCGCGGCGACGATCAGCAGTCCGCCGATCCAGACCCAGACATCCGGGATTTCCGCGAAAACCAGGAACCCGAGCAAGGCCGCCCAGATCAGGCGGAAGAAGACGAGCGGCTCGACCAGCCCCACGTCGGCCAGACGGTAGGCGTGGATCAGGCAAAGATGCCCGCAACTGCCGAGCGCGCCGATGCCGAGGAGCATCAGGAGATCCGGCGCCGTCGGCGTCTGCCAGACGAAGGCCGCCGGGATCGCGGTCACCGGGATCATCAGGAGCGTCAGATAGGCGACGATCGTCGTCGGGCTGTCGGTCCGGGTGAGCGTCTTGGCGATCAGCTTGGAAGCGGTGACGAAGACCGCCGACAGGAGGACCGCGGCCGCGCCGAGGCTTATTTCCTCGAACCCCGGGCGCAGGATCGCCAGCATGCCGGCGATGCCGAGCGCGAGGCCCAGCCAGCGATGGCCGCGCATCGGCTCGCCCAGCAGCAGGATCGCGCCCACCGTGGCGATCAGCGGGCTGGCGAGCGAGAGCGCCGTCGCCTCGGCCAGGGGAATCAGGCTGAGCCCGAGAAACCACATCAGCATCGACCCCCCGTTGAGAAACCCCCGGACGACGTGGAGGGGCAGCTTGCGGGTCGCGAAGGCGGCGACGCCGAGCCGCATCAGCCACGGGACCAGCACGCAGAAGCCGAAGACGTTGCGGAAGAAGGCGATCTCGAACGGGTGGAGGCTGGCGGAGACGAACCGGACCGATCCGTGCATCGACGCGAGCGCCAGGCTGGCCACCAGCATCAGGATCACCGCCGCGAGGCCCGGCCGCGCCTCCGCCCTGGCCGAGACGGCGGCGGCGAACGAACGGAGCGCGGTCAATCGACGAACCGCGCGACGACGGCGGCCGGGATCTCGATCGCGCGCATGCCCTTCGGACTGTCGGGGGCCGGGGCGACGAGGACGCGGCGTTCGAAGCCCTCCAGCGCGACCCCGCCGCCCGAGTGCCGCACGACGTGGCGGACGAGGAAGGTCCGTTTCCCCCATTCGTCGACCCGGGTCTCGATCTCCAGCTCGTCGCCCAGCCTGCACGGGTTGCGGTAGGTCGCCCCGGTCTCGACCAGCGGCATGCCGCTCAGGCCGAGCTCGCTCTCGAGTTCCGCATAGCCGAGCCCGTTGGCGCGAAACAGGTTCTCGGTCGCCTCGTCGAACCAGGTATAGACGTGGGGGTAGAAGACGATGCCGGCCGCGTCGCAATGCGACCAGGCGACGAAGAACCGGGCGCGCCAGGTCTTCATCCGCGCTCCGATGGCCCGTCGGGCGCGGCATTGACGCGGCGGAGGAGGGCGAGCAGCGTCTCGGTCTCCTCCGGCGTGAGGCAGGCGGTCGCGGCGTCCTCGAACGCGCGGACCTCGCGCTTCAGCGTCTCCAGCAGCTTCGCGCCGCGTCGGGTGAGCACGATCGCGTTGGAGCGCCGGTCGCCGGCCCGCGCGCGGCGGTCGACCAGCCCGGCCGCCTCCAGCCGGTCGATGAGCCTCACCATCGCCGAGCGGTCGGTCCCGAACGCGCCGGCGAGCGCCGCCTGGGTCGCGCCCGGGTTGGCGCCGACCAGGACGAGGAGGCCGAACTGGGCCGCGGTGACCTTGTGGGGCGCGATCCGCTCCGCGAACCCGCCCACCACCTTGAGGTTGGCATGGCGCAGCTGGTAACCCAGCAGGCCGGGCAGGATGCCGAGGCTGGTGTCCTGTTTCATGGGCTGGCGCGCCATTCCCTTCGCCCCCGACATTCCCACAACGTCATGCCCGGACTTCTTCCATTGCTGTCCGGTTTAATTCCGGCGGACGGGCCGCGAGGCGTGGATACCAGCGGGGTTCCCACGGTTCGGGCGAGTCGAGATACGGATTTCGGCCCGCCGGCATCGCCCGTCGCCGTCACCGGTGTCGCCCCGGTTTCCCCTCCCGTCACCCCCCGCCGTCATGGCCGGACTCGTTCCGGCCATCCACGTCTCGCGGCATCGCGGTGCGAGGCGGGAGGAAACGAGGCGGCGGTCCCACGTGGATGCCCGGAACGAGTCCGGGCATGACGGGTGGGGGAACGGGTCGAAGGATTCCGACCGAAAAGTGAGACCAGGGTCTTCGGGCATGGCAGGGTGCGAAAATCCTTTCTTGCGCTTCATTTTACATTTTACATTGACATTGTTGTCTAAGTCAATTATTGCTTTGCACATCCTATCGCCACGACTGGCAAGGGGGAGGCATGAAGACCGTACTGTCCCTCACGCTCAACGGCCGGCGGCGCGACGACGTGGTCGCCGACAACATGCTGCTGGTGGACTATCTGCGCGAGGTCGCGGGGCTGACCGGCACCAAGATCGGCTGCGACGGCGGCGAATGCGGCGCCTGCACGGTGCTGGTCGACGACCGGCCGCGCCATTCCTGCCTGACGCTCGCGAATTCCTGCCAGGGCACGCGGGTCGAGACCGTGGAATCGCTCGAGATCGCGGGGCGGCTGTCGGCCATCCAGCGGGGATTCCACGAGAAGCTGGGCGCCCAGTGCGGGTTCTGCACGCCGGGCATGATCATGGCGGCGGAAGGCCTGCTGCGCGCCGAGCCGGATCCGGACGAGGGCGCGATCAGGGACGGCATGGCGGCGAACATCTGCCGCTGCACGGGCTACATCAAGATCGTCGAGGCGGTCCGCGCGGCCGCCGGCGAGATCGCCGGCGGGGAGGTGGCGGCATGAGCGACGCAACGGGAACCGCGCCCGCGCCGGTGCGGTCGATCGGCGTGAGAATGCCGCTGGTCGACGGGCCGGAAAAGGTGTCGGGCAAGGCGCTCTACACCGCCGACTTCATCGCGCGGGAGGAGCTGACCGGGCGGATCCTGAGGAGCCCGGTCGCGCACGCCCGGATCGCGCGGATCGACGTTTCCGCGGCGGAGGCGCTGCCGGGCGTCCACGCGGTGGTCACCGGCGCGGACTGCGCCGATACCTTCGGCGTGCTGCCGATCGCGATGAACGAATACGCGCTCGCCCGCGACCGGGTGCGCTATCGCGGCGAGGCGGTGGCGGCGGTGGCGGCCGAGGACACCGCGACGGCGCAGCGCGCGCTCGATGCGATCGAAATCGAGTACGAGGAGCTGCCGGCCTATTTCACCGCCGAGGACGCGCGCGGCCCGGACGCGGTCCAGCTCCACGAGGAGCGGCCCGGCAATATCGAGCGCGAGGTCGATTTCGAGATCGGCGACACCGGGGCCGGTTTCGCCGCCGCCGACCTGGTGCGCGAGGAGACCTACCAGCTCAATGAGGTCTGCCAGGTCCAGAGCGAACCGCACGCGGCCCAGGCCGAGTACGACGCGGGCCGGGGCAAGATCACCGTCCGCGCCTCGACCCAGGTGCCGTACTACGTCCACCTGATGCTGGCCCGCACGCTCGGCATGGAGCAATCCGACATAAGGGTGATCAAGCCGCATGTCGGCGGCGGGTTCGGCTGCCGCACCGAGGCGCTGCATGTCGAGCTGGTCGCGGCGCTGCTGGCGCGGAAGGCGCGCGGCACGGTCCGCCTGGTGCTGAGCCGCGAGGAGACCTTCATCACCCACCGCGGCCGCCAGGAGACCGAGGTCAAGCTGAAGATCGGCATGACCCGGGAAGGCAGGATCACCGCCGTCGAGTGCGAATCGGTGCACCGCGCCGGCGGCTATTCCGGCTACGGCATCGTGACGATCCTCTACAACGGCTCGATGCTGTTCGCGATCTACGACCTGGAGAACGTCAAGTACAAGGGCTTCCGGGTGCTGACCAACATGCCGCCGCCGGGCGCGTTCCGGGGCCACGGCACGGTCAACATCCGCTTCGCCTTCGAGAGCCTGATGGACGCGATGGCGGACGAGCTCGGGCTCGATCCGTTCGCGGTGCGGCGCGCCAACCTGATGAGCGCGCCCGGCTTCACCGCCAACGATCTGATGGTGAACTCCTACGGTCTGCCGGAATGCCTCGACATCGTCGAGAAGGCGTCCGGCTGGAAGGAGCGCAAGGGGAAGCTGGGGCCCAATCGGGGGCTCGGCATGGCGTGCTCGCACTACATCTCGGGCGCGTCCAAGCCGAAGCACTGGACCGGCGAGCCGCACGCGACGATCCACCTCCGGGTCGACTGGGACGCCTCGGTGACGCTGCTCACCGGCGCCGCCGAGATCGGCCAGGGCTCGTCGACCGTGCTCGCGCAATGCGTCGCCGAGGTGCTCGGGATCGACGTGAGCCGGATCGCCGTGGTCGCGTCCGACAGCGCGCTCACGCCGAAGGACAACGGGTCGTACTCGTCGCGCGTCACCTACATGGTGGGGAACGCCGCCATCGACGCGGCGAACAACCTGAAGGCGCTGCTGATCGAGGCGGCGGCGCGGAAGCTCGAGGTCAGGCCCGAGGACGTCGAGTGCCTGGGCGACGTCTACCGCGCCGGCACGCAGGACGAGGGGCTGAGCTGGAAGGAGGTCGTGATGGCCGCCCTCGAAGGGACCGGCACGCTCGCCGTCAAGGGCACCTTCGACACCATCCCCGAATCGTGGGGCGGGCGGAAATACCGGGGCGCGGCGATCGGCGGCACCATGGCGTTCGCCTATTCGGCGCTGGTCTGCGAGGTCGAGGTCGACCCCGAGACCTGCGAGATCCGGGTCGAGAAGGTCTGGGTCGCGCACGATTGCGGCAAGGCGCTCAACCCGCTCTCGGTCGAGGGCCAGATCGAGGGCTCGGTCTGGATGGGGATGGGCCAGGCGCTCTCGGAGGAAACGCGCTACCACGACGGGCTCGGGATCACCGGCAACATGCTGGATTACCGCGTGCCGACCATCGTCGAGTCGCCGCCCATCGAGACCCATATCGTCGAGAGCGCCGACCCGCACGGGCCGTTCGGCGCCAAGGAGGCGGGCGAGACCTCGCTCGCCAACTTCCTGCCGGCGCTGACTAGCGCGGTGGCGGATGCGGTCGGGGTGCGCGCGACCGAGCTCCCGCTGACGCCCGACCGGCTGATGGGGCTCCTGGAGAAGCGGGAGACCGAGCGGCGGGTGGCGGCGCGCGCCGCCGGAGGAGACGCCTGATGGAACTGATGCCCGCGATGACCCTGGAACGGCCCGGAACGATCGAGGACGCGGTCCGGCTGCGCTCGCGGGGGGAGGGCGCGAAGTACCTCGCCGGCGGGACCGACATGGTGGTCAATATCCGCCGCGGCATCGAGCGGCCGACGGCGCTGGTCGACCTGACCGGGATCGCGGAGCTGAACGGCATCGCCGCCGGCCCGGAGGGGATCGATATCGGCGCGGCGGTCGCGCTCTCGGAGGTCGCCGCGCACGAGGCGGTCCGGCGCGATTACCGCGCGGTCGCCGAGGCCGCCGCCGAGGTCGCCGGACCGACGCACCGCAACTACGGCACGGTGGGCGGCAATCTCTGCCTCGATACGCGCTGCCTGTTCTACAACCAGAGCGAATGGTGGCGGAAATCGAACGATTACTGCCTCAAGCACCGGGGCGAGGTGTGCCACGTCGCGCCGGGCGGCAAGCGCTGCTTCGCCGCGTTCTCGGGCGACCTCGCGCCGGCGGCGCTGGTGCACGGCGCGGAAGTCACGCTCGCCGGTCCGGACGGGCGGCGCCGGGTGACGCTGGACGCGCTCTACCGCAACGACGGGATGGACCATCTGACGCTGGAGGAGGGCGAGCTTCTGGTCGCGCTGCATCTGCCGGAGCGCACCGCCGGGATCCCGTCGGGCTACCGCAAGTCGCGCATCCGGGGCTCGATCGACTTCCCGCTGGCGGGCGTCGCGGCGGCGCTCGCGATGGAGGGCGACAGGGTCGCCTCGCTCGACATCGCGCTGACGGCGGTCAACCCGTATCCCCACCGGGTGACGAAGATCGACGGCCTCGTCGGCGCCCCGCTGGGCGGGGACGCGCTCGACGATCTGCGCGACGCGGTGCGGACCCAGGCCAAGCCGATGCGCACCACCACCGTGCAGCCCTGGTACCGCCGCCGGGTGGTCGGCGCGATGGCGCGCAGGCTGGTCGCGGAACTCGCGGGGGAGGGCTCGTAATGCCGCGCATGACCGTCCGGGGCGTCGACCTCAACTACGAGATCGTGGGCGAGGCGGGCCCGTGGGTGGCGCTGATGCCGGGCGGGCGGCGCTCGATGGCGGCGGTGCGCTCGCTCGCCGGGCGGATGGCCGGGGCGGGCTACCGCGTCGTCATCCACGACCGGCGCAATTGCGGCGCCTCGGCGCTCGCCATCGACGGGACCAACTCGGAATACGAGCAATGGGCCGACGATCTGCATGCGCTCCTGGGAGAGCTCGGCGCGCTGCCGGCGATAATCGGCGGCTCGTCGTCGGGCTGCCGGACCTCGCTGCTCTTCTGCCTCAGGCATCCGGGCGCGGCCCGCGCGCTCCTGCTCTGGCGGGTGACCGGCGGCGGCTACGCCTCGGAGCGGCTCGCCTTCAACTACTACACCCAGTTCATCGAGGCCGCCCGGGAGGGCGGCATGGCGGCGGTGGCGGAGACCGAGCATTTCGCGGAGGTCATCGCGGCCAACCCGGCCAACCGGGAGCGGCTGCTGTCGATGGAGGTCGAGACCTTCGTCCGGGCGATGACCCGCTGGCGGCGCTACTTCCTCGAAGGGGCCGACCTGCCGGTGATCGGCGCGACCGACGCCGACCTCGCCTCGATCGGCGTGCCGGCGATCGTCGTCCCCGGCTGCGACCTGATCCACCCGATGGAGACCGGCCGCCGGGCGCAGCGCCTGCTCCCCGACGCCGAGCTGTTCGAGATGTTTCACGTGCAACACGACGTCGAGATGTACCCGCTCGAACTGTGGGACGCCCGCGAGGACGAGCTCGCCGCGGCTTTCCTGGGCTTCCTCGAACGGCGGCTGTGATGCGTCCTTCGATACGCCCCGGACTTCGTCCGGGGCTACTCAGGATGAGGGGTGGGGGCATCGTTAACCCCCCTCATCCCGAACAGGCGCGGAGCGCCGTATCGAGGGACGGGCGAAGGAGGAGAGCGCCATGACCGCCAAAGCCTACGACTGCATCCGCCTGGAGATCGCCCATGGCGTCGGGCGGATCGTGTTCGACATGCCGGAGGTCGCCAATGCGCTGACGCGGCGGGGGGTGGACGAGCTGCTCGATGCGCTGAACGCGTGCGAGGCCGATCCGGGCGTGGGCGCGGTGGTGCTGACGGGCGAGGGGCGGGCGTTCTGCGCCGGGTTCAACCTCAAGGAGATCCCGCCGCTGGAGGGCGGCATCGAGGCGGTCTCGGAGCATTTCCGCGACCTCGCCGTCCGCTGGCACCTGGCGCTGCACAGGATCGTCCGCATCCCG
>JAJEHI010000142.1 GCA_022823775.1 Defluviicoccus sp. | reverse complement strand
CGCCGGCCTATCCTTTTCGGCGATGCGCACGCTTTATCTGCTGAGACACGCGAAATCGGACTGGGGCGATCCCGGGCTCGACGATTTCGACCGGCCGCTCGCGCCGCGCGGGCGGCGGGCGGCCCCGGCGGTGGCGCGCTGGATGAACGGGAACGGCTGCGCGCCCGAATATGTGCTTTGCTCCGCCGCCCGTCGTGCGGTCGAGACCTGGGCGCTGGTCGCGGACGTGCTGGAGAGCGCGCCGGACGTCGAGACCGCCGAGGACCTCTACCACGCCGCGCCCGCCGGCCTGTTCGCGCTGGCACAGGCGATTCCCGACCGGCACGCCTCGGCGATGATGGTCGGGCACAACCCGAGTTTCCACCTCCTCGCGTGCGCGCTGGCGGGCGAGGGGCCCGACGACCTCCTGCGGCTCCTCGCCGCCGGCTACCCCACGGCCGCCCTGGCGGGGATCGAATTCGACGCGGCAAGCTGGTCCGAGATCGCGCCCGGCGGCGGGCGGCTGACCTGCTTCGTCCGGCCGCGGGCGCTGTCCTAGGGTCGCCCGCCCTCCCCCGGCCCCTCCCGCAAGCGGGAGGGGGGAAGGTAAGCAGGAGGACGCGGCGCGCGGGTCCCCCTCTCCCCCGCGGGGAGAGGGCCGGGGTGAGGGGCCTCCTACCGCCCCGCCGCGGTCAGCCGCCTGAGTAGCCGCGAAGCCGCGTATCGAAGGACGCCCCGCTTGCCGCGGGCGGGACGACGGGCGACACTTGCGCCGCCCGTTCCCGAAGGAGTCCGCCGATGCACCCGGTGCAGCTGTTCCACTGGCACTTCATGGCCTACCCGTACCTGCCGCCCGATTTCGACGAGCGGTTCGACACCGGCTGGGTGACGGTGCCCAACAGCCTGTGGGACCGCGAGCGGACCGACGGGCTCTATCAGGAATATATCGATCAGTCGGTCGAGGCGGCGGAGCTCGGCTATGACGGGCTGGTGCTGAACGAGCATCACCAGAACATCTACGGGCTGATGCCCTCGCCCAACATCATCGCCGCCGCGCTCACCCAGCGCACCGAGCGGGCCAAGCTGGTGGTGCTCGGCAATTTGCTGCCACTCCACCTCAACCCGCTCCGCGTCGCGGAGGAATACGCGATGATCGATTCGATCTCGGGCGGGCGGCTGATCGCCGGCTTCGCGGTGGGCGGCGGGCCGGAGGCCTACAACTACAACATTCCCTCGCCGCAATCGCGCCAGCGCTTCTGGGAGTCGGTCGATTTGATCCTCAGGACCTGGACCGAGGACGGTCCGTTCGAGCACGAGGGGCCGTCCTACCCGCTGCGCTACGTCAATATCTGGCCCAAGCCGCGCCAGGTGCCGCATCCGAAGGTGTGGATCCCGGGCAGCCTGAGCGCCGAGACCATGGACCATGTGGCGAAGCGGGGCTTCGACTATTTCCTGTCGTCGCGCACCCACGGCGCGGCCACCCGCCAGGCGCGCGAGCGCTTCGCCGAGATCCTCAAGCGGAACGGCGATACCTATCACCCGTTCCGGATGGGCGTCCTCCTGTCGGTCTATGTCGGCGAGACCGACGAGCAGGCGAAAGAGGAGGCGCAGGAAGGCGTCTGGTATTTCCTCAAATACTGTCTCAAGGGGCATCTGAGGCGGACCGGGCGGACCCTTACCTTCGGCCCCGGCGTGCCGTCGCAGTCGGTGCGGTCGTGGCAGGCCTATCTGGAGAATTCCACCGCCGGCGCGCCGATGCTGGGCGACGCCGAGGACTGGGAGGAGCTCGAAGCCAAGGCCTCCATCGTGGTCGGCAGCCCCGCCACGGTGCGCGAGAAGCTGTGGGAGCTGATCGAGCAGGCCGAGGTCGGGAACCTGCTGATCCAGTTCCATTTCGGCAACATGAAGGATGCGCTCGCCAGGAAGAGCGCGCGGCTGTTCGCCGAGGAGGTGGCGCCGGCGCTCCGCGAGCGCTCGGCCGATCTGTTCGCCCGCAAGTACCCGATGCTGGCCGACCGTCCGGCCGCGAGCGCCGCCGAATGAGCGGGCGCGAGGTCGCGCTTCCGAGGGGGCGCACGGTCGAGGTCGCCGAGGCGGGAGAAGGTCCCGCCGTCGTCTATCTGCACGGGATCGCCGACATCCATGGCGCGTCTTTCGGCTGGCTGCCCTTCCACGAGGCGCTCGCCGAACGCTTCGCCGTGATCGCGCCGGCTCATCCCGGCTGCGCCGGGAGCTCGGAGGACGAGGAGCTTGAGAGCATCGACGATCTCGTCTTCCACTATCTCGAGCTGTTCGACGCGCTCGGGATCGGGACGCTCCGCCTGGCGGGCTCCTGCATCGGCGGATGGATCGCGGCCGAGATCGCGGTGCGCCACCCCGAGCGGGTGGAGCGGCTCGCATTGGTCGGCCCGACCGGGCTGTTCGTCCCCGGCGCTCCGATCGCCGACGTGTTCTGGGAGACCCACCCCGCCGACGGGGTCTCGTTCGCCGGGCTCCGCGCGCTGCTGTTCGGCGACGGCGAGTCGGGGATCGCGCGCGACATGTTCCCCGACCTGCGCGGCGACATCGACCGGGAGGTGCTGCGCTACAAGCTGTTCCGCTTCGCCTCCCGGATCGGCTTCAACCCGCCATACCTGCACGACCGGCGGCTCGCCCGGCGGCTCGCGCGCTACCGTGCGCCGGCGCTGGCGGTCCAGGGCGAGGACGACCGTCTGGTCCCGCGCCGCCACGGCGAGGTCTATGCCGAGAGGTTCGGCGACGCGCGGCTGGAGGTGGTGGAAGGGGCCGGGCACAGCGCCTTCGCCGAGAAGCCCGACGCGGTGGCCGCCCTCGTCGCCGACTTCCTCGACGCCTGATGATCCGCCCGCTCGCCGACGCCGATCGGCCCGGGATCTTCACCGTCGTCAACCAAGCGGCGGAGGCCTATCGCGGCATCATCCCGCCCGACCGCTGGAAGGAACCCTACATGCCGGAAAGCGAGCTCGCCGCCGAGATCGCCGCCGGCATCGCCTTCAGCGGCTGGGAGGAGGACGGCGCGCTGCAGGGCGTGATGGGCATCCAGCCGGTCCGGGACGTGATCCTGATCCGCCACGCCTATGTCCGCCCCGACCGCCAGGGTGAGGGCATCGGCACCGCGCTCCTCGACGCGCTCTGCCGCGACGTCGACCGCCCCATCCTGATCGGCACCTGGGCCGCCGCGACCTGGGCGATCCGCTTCTACGAGGCGCGCGGGTTCGCGCTGGTGGGGGAGGGGGAGAAGGCGGGGTTGCTCAGGCGCTACTGGACCGTGCCGGAGAGGCAGATCGAGACGTCGGTGGTTCTGGGGGATGGGCGGTGGTTTGGGGGGACGAAGTAGTCGAGGAGGAGGTTCGCCGGTTCAAGTTGCAGCTCCGCGCATCGGATTTAGTGTCTCCACCCCGGTGAAGTCCCTCTCGTTATCCGTTACCACGAGGCATCCGTTCGTCTCCGCCGTTGCCGCGATGATCGTGTCCAGCGCGTTGCGGGGCCGTCCCGCCGTCTTGCCGTCCGACATGAGCCGCGCCCATGCGTGAGCGGCCTTCACGTCGAAGGGCAGGATGCGGCCCGCGAACAGCGCCGGCGGTCCCTCCGGGCCGGCGAACCATGCCTCCAGGTCGTCCCGTTTCCGGCCGGGCGGCTTTTCCAGTATCCCCCGCCGGATCTCCGCGACGGTGAAGGATGAGATGAACAGGTCCTCGTCGATCTGTTCGGCCATCCACCCCAAGAGCGATTCGGACGGCCTGGGCTTCGTGACGTTGCTGATGATGTTGGTGTCGAGCAAATACCGGCTCACAAATCCACCTTACGGCCGGGCTCGAAGGGGCGGGGAGGCACGATGTCCTCGCCGACCAGCGGAGAACGCCGCAGGGCATCGAGAATTCCGCCCTTCTTGGGTGTCCCGCCGGCGACGCCATCGCTCACGACGGTTCGCAGGCGATCGGCCTCCGGTCCTTCCTCGGCGAGGCGCCGGGCCAGGGAGCGGATGAGGCCGCGGTCCGAGTCGCGCCCCAAGACCTCGAAGCGGGCCATGCCCCGCTCGGCCAGACGGCGCCGGTATCTTGCCGTGGCGCGTTTCTGCGATGAGTCGCTCACGACCGTCCTCCATGTATTACCTGATATATATCCGGTAATACGAATAAGCGCAAGAGCCTGCCCGACGGCGCCTATCCGCTCAGACCACTTGCCACCTCGCAAATTCGGACGGGCTTACGCGGTATCGCGCGAAGTTGCCTTCGTGAAGGCTCAGCAGTTCCCGCTCGACGACTTCGCGAAACCGCTCGCGGTCCGCTTCCTCGACATGCTCCGCCGTCCGATGAACCATTCGAAAAGGCTCGGATTGGCCAAGCGACGGGCGCCCCTCCGACGGTTCCTGTGCTCTACGCGCAACATAAAGGGTTCTATACGCAAGTATGGGATCCTATGCGCAAGAATCCTTGCGCTGAGGACATCATGTTGTGCGTAGACCGCCGGGCCGGTTATCGGAGTTGAGCCGTGTCTTGGGCGAACGTGGAGTGACGGCCGTTCGCGGCAACGGCCCCTGTGTCATACCCCCGCGGTTCGGCGCGGCCTGCCTCCCTTGCGGCCGTTCTCCCTTGCCGCGGCGGTCTTGGCGGGCGAGCGGGACTTGCCGCCGGCCGCGCCCATTTGCGCGGCCATCCAGCTTCTCGAGCCGAGGACGCCCTGGAGAAGGGCGGGAACGTGGAGATCGGCGTCGAGCCGCGGCCAGTGCAGCCCCAATCCGGACGGGCTGACCTCGATTTCCGCCAGATCGTCGGGCGGGGCGTCGGCCAGCCCTTCCGCAAGCTCCGCGGGAAATGTCAGTTCGATGCCGGTGCTCAACTGCACGACAACCCGGCGCCTTCGCCGGTCGTAGCGGGCGGACAGGGCATGGCCGGCCTCGTACTCTTCCCGTGCTCGGTCTTCCGCCCGTTCGAACCGTGCTTCAGTGACGGCCATGGGTATTTTCTCTTTCGTCTCGAAACAACATGCCTACTTGTCATCGGTTCGGACCACGCGTTCACGAAACCAGTCGGCCAGGTTCTCGTAGTCCGTTTCGCCGCGGGCGACGCTCGTAAAGGTGTCGGCGATAGCCTCGTCCTCTTCACGGAACGCATACCCGCTTCTCTGAACCAGCAATTCCACCAGGTACAGCGCGGTTCGTTTGTTACCGTCCGAAAACCCGTGATTCGAGACGATCCCGTGAACCAGCGCTGCCGCCTTCTCGTGGATGCGCCGGTGATAGCCATGGTAAGGCCGGGCAAGCGCCGATCGGATCGCGTGCTCGTTAACGATGCCCGGAATTCCACCATGCAGGAGGGCTTCCTCATGGCCTCGAACCGCGTCTGACCATGTGACGCGGTAATGGCGCCTACCGATTGGCCAGGACCTCCATGGCTTTCCGGCGCTTCACCGAGGTTTCCTTGATGATCCGCTCGGACGTCGGTGTCACGGGGCGCGCGACGCTTCCCTTGGAAGCCTTCTCGACAACCTGTTTCGAGCGTTTGGTCGCCGAACGCGAGGCTACCTGTTCCTTCGTCATCGCGTGACCCTCCGGGACCGGGTGAGTGTGCATGTGTACATATCATATCGAGCCCGGCTTACGCATCCGAAGCAGCTTTCGCGACGGTGAGGACGGTCGTGTCGTATGCGCTGCGCGGCCGTTCTTGCGCCTTGCCGCGAGCCGTTACCGCCAGCCCCCCTACAACCCCGTCCGCACCGCCCACAGCTCCGGGAACAGTCGGATCGCGGTCGCCCTCGTCAGGTAGCCGACGCCGCTGGTGCCGCCGGTGCCGATCTTGTGGCCGATCACCCGTTCGACCGCGTTGCGGTGGCGAAAGCGCCAGGTCTGGAACAGATCGTCGATGTCGACGAAATGTTCGGCCAGCTCGTAGAGGTCCCAGCGCCCCTCGCCGCCCCGGTAGATGTCGCGCCAGGCGGCCATGACGGTTTCGTCGGGCTCCCGTTTGACCGACCAGTCGCGGTCCAGCGCGGCGGCGTCGATCGCATAACCCCGCCGGGCGAGCAGCATGACCGCCTCGTCGTAGAGGCTCGGCCGTTCCAGCAGTTCGGTAAGGTGCCGCACGATCTCCGGGCGGTTCTCGAACGGGGCGATGGTCTCGCGCTGCTTGTTGCCGAAGACGAACTCGATCGAACGGTACTGGAACGACTGGAAGCCCGACGACCGGCCGAGCCCGTCGCGGAAGGCGAGGTAGTCGGCCGGGGTCATGGTGGTGAGGATGTGCCAAGCCTGGATCAGGTTCTCCTGGATGCGCTTGACCCGGGCGAAGATCTTGAAGGCCGGGCGGAGGTCGTCGTCCCGGATATGCGGAAAGGCGGCCTCGAGCTCGTGCAGCATCAGCTTCATCCACAGCTCCTTCACCTGGTGCAGGATGAAGAACAGCTTCTCGTCATGCGCGCCGGTGATGGTCGGCTGCGCATCGAGGATCGTGTCGAGCTCGAGGAAATCGTGGTAGCTCCGCTGGCCTTGGAGGTCGGCGTGAATCGTCTCGTCGCCGAACGCCTCGCCGAGCCGCCGTTCGCCCCGCGTCTGCGCCCCGCCGGTGCGCGCGCCGTCGTCCTCCGCCATGATGGCTCTCCTGCCGCCAGCCGCGGTTTGCCGGGCGCCACCATATCGGATGCGGCCGCCGCCCTGCACGCATCGCCGGCCCCGGATGGAACGGGTATACGCCTCCCGCATGCCGTGCTTCTATCGGCCGGCGACCGTACCGTCATGGATGGATGGCCGGTGAAACCGAAACCGATGCGCTTTGCGCGCCTGTTCGCAACCTCGCTGTTGGCCGGCGTCGCCGGGGGCGCCACCGCCGCGGACACCTGCGCGGGAAAATTCGCCATCGACGCCGCCGAGCTGGACTGGTCGGAAGAGCAGGGGTTTCGCGAGCGCTTCGCCGCCGCCGCGAAAAAGGTCTGCGAATGGTGGGGACCGTCCTGGACCCGAGGTTTCGAGATCGGGGTCGACCGTCTCCGCGGGCCGTCGATGGCGCTGGTGCCGGCGTGGCGCGGAAGCCGCGGCTCCATGATCTTCCGCGCTCCGACCGTCCGCCGCTCGGCTTCCGCGATCGTCCATGAAATCACCCATGTACTCGCGCCCAACGCCAACCGGTTCCTGGCCGAAGGCCTCGGGGTCTACGCCCAGGAGGCGCTGGGCGGCCAGCCGGCCTATCCCAATTTCGCGCGTGACCTGCACCGGGAAGCGGCGAAGCTCGCCGGGAACGCCGACATCGCCGCGCTGGAGCGCTACGCCACGCCGACGCGGCTCCGTTCGGATGCGCTCGACGGGCGCGAGGCCTATATCGTCGCCGGCTCCTTCGTCCGCTATCTGATCGAAACCTACGGGATGGAGAGGTTCCGCGAACTCTACGCCCTGACACCGCTGGTCGTCCGCGCGCGCGATCCCGGCGACCCCGCGCGCTGGCGGACGGTCTACGGAAAGCCGCTCGCGGCGCTAGCGGAGGGCTGGCGGTCGGCGCTCGGGAAGCGATAGCCAGGCTTCCCGCGGCCCGGCCGCGCTATTCAAGACGGCGCACCCGTAACGGTTCGAACCGCTCGAAGTCCCGGTCGTTGGTCGGCACGGTGTCGATGCCGTGCTCCTGGCACAGGGCGGCGATCTGGGCATCGAACATCGGGTTGGCGCGCGATTGCGTCCGGCGGGCGGTGTCGACGAGGATTTCCAGGAATTCCGGACCCGGCCGTACCACCTCGCAACTCGGGGCGGCGACGAGGCTCTGGATAAACCCGGTGGCCCGGTCGACGCCCGATGCCGGGTCGAACACCCGCGGGTGCGTGACGACCCGGAGGAATTCGGTCACGCGGAAGACCGGGAGCGCCCATTTCTCCGCCCCTTCGGCCAGCGCCACGAGCCGCGAAACGGCCGCTTCGTGCAGTTCGGTTTCGCCCCGGTGGGCGTAGATCAGGATGTTCATGTCGACCGCGATCACGCGCGGTCGATCACGTCATAGAGCGCGTTCCGGTCGGCGATGTCGACATTGGGCGGCGCGTGCCCGGTAACGGTCTCCAGCTTCAGCCGGTAACCCCGCTTCGCGCGACTCCGCCAATCGCTCACGCAGCGCGTCTTCGACGAACCTGGTGAGCGTGATCCCGTCCCGCGCCGCGTGCCGTTTCGCGAGGTGCAGGACCCGATCGTTCAGATTGAGCGTCGTCTTCATCTTCGGGCGGCCGGCGGCGTTGCGTATGGCTGAACCATATCGTCGCCCAAGATGAATGGACGGACGGTCCGGCGCCCTTTCTCGTATCCGGAGCGCGGCGCTATGCTGGCCGCGCCGGTTTCGGCCGCGCGCCGCGGGGAGACATGGGGCAATGACGGACGATTCGAGGAGCGCCGCGAGGCTCGCGCTGAAACGCCGCTATCCGACCGCGCACGATCTCAGGCGGCGGGCGCGCCGCGTGCTGCCCAGGTTCGCGTTCGAGTACATGGACGGCGGCGCGGGCGCGGATACCGGCATCGCGCGGAACTGGGCCGCGTTCGACGACGTCCAGCTGGTGCCCCGCTACGCCCGCGTGATCGAGCCGCCCGCCGTCGGCACGACGCTGTTCGGCCGCGACTATGCGGCGCCTCTCGGAATCGCTCCGATCGGCGGGCCGGGCACCGTGTTCCCCGGCGCGGAGACCTACCTGGCCGCCGCCGCCCAGGCGGCGCGCATTCCCTATACGCTCGGCGTGATGTCGGGCATCGACGTCGAGCGGGCGGCGGAGATCGCGCCCGACGTGCTGTGGTTCCAACTCTACCGGTTCTCGCGCAACGACCACGAGATCGGCTTCGACCTGGTGCGCCGCGCCGCCGATGCCGGCGCCCACGTGCTGGTGCTGACCGTCGATACGCCGATCCGCACCACCCGGCCGCGCGAGGTGAAGAGCGGGATATCGAACCCCTTCCGCTTGACCGCCCGGCTGCGCTTCGAGGCCTTGTCGTCGCCGCCCTGGTTCCGCTCGCTGCTCGGGAACGGCATCCCCCGTTTCGTGTCGTTCTCGCCCTATATCGGAGCCGCGCCCACTTTCGCCGCGACCGCCTCCTTCGTGCAGCGGGAATATGGCGGCGCGTTCACCTGGGAGGAGATCGCGCGCTACCGCGACAAGTGGACGAAGCCACTGGTGCTGAAGGGCGTTCTCCACCCCGACGATGCCGAGCGCGCCGTTTCGCTCGGGCTCGACGGGATGTTCGTCTCCAACCACGGCGGACGCCAGATCGACGCGCTGCCGCCGCCCGTCGACCTTCTGCCCGCGATCGCCGAGCGGGTGGGCGGCCGGGCGACGATAATCCTCGACAGCGGAGTCCGGTCCGGCGTCGACGCGGCGCGCGGAGTCGCGCTCGGCGCGGACGCGGCCTTCGCGGGCAAGGCGTTCCTGTGGAGCCTCGGCGCGCTCGGCGCGCGCGGGCCGGGGCACCTGATCGACCTGTTCGTCGAGGATCTCCGCGCGACGCTGGGTCAGCTGGGCTGCGAGAACCTGGACGATCTGCGTTCCGTCGTCGTGCGCCACGACCGCGCTTTCCGGATCGGGGAACGCGCCGGCCCCGTCTTGCGCCGCGCGGAAATCGGGCAATGATCCGGACGGCACGCACGATCGATGGAGGAGAGGGGCGGTGCTGAGCCCGGAAGAAAACGAAATCCTGACCCGGGTCGGGCCGGATACGCCGATGGGCCGCACGATGCGGCGCTACTGGCTGCCCATCGCCGCGTCGCGCCAGCTGCCGGGTCCCGATTGCGATCCGCTCCGCACCCAGCTCCTCGGCGAGAACTTCGTCGTGTTCCGCGATACGGGCGGCAGGGTCGGCGTGATCGACGAATTCTGCGTTCACCGCCGGGCTTCGCTCGCGCTCGGCCGGGTGGAGGACGGCGGCATCCGTTGCCTGTTGCACGGCTGGAAGTTCGCGGTCGACGGCACGGTCCTGGAATCGCCCAACTGCGACCCCTCGATGCGCATCAAGGTGCGCCAGCCCGCGTGGCCCGCCATCGAGGACGGGGGCTTCATCTGGACCTATATCGGCCCGGCCGGGAAACGGCCGCCGTTCCAGCGCTACCGCTTCTTCGAGAGCCCGGAAGAGAATTGCGTGATCCTGCGCATCAACACCCCGGCCAACTACCTTCAGCTCTACGAGGGCGGCACCGATTCATCCCATGTCGGCGTGTTGCACATGAACATGATGAACCCCGGCTGGAAGGTCGGGTCCTTCGTCAGGGGCGACACCGCGAACGAGAACGACGGCGTCAGGGTCGGCGAAGCAGCCGGCGCGATGTCGGAGAAATCCTCCATGTATGTGGAGGACAGCATTTTCGACGCCAATGTCGAGCTCCGGATGGAGGACACCGACTACGGCTACCACTACGCCGCCTTCCGCAAGGCCGCGCCGGCGGACGACGGCAGGAAGCGCTGGAACGTGCGGATCACCCCGGTGATGTTCCCGACCGGGAGGATCATCCCCGCACACGCCTTCGATTTCTACGTCTTCGAGATCCCGATGCGGGACGACCTGACCGCGACCTATCTCGTGTTCGATGCGCCCGGGCCGCTCGACCGGCAGGAGATCGTTGACACGATGGGCCTCGCCGACCCGCGTTTCTGGAACGACACCGACTGCAACTTCCGGGTCGGCTGGGACGACCGTCTCGGCCAGGACCGGCGGCATCTGGACCGCAATTTCTCCGGCTTCACCGGTATCGAGCAGGAGGACGCGGTGATCGCGGTCTCGATGGGCCCCATCGTCGACCGCAGCAAGGAATATCTGGTGCCGTCCGACGGCGCGGTCATCCGCCTGCGCAAGCGGCTCCTGGAGTCGGTGCGGCTGAACGAGGCGGGCAAGGATCCGCTGGGCCTCTCGATCGCGGATTACTCGACGGTCCGCGCCCGGGCGGAGACGGTCCTGACGGAGGGCGAACGCTGGCAGGACCTGGTTCCCGGCAACACCGCCGATACGGTACGGGTGGCCGCCGAATAGCCGGCGGCGCCGGACTTTGGGCAAGGAGGATCGCGCGTGGCGAACAAGGATTTGAGGGACTGGGTCGACGAGCTCGACGCGGCGGGCCAACTCGAGACCGTCACCGGCGCCGACCGCGAGGAGGAGATCGGCGGCATCGTCGACATCGCGATGCGCAGGATGACCAACCCGGCGGTGATGTTCGACGACGTGCCGGGTTATCCGAAAGGCCACCGGGTGCTCGCCAACATCCTGACCTCGGTGCCGCGCATCAACCTCGCGCTCGGTCTCCCCATCGACACGCCCGAGGTCGACCTCGTCAATTACTGGCGCGACTACATGCGCGACCAGCCGGTCCATGCGCCGGTCGAGGTCAACGGCGGCCCGCTCAACGAGAACGTCTTCGAAGGCGACGACATCGACATCACCGCCATCCCGTCGCCCCGCTGGCACGAGCGCGACGGCGGCTACTACATCGGCACCGCCTGCATGGTGGTGATGAAGGATCCCGATTCCGGGTGGATAAATTACGGCGCCTACCGGATCCAGGCCCATGACGCCAGGACCGCCTCGGTCATGGTGTCGAAGGGCAAGCACGGCAACATGATCATGAACAAGTATTTCGACCGCGGCGAACGCTGCCCCATCGCCGTGGTCGCCGGGATGCACCCGGCGCTGTTCATGGTCGCCGGGCTAGAGATGCCGCACGGCGCGAACGAGTACGACTGCGCCGGCGGGCTCTTGGGCGAAGGCGTGCAGATCATCAACATGCCGCAGACCGGGCTTCCCGTCCCGGCCAACGCCGAGATCGCCTTCGAGGGGTTCGTGGCCCGCGACGATCTGGTCGACGAGGGGCCGTTCGGCGAATGGGCGGGCTATTACGCGGGCGACATGCACCCTGAGCCCGCCATCCGGATCGAGACCTTCATGCACCGCGACGACCCGATCCTCCTGGGCGCCATCCCGGGCGTGCCGCCCAACGACGATACGTTCTACCGCGGCACCTATCGCTGCGGCGCGGTGTGGAACCAGCTTGAGGCCGCCGGGGTGCCGGAGGTCAAGGGCGTCTGGGCGCATGAAGCCGGCGGCAGCCGGATGTGGCTGACGGTTTCGATCAAGCAGATGTACGGCGGACATTCGAAGCAGGCCGGGATGATCGCCTCGCAATGCCACGCCGGCGCCTACGCAAACCGCTGGGTGGTGGTCGTCGACGACGACATCGACCCGGCCAACATGAACGACGTGCTGTGGGCAATGTGCACCCGCTGCGACCCGCGCGAGGGGATCGAGACGATCCGCGGCGGCTGGAGCACCCATCTCGACCCGATGTGCTACAGCCACGACGACCGCCGCAATGCCCGCGTCGTGGTCGATGCCTGCAAGCCCTTCGCGCGCGGCGACGACTTCCCCGCCGTGGTACGCAACAGCGCCGAGCTGGAAGCCCGGGTGAACGAAAAGTTCGGGAACCTGTTCGGCGGGTAGGGGGCGCACCCTTCGATACGCCGCTGCGCGGCTACTCAGTGTGAGGGGAGGGTTGGGATGCCCGTGAAAAATCCCTCATCCCGAGTAGGCGCGCCAGCGCCGTATCGAGGGACGCCGTACTATGGGGCGCCTCGGCCGCTCGGCCGATAGCAGATCGCGTCGAGCTCCACCTTCATGCCGTCCAGGGCGAGCCGGTTGGCGCCGAACAGCGTGCTCGCCGGCCTGTGGGGCCCGAAATACTTCCTGCGCACCGCATCCAGCTCCTGGCGTTCGTCGCAGTCGTCGAGATAGGCCGTGACCTTCGCGACGTCTTCGAAACCGAAGCCGGCCTCGGCCATGATGCGTTGCAGGTTGTCGTGCATTTGCGTGGCTTGCGCCGCCATCGAATCGCCGGGCAGTCCGAAGTCGCCGTCGAACGGACCCTGGCCCGAGACGAACAGGAAATCGCCGGCCTGCACGGCATCGGTGTAGTGGCTGATGGGCTCGTGGATGCCCGGCGCGCGAATTTCCGTTCGCGGCGGGGCTTCTCCGCTCGGCCTGTACGCGATCGCCTCGATCTCGTGGTTCATCCCCGGGATCGCGAGGCGCCGGACCCCGAACAGGGTGCTGCAGGGCCGACTGTCTCCGAAGAAGCGCTTGCGCGCGACGTTGATTTGCGGTCGATCCCGCACGTTTTCGAGGTAACAGACGAGCTTGCAGACGTCCTCGAAGCCCATGCCCGCGGCATCCAGCATGACCTCCATGTTCTCCATCGTCCTGAAGGCCTGTTTGCCGGGATCGCCGAAGAACACCGCGCTGCCGTCGGGGCCGACCGGCCCGGTTCCGGAAATGAAGGCATAGTCGCCGCATTTCACGACGTCGACGTAGTGGCTGGGCGGCTCGAAGAGGCTTTCGCAGCGGATTTCCTCTTTCGGCGGCCCGCCGTTCGCCGGCTTGTAGGCGACGCACTCGATTTCCAGCAACATGCCGGGAAGCGCAAGGTGTCCCACGCCGACCCGGGTGCTGCCGGGGCGGGAGTCGCCGTGAAAGTCGACGCGGACCGGGTTGATTTTGGGGCCGTCATAGACCTCTTCCATCAGCACCTTGAAATAGACCACGTCCTTCGGCGACATGTCGGCCGCGGACAGCACCCGGTCGATATTGGCGCAGGTCGCTTCGCACTGCTTGACCACGTCGCCTTCGCCGATCAGGGCTCCGTCCCCGTCGAACGGTCCGGCCCCCGACAGATAGAGGAAGTCGCCGCAGAGCACGGCATCGGTGTAGTGGCTTATCGGTTCCATCAGATCGTCGAGACGGATTTCCTTGCGCGGCGCCGCCATGGCGTCCTCCCTTATGCGAATCGCGAACCGGGACCTTCCGGTTGGCCCCACCTGCCCGGGCGACCGTTGCGAAAAATCCGAGGGCTCGCAAGCCGCGCGGCGAGTCGCGGCGGGCCGAATGTTGCCGCCGGGCGCCGCCGGCTTGCCTGCCGGCCGGTTTCGCGCCACGCTCGACCGGATCCCGGAGGGGCCCGAATGATCGTCGATGCGAACGGCATCCGGTTCAACTGCGAAATTTCCGGGCGGGAAGGGGCGCCCTGGCTCACTTTCAGCAACGCGCTCGCGACCGATCTGACGATGTGGGACGAACAGGTGCGCGCGTTCGCCGCCGATTATCGAATTCTGAGATACGACACGCGCGGACACGGCGGCAGCACCGCGACGGACGGTCCGTACAGCCTCGACATGCTCGCCGGCGATGTCGTCGCGATCTGGGATGCGATCGGGATCGGCCGGAGCCACGTCGTCGGCCTCTCGATCGGTGCGATGACCGCCGTCGGTCTCGCGCTCCGGCACGCCGGACGGCTTGATCGCGTCGTCGTCGCCAACGGCCGGCCGGACAATCCCCCCGATCTGCGCGACGCGCGCGAGCGGCGTATCGTCGCGATCCGGCGCGAGGGGATATCGGCCCTGGCGGAACCCACCGTCGAGCGGTGGTGCAGCGACGCGTTCCTGGCGTCGGAACCGGACGCGGCGAGGGCGCTCGTGGCGATGGTCGCCGGGACTTCGGCCAAGGGATATGCCGGTTGCGTGCATGCCCTGCTGGGCCTCGACTATCGGGCGTGGCTCGGGGAGATCCGCGCTCCGACCCTGTTCGTCGCGGGCGGCCAGGACGCGGGGGTTCCCCCGGAAGCGATGCGCGAGATGCACCGGGCGGTGCGCGGCTCCCAATTCGTCGAACTCGCCCGCGCCGGGCATATTTCGAACATCGAGCGCCCGGTGGAATTCAACCGGGCTGTCGGGGAATTCCTTTCCGCGGGTCCGGACTGATTTTCCGGCCCCGGCGGCCGGGCGCCGGGCTCAGGGGAGCCGCCCCTCCTCGACCGCGTGGCAGGCGACCTCGGCTCCTCCGTCGGGCCTGAGTTCCGGCCTCTCGCTCCGGCAGCGCGCGTCGGCGTGCGGGCATCGGGGGTGGAAGGCGCAGACGGGCGGCGGGTCGATCGGGCTCGGGACCTCGCCCGCCACCGGCGCGCGGTCGCGGCCGCTCATCTCCAGGTCGGGGATGGTGTCGAGCAGCAGCCGCGCATAGGGGTGTCGGGGCCGCTCGACCAGCGCCGCCGTCTCCGCCAGCTCGCAGATGCGCCCGAGATACATCACCGCGACGCGCGACGAGATGTAGTAGACCACCGCGAGGTCGTGCGAGATGAACGGGTAGGTCAGGCCGAGCGCGCGCTGGAGCTCCCTCATCAGGTTGAGGATCTGGGCCTGCACCGAGACGTCGAGCGCCGAGGCATACCGCCTGCCGCGCTACGCGGACGCGATCGCGGCGGCGCAACGCCTCTCGGCCCGCGCCGGGGCCCGGGCAGGCCTGTCAGAGGAGCGGCGGGAGGAGGTCGACTCCTGGCTGCGTTACGACATGAGGGGGCAAATGCCCGACCCACCGGTCAAATCAATTCAAGCCACCTGTCCGACCCCAGGGGCCCACTCCAGGGCCCACTCCATATTGGCGTGCAATATTGACCCCCTGATTGGCACGGTGGAGGTTGTCCCGGTAGTCAACAGGGGGGACCCGCGCGGCTTCGTGCAGCTCTTGCGAGTCCACGCGGGCATGTCGCATCATGACGCGGCGGTCGGCCGGTCAATCATCGGGGCGCCAGTCGGTACTGGCGCGGTCTCGGTACCGCCGGTACAGCGACCACGGGAGCATTTAGCATGGGGCTGGCTCGGTTGGCGCCCTTGGCCATCGGCGCCTTTCTCGTTTCTGTCGGGGCGGCGGCCGAGCGTGGGCGCGACGGTCATGTAGGCATCATCTACTGGCAGGCCCCGTCGATCCTCAACCCTTACCTATCGGGTGGGACCAAGGACCTTGAAGCCGCGTCGATGGTCCTTGAGCCGCTCGCCCGGTTCGACGAGTCCGGAAACCTGACTCCCTGGCTCTCCGCCTCGGTGCCCACGGTGGCCAATGGCGGGGTGTCGGTCGACCTCAGGACCGTGACCTGGAAACTGCGCGAAGGCCTGGTCTGGTCCGATGGAAGCCCGCTGACGGCCGCCGATGTGGCGTTTACCGCCGAGTACTGCCTGGATCCCGCCGGCGGCTGTTCCCAACTCGCTAAGTTCGACGACGTGACGTCGGTCGAGGCGCTCGACGATCTCAGCGTCAGGGTCACGTTCGGCGTCCCCAAGCCCTACCCGTACGGCCCCTTCGTGGGGGCCACCTCGCCGATATTGCAGAAGGCGCAGTTCGGCGATTGCAAGGGCGCCCGGGCGCCGGAATGCACCGAGGCCAATTTCAGGCCGGTCGGCACGGGACCGTTCCGCGTGACCGAGTTCCGGCCGAACGACGTGATCTCGCTGGAGGCGAATCCTCACTACCGCGATCCGGCAAAGCCCGCCTTTGCCACCGTCACGTTCAAGGGCGGCGGCGACGCGGCGGCGGCGGCGCGCGCCGTGTTGGCGACGGGCGAATTCGAATATGCCTGGAACCTGCAGCTCGCCCCGGACGTGTTGCGCGGCATGCGGACAGCCGGCAAGGGAACCGTCGTCTCGAGTTTCGGAACCCTTGTCGAGCGGCTGGTGGTGAACCTGACCGATCCGTCCCCCCAGCGGGGCGAGACACGCTCCACGCGCGCCCACCCGCATCCTTTCCTGACGGACCTCGCGGTTCGCAAGGCGCTGTCGATGGCCATCGACCGCAAGCTTCTCGTCGAGATCGGCTACGGGCAGGCCGGACGCCCGGCCTGCAATGTGGTTCCGGCTCCCGAGATCTACGCGTCCAAAGCGAACGACGATTGTCTCCGCCAAGACATCGAAGGCGCGAAGCGCCTGCTGGACGCGGCCGGGTGGCGGCCCGGACCGGACGGCGTCCGGCAAAAGAACGGCGTGCGGCTCTCCATCCTGTTCCAGACCTCGGCCAACGCGGTGCGGCAGGACTTTCAGGCCCTGATCAAGCAATGGTGGTCGAAAATCGGGGTCGAGACGGAACTCCGCAATATCGACGCCTCGGTGTTCTTCGGAGGCGACCCCGGCAGTCCGGACACGTACCAGAAGTTCTTCGCCGACGTCGAGATGTACGCCAACAATTTCGAAGGGGCGGATCCGGAACCGTATCTCGGCTCATGGCGTTGCGGCAACGAACCCCGGCCGGACTCTCAGTGGCAGGGAGAGAACATGCCCCGCTATTGCAGCGAGGCCTACGATCGCCTTCTCGCGGAGATGGCCGAGACGGGCGACATCGCCGAGAGAGCCCGGCTCGCCAAGGCAATGAACGACATGCTGGTCCGGGACTATGTGTTGATCCCGCTGGTTCATCGCGGGCGCGTGTCGGCGCATGCCCGCTCCCTCGGCGGGGTGCGGCTGAACACCTGGGACAGCGAGATCTGGAATATCGCCGACTGGCATCGCATCCGGTGAGGCGCGGCCGTCGGAACCCTTCGGCCCGCAGGGTTCCCCGGGCGGCGCGGGCCACTGGAACGCCCGCCACGGCTGCGGATTAAGGCGCCCGGAACATGCCCGTCTACACCGTTCGGCGCGTGCTCGTCGCGGTTCCCACCCTTCTCCTGATCAGCCTGATTCTGTTCCTGCTGCTCGATCTCGCGCCGGGCGATCCGACCGCGCAGCTGCCGCTGACGATTCCGCCCGAGGTGAAGGAGAATATCCGCCGGTCGCTCGGGCTGGGCGAGCCGATACACGTCCGTTACCTGCTCTGGCTGCAGCAGTTCTTCGTCAACGAACCCCTTCACCTGATGTCGCAGCTGACGGGGATCGACCTCGGCGGCGACCGGCACAGGGTGATTTCCTGGCAAACACGCTCTCCCGTGGTCGATCTCGTGATCGAGAGGCTGCCGCAAACCCTGTGGGTCGTCGGGTTGTCCTATGTTGCCGGTATCGCCATCGGGCTCCCGGTCGGGATCGTCTCGGCCCGGCACCAGTACGGATGGTTCGATCAGCTCGGAACCTTCGTCTCCATGGTCGGGTTTTCCGTCCCCACCTTCTTCAGCGGTGTGTTGCTGATCGTCGTTTTCTCCGTCGAGTTCGGCTGGTTTCCGTCGATCTACGACACCACCCACAGGGTCACAGGCTGGGACAGCCTGCTGTTCCAACTCCGGCAGATGGCGATGCCGGTCACGGTGCTCGCGCTGTACAACGCGGCACAGATCAGCCGTTTCATGCGGGCATCCGCGCTCGACAATCTCAACCTCGATTATGTGCGAACCGCCCGGGCCAAGGGCATGTCGGAACGGAGAGTAATCTTCGTTCATGTCCTGCGAAACGCCGTCGGTCCGGTGGTGACCGTCATCGCGCTCGGCGTCCCGGGCATATTCGGCGGCGCGATCGTCACCGAGCAGATATTCAAGGTCAACGGGCTGGGACAGCTGCTGATCACGTCGATCCAGGCCAGCGACCTGCCGACGGTGCAAACCCTGACATTCGTCTTCGCGGTGCTAATCGTCGCGTGCAATCTATTAGCGGACCTCCTCCTCGGTATTCTCGACCCGCGGATTCGATATGGTTGAGGCCCCTTCCGGCCGGCGCTTCCGCGAGCGCCACGCGCTGCGGCAATTCATGCGCCACAAGGGGGCGCTGCTCGGTTTCGCCTTCCTCGTCTTCATCCTGTTGTTCGTCGCGTTCGGCCCGCTGATCTGGACGATAGATCCGCAGTTCATCGACATCCGGGCGCGGAATTCGGGAATGAGCCTTTCGCATCCGCTCGGCACCGACCAGCTTGGGCGGGACATGCTGGCGCGCCTGATGGCGGGCGGGCGCGCTTCGGTGGCCGTCGGCGCCGCCGCGATGCTGCTCTCGCTCCTCATCGGCGGCCTCGTCGGGCTGCTGGCGGGCTTCGTGCGCTGGCTGGACGGCCCGCTGATGCGCCTGACCGACCTGTTCCTGGCTCTTCCGCTCCTGCCCCTCCTGCTCGTCGTCATACTGTTGTTTCGCGATGCGCTGCGGGCCGCTTTCGGACCCGAGGCAGGGATATTCATCCTCATGGTCGGGGTGATGGCGATCACCGGCTGGATGCAAACCGCCCGCGTCGTCCGTGGCGAGGTCCTGACCGTGAAGGAGCGGGAATTCGTGGTTGCCGCGCGGGCGGTCGGGGTGCCGGAGCACCGGATCGCGCGGCGCCACGTTCTGCCGAACGTTCTTTCCTCGATCATGGTTTCGGCGACGCTGGGCATGGCCAACGCCATCATCACCGAATCGGCGCTTTCCTTTCTCGGGCTCGGCTTTCCCTCGGACTTCGCGACGTGGGGCCGGCTGCTGTTCGATGCCACCGACTATCTGCAGCAATATCCGGGCCGGGTCCTGTGGCCCGGCCTGGCGATTTCTCTCACCGTGCTATCGGTCAACTACATGGGCGACGGCCTCCGCGACTCGCTCGATCCACGGGCGCGGGCGCGTTGAACGGGGTGGGGCGGGCGCCAAGAGTGTTGTTCGAATAATCTGCGCCGCAGTCCGGTGCGCCGGGGCGGACGGAGAAAGATTCCGTTCGACTCCGATTGGCCGTAGGCTCACGGTCATTAGAGGCCAACTTTCCGACCGCGTTTTCCGAAGGAATCCAGATCGAAGCATGCGAAAAGTTCATTGCCTGAAGAATGTTGTCGTTGCCGCGCTGATCGCCCTTGCGCCTCCTGCCGCCGCTGCCCAGCCGCTCTCCCTGACCATCGTCCATGTCAACGACTGGGACCGGATGGAGGGAAGGAAGGGTGCGGGCGGGGCGGCGCGGGTCGCCGCCGCGGTCGCGGAAGAGCGCGCCCGGGCCACGGGTGCCGGGGGCCACATCGTTGTCACTTTCGGCGGCGACATGATCTCGCCGTCGCTGATGTCGGGGATCGACAAGGGCGCGCACATGATCGCGCTGGCCGATGCGGTCGGGTTCGACATCGGCGTGGTGGGAAACCACGAGTTCGACTTCGGCGCCGAAATCCTCCGGCGGAGGCTGTCGGAATCGGGCATGACGTGGCTCGCGGGCAATGTTCGCTTCAAGGGGCAGGCCGGATTTCCGGGAGCGCGCGCCACGACGATGCTCGAGATGGGCGGCTACCGGATCGGGTTTCTCGGGCTGGTGACGACCGATACGCCGGAAATCTCCAAGCCGGGCCCAGACGTGTCGTTCGTCCCGTTCGTCGAGACGGGTGCCGCGTTGGCGCGGGAGCTCAGGAAGGCGGGTGCGGACCTCGTAATCGCGCTCACCCATGACGAGCTCTTCCGCGATCTGGAGCTGCTGGCGAAGGCCAAGGAGATCGACATATTGCTCGGCGGTCACGACCACCTGGCGCTCGCCCGCTATGACGGCCGGCAGGCGGTCATGAAGGCGGGCTCGCAGGGGAGCCATGTCGGCGTTCTCGACCTCCGGATCGACCGGCGCGGGAACCGCACGGTGTGGACCCCGAGTTACCGCCTTCGCTCGACCGCCGGGCTCGCGGGCGACAAGGCGGTCGCCGCCAGGGTCGCGGGCTATGTGGAACGCCTCGACCGCGACCTCGGCGCCGTGATCGGCGAAAGCGCGACGCCGCTCGTCACGACGCGCGTCGCGGTGCGCTCGGGAGAAACCGCGTTCGGCAATCTGCTGGCCGATGCGATGCGCGCGGCGACGGGGAGCGACATCGCGCTCGTCAACGGCGGCGGCATAAGGGGCGACACGATCTACCCGTCCGGCACGAAGCTCACCCGCAAGCTGGTCTTGACCGAGCTCCCCTTCGGCAACCGGACGGTGAAGCTCCGGCTCACCGGCGCGCAGGTCAGGGAGGCGCTGGAAAACGGCGTCAGCCAGGTCGAACGCGTTTCCGGCCGGTTTCCGCAGGTGTCCGGACTCGCCTTCGCGTTCGACCCCCGGAAGCCCGCCGGATCCCGCGTCGTCCGGGTCGCGGTGGGCGGCGTGCCGCTCGATCCGAACCGGACCTACACGCTCGCCACGGTCGACTTCCTGGCCCGCGGCGGGGACGGCTATGCCGTATTCCGCTCCGGCGAGATGCTGATCGATTCCCGTTCCGGAGGGCTGATGGCGGGACAGTTGATCGCCCGCATCGCCGCCGCCGGCACGGTCTCGCCCGGGATCGAGGGGCGCGTCGTGCGGGAGGAGTAGGCAGACCGCGAGTCCCTACCGTCCGACGGTTTCCGGAATCACGCCGCGTGGGCTGAACCGCATCACGAGCAGCAGGATCGTTCCCATCAGGATCGGCCTTACATGCGCCGCCCCCTCGATCAGGCGGGCCCGGATCGGATCGTCCGACGCCATGGCCGCGGTCACGGCGTCGACGGTCCAGAGCGCGAGCGGCTCGGCCTCGATCCAGCTGATCCATACGATGAAACCGCCGAGCACCGCGCCCAGATTGTTGCCCGAGCCGCCTACGATCACCATCACCCAGATCAGGAAGGTGAACCGCAGGGGGTTGTAGCTGTTGGGGGTGAACTGCCCGTCAAGCGTTACCAGCATCGCGCCCGCAACGCCGATCACCGCGGAGCCCAGGACGAAGACCTGCATGTGGCGGCGGTAGACATCCTTGCCGAGCGCCTCGGCGGCGGTCTCGTTGTCCCGGATCGCCCGCATCATCCGCCCCCAGGGCGAGCGCAGCGCTCGCTCGCTGAGCGCCAGGACGACGAGAAGCACGGCGAGGAACAGGCCAGCGTAGCAGAGCTTGACGAAAATTCCGGACGCCTCGACCGTCAGATCGCGGAGCATCCCGGCGTATTCCGCCTCGGTCAGGCCGGCGAGCGTCTTCCCGTTCAGCGAGCGCACCAGGTCCACGAACCAGCCCGCCTGCTGCAGGTCCACCTCGTAGGGCACCGGCCGATCCAGCCCGGTAACGTTCTTTACCCCCCTGGCGAGCCAGTCTTCGTTCTTCAGCACCGCGATCACGATCTCGGAGATACCGAGCGTCGCGATGGCGAAATAGTCGGCCCGCAGCCCGAGAGCCACCCGGCCGATCGCCCAGGCGGCGCCCGCGGCGAAGAGGCCGCCGACCGCCCAGGACAGGACGATGGGAAGTCCGAGCCCGCCGAGATAGCCGCTGGTCGACGGATCGACAGCTTCGATGGCCTCCACGGCCGGATCGAAGAAGACGCCAACGATGAAGAACCCCACCGCCGCGGCCAGCGCGACCGCGACGGCACGGGGTGCGCCGCGCGGCAACCGGCGATACGGGTACCAGACGAGCCCGGCCGCCAGGCACGCCGCCGCGCCCGCCGCCAGCAGCTTCACGCCGCCGGCCGCCACGGCCGCATGCACCGGCGGCTGCGAGACCAGCACCGCAGCCAGTCCTCCGAGCGCCGCGAACGCCATGGTGCCGACGTTGAACAGCCCGGCGTATCCCCACTGGATGTTGACGCCGAGCGCCATCACCGCCGAGATCAGGCAGAGATTGAGCACCGCGAGGCTCACCGACCAGGACTGGCCCAGCCCCACGGCGAGCAGCGCCGCCGCGACGACGGCGAAACCGAACGCGGCTCGTGCGTTCGTGCTCACAGGACGCGCCCCCGGAACAGCCCGGCCGGCCGCCAGAGAAGGACCACGACCAGGATCGCGAACGATACCGAGAGCTTGTAGTCGGTCGACAGGAGCTGCACGAGGCCGTCCGGCCGCAGGTTCTCCGGCAGCACGTAATGCAGGAACTTCTTGTAGGGGTATGTGATCGCGATCTCCGAAAAGGCGACCAGAAAGCCTCCCGCGATCGCGCCCAGCGGCTGGCCGATGCCGCCCACGATCGCGGCGGCGAACATCGGGAGCAGCAGCTGGAGATAGGTGAAGGGCTGGAAGCTCTTGTCGAGCCCGTAGAGGGTGCCGGCGATCGCGGCGAGCGCGGCGGCGATGACCCAGGTCAGCAGCACCACCCGGTCCGGCTCGACGCCCGAGAGCAGCGCCAAATCCTCGTTGTCGGAATAGGCGCGCATCGCCTTTCCGGCGCGCGTATAGCGCAGGAACCAGAACAGCGCCGCGACCGCGAGGACCGCGAGCGCCAGGGTCAGGACCTGGGAGGTGCGGATCGACAGGCCTTCCGACAGCCCCGTCAGCGTCTTGAATTCCCGCGCGTTGATCAGGTAGCGCGCGCCGTCCGAGAAGGACCGGTCGTCGGGGCCGACGATCACCCGGACGACGCCGTTCAGCACGAACATCACGCCGACCGAGGCGATGGAGAGAACCATCGGGGCGCTGCGCCTCACCCGGTAGAACCGGAAGACCGTCCGGTCCGCGGCAAGGGCGGCGATGACGGCCCCCGCGATCGCAACGGGGAGGGCGAGCAGGGCCGTCGGCAGCAGGCCGAGCCCGATGCCCCACGCCTGGAACTGCCACGTCGCGAGGATCGCGACCATCGTGCCGAACGCCATCAGGTCGCCGTGCGAGAAGTTGGCGAAGCGCAATATGCCGTAGACCAGGGTGATGCCGAGCGCGCCGAGGGCAAGCTGCGATCCGTAGGCGATGGCCGGAACGACGACGAAGTTGGCGAGCAGGACCGCCGCGTTGACGATATCCACGTCCATCGTCCGTCAGCCGCCAAGAAAGGAGCGGCGCACTTCGGGGTTGGCCAGGAGACCCCGTCCGCTGCCCGTGTAGCGGTTCTCGCCGGTCACCAGCACGAACCCGCGATCCGCGATCGCGAGTGCCTGGCGGGCATTCTGCTCTACCATCAGGACCGCGATCCCCGCCTGCTTGATTTCGAGAATCCGGTCGAACAGCTCGTCCATCACGATCGGCGATACGCCGGCGGTCGGCTCGTCCAGCATCAGCACGTCAGGCCGGGTCATCAGCGCGCGGCCGATCGCCACCTGCTGGCGCTGGCCGCCCGACAGTTCCCCGGCGGTCTGACGGCGCTTTTCCTCCAGCACGGGAAACAGGTCGAACACGCGTTCCATGCTGCCCGAGATGTCGTCGCGGCGGAGGAAGGCGCCCATCTCGAGGTTTTCCTGAACCGTCATGGTGGTGAAGACATTGCCGGATTGCGGGACGAAGGCCATTCCCAGCTTCACGCGGTCCTGCGGCGTCAGGCGGGCGATGGATTCGCCGGCGAGCCGCACGTCTCCCTCGCGCAGCCGCACCATGCCGAACAGGGCCTTCATGGCGGTCGACTTGCCGGCGCCGTTGGGGCCCACGATCACCACGATCTCGCCCTTGTCGACCGATACGGTGCAGCCGCGCAGGATGTCGGCGCCTCCGTACCCGCCGTACATGTCGTCGCCGGCGAGGTAGCTCATGCGGAACCGACCGTCCCGCGACGGCCGAGATAGGCTTCGATGACCCGCTCGTCCGCCTGAACGTCGGGAGCGGGACCCTCGGCGAGCACCTTTCCCTCCGCCATCACGATCACCGGGTCGCAGAGGAGGGAGACCAGGTCCATGTCGTGCTCGATCAGGCAGAACGTGTATCCCCGCTCGATGTTGAGACGCAGGATGGCGCCCGAAATCGAGCGCAGCAGCGTGCGGTTGACGCCCGCGCCGATCTCGTCGAGCAGCACCACCTTCGCGCCGGTCATCATCACCCGGGCGAGCTCGACGAGTTTCTTCTGGCCGCCCGAGAGCGCCCCGGCCGGCTCTCCGGCGACCTCGCCGAGATTGAGGAACTCGATCACATCTTCCGCCCGGTCGCGCAGCTCCGCCTCTTCCACGCGCACCCGGTCGCGATGCAGCCAGGCCCCGAGGAGGCTTTCGCCGGTCTGGTTGCCGACCGATGCCATCAGGTTCTCCGTGACGGTCAGCGTCGCGAATTCGTGGGCGATCTGGAACGTGCGTACCAGACCCCTGGGGTAAAGTTGATGGGGCCGCAGCCCGGTGATGTCCTCGCCGGCCAGAAAGACGCGGCCGGAGGTGGGCGGGTAGAGCCCGGCGATCACGTTGAACAGGGTGGTCTTGCCCGCGCCGTTCGGGCCGATCAGTCCGGTGATCGCGCCTTCCCCGATTTCGAGCGTGGCGCCGTCGACGGCCCGCACCCCGCCGAAATGCTTGTGCAGGTCGACCACGCGGATCATGCGGGTCAGTATACCGCGCCGCGCCCGAGCCGTGAAGCGGCCCGGCGGAACGGGCCGGGCCGATTAGCGTTTCCTTAAGGGGTCAGTGGATTCGGACCGTGGCGAACATTCCCTCCATGACCTCCTATTACATTTAAAAGCCGGACGCGTCACCCCCCCGCGTCAACACGACAACAGA
>JAJEHI010000149.1 GCA_022823775.1 Defluviicoccus sp. | reverse complement strand
CAAGCACCGGCAGGCCAGTTCCTCCACGGAGCGGACATGCTGCGTGACGCTCTGGCGGGGAATGCCCAGACGCTCGGCGGCCCGCGCGCTGCTCCTTTCCTCCACCATCGCCAGGAAAGAGCGCAAATGCTTCATGTTCATGGTCGGCATGGCCGGGCGCTCTGAAAGGCATGTCCTGAAGGCACGGCATCGGGGGTATCTGCGGGCGAAAACGAAGGCCAAAAACGCAGAACGGGCATTATGGGAAGTGCCCTGATCGCGACCAGCGCGCTGGCCTTGTCGGCCGGTCCCGCATCGGCCGCCGACATGATGTCGGTCGGCGTCGGCGGCTACATGGAGCAATGGGTCGGCTACGCCAACCGCGACGACAAGGGCGTGGACGGCGGCATCGACATCCAGTCGGACAGCGAAATCTATTTCCAGGGTTCGATGGAATCCGACCAGGGCCTCAAATTCGGCGTGCATGTGCAGCTGGAGGCCAACAATGGCAGCAGCGGCGCCACCAACATCGACGAGTCCTTTGCGTGGATCAGCGGCGACTTCGGACGGATCGAGATCGGCCAGCGCGATCCGATCCATGCGCGCACGCACTATGCGATCAAGGATGTCGGCGTCGGCCTGCAAGCGGGCGACACGCAGAAGTGGATTCCCGGCCAGTATCTCCAGACCGCCGGCTGGCACCATGACAACCTGAACGTGATCTACCTCACGCCGCGCATGAACGGCGTGCAGGTGGGCGTGTCCTACGGTGCGGACGCGGACAGCGAGAACTCGGTGACGATCGCGCCGGAAGACAATGATGACGCCGTGTGGGCCGCCGGCATCAACTTCAACGAGAAGATCGGCGACATGTCGTTCAAGGTCTCGCTGGGGCACATGAACCGGGCGCAGTCGGCGGCGGCTGTCGATCCGTATAACCACGACAACGCCGACGAATCTGCGGAAGGTGCAACCGCCAAAATGATGAAGGGCAGAGACGATCACACCTTCACCAATGCGGGCCTCCAGATCGGCATGGGCGCGTTCTCCTTCGCCGTCTCCTACGCCACCCGTGACCAGGGCAGGTATATGCTGGAGTGCCTGGGCACTGTCGGCGATGACGCAAATACCGTCATTCCTTGCACAGACCCTGCCGAGACCACCGGCATACGGCCCGCAAGCGACCATGACGGCGATGGCACGGCAGATATCACGATCACCGGCGTCAGGGCCGCTGAGGACGATGCGGGCAAGTCGGACACCTGGGGCGCGAGCATCGCCTGGTCGGACGGTCCGATGTCGGTCAGCCTTGGCCATATGGTCGAGGAGTTCGACGACAGCACCGAGCGCGTCGCGACCATGTTGTCCGCCGCCTACAAGCTGGCGCCGGGCGTATCCTGGGCGACCTCGATCTTTGGCGTCGAGGACGACACCGCTGCTGCCGCCAGCAAAAATCCGATGGCAATGATGACCGAAGGCACCGCCTTCGTCACCGGCATCAAGATCGGCTTCTGAGCGAAGCCGCCTGAAAGGACGGCTGCGGCGTCGCGGGTAGATCCCCTACCTCCTTTCCGCCGCAGTCGTCCGGGGCGGCGCCGGGTTGCAACGGCCCGCCCCACTTTTCTTTCAAATGAACGGATTTCCTACAGAAGATTTCCCATAATGCCCGTTCTGCGACCGGCGTTCAGAAACGCGTTTCTCATTCCTGATTCCTTCCGGTAACAACCGTCCGGGATTGGACGACGCGGCTATCCTACGCGCCGGTTTTCCGGCCGCAATCCGCTAATTGCCATACCAATGGAGATTTTCAAGACATGTTGCACGCATGCAACAGTGCGGGTCCCGGGCACTGGCTGCACATACCGGCGCAGGGTTGCTCGTGGTCCATCAATGAGTGGAGGATGTGGCGGTGCTCCGGCCCATATGGCATGGCGGGAGCTGTCTCCATCACGACGAGTGCTCCCGCCATGATGGAGACGATGCCTTGTCCGCCCCGTTCCACTGCGGCCCCGACCTCGCGGTCGCCGACATGGGCGTTGCGTATGGTCTGGCGACATTGCCGTGTCTGCGGCGACGGGCGGCCACGGGGAGAGGAACGCCTTTCATGGCCGCCTGCGACAGGCTGCCGCTGGACGCGACACGCGGCGGCTGCGTCACCCTATGCGGCCCGAATAGGCATCCTGTATGTCGCCGCCCTCGCGGTAGTAGGACTTCGAGGCGTCCCGCAGGGGCTGGTAATCCCAGGGCCTGCGGGCGCCCGTCGCCAGCGCTCTTCCCACGAGATGGCGCGCCGCCTGCGTCTCGCGCACCGCCCGGTCGAGGGCGGGCACGTCCCACGTCCGGGCCGCAACCGCCTCGAGTTCGGCCCGGACCTCCGCAGCCCCGGGGTCGCCGGCGAGGTTCCGGGTTTCGTCGGGATCGGCGTCGAGATCGAACAGCAGCGGCGGGTCCCCGGGGCCCGTTATCAGCTTGTGCGGCCCCTTGCGGACCATGAGAAGAGGCGCGGTGACGCCTTCCGCTGTGTATTCCGCGCAGACCGCGTCCGGCCAGTCCGCCGCACACCCTGTCGCAAGCGGGACGAGCGAGCGCCCGTCTATCGGCAGGGCGAGCTCCGGCAGGGCGCCGTCGCCCGCCAGTTCCAGCAGGGTCGGGAACAGGTCCAGATGGGAGACGTTCTCCCGCACCCGCCGGGGACCGAAGGCGAAGGGCGCATGCAGGATCAGCGGCACCCGGACCGACCACTCGAAGAACGACATCTTGAAAAACAGCCCGCGCTCGCCCAGCGAGTCGCCATGGTCGGAGGTGAACACGATGAGCGTGTCGTCCACCGCGCCGATCGCGGCCAGCGTGTCGAGCAGCCTGCCCAGCTTCGCATCCACATAGCTCGTCACCGCGTAGTAGGCCCGGCGCATGCGCAGCACGTCCTCTTCGCCGACCGCGTCCAGGTGCCGCCCGGTCAGGAACCAGTGGCGGCGGCTGTGCGGGTCGCGCTCGCCCGGCGGGATGTCGGGGACGCGCGGCCTGTCGATCCCGGCGTCGCGGTACAGCTCCCACCAGGCCGGCGGGGCCAGATAGGGGTCGTGCGGCGAGAAGAACGAGACCGTGAGCGCGAAGGGCCGTCCATCGCCTTCGTCCGCATGCTCGTGCAGCCAGCGTACCGCCTCGAACTCCACCTCGTCGTCATAGGCGATATTGACGCTGCGCCGGTGCGTCCCCGCGTCCAGCACCGCGCGCATGCTGTGGTACCATTCGAGCCAGCTT
>JAJEHI010000110.1 GCA_022823775.1 Defluviicoccus sp. | reverse complement strand
CACCCCGGCCCTCTCCCCGGCGGGGAGAGGGGGAATTGCGGCGCGGGCTGCCCCTCCTCCTCCTTTTCTTCTCCCCTCCCGCTTGCGGGAGGGGCCGGGGGAGGGTAGCGCCCCGGTCAGGACGCCGGCGTCTCCGCCGGGTCCCATTCGACCCGGAGCTTCTGCACGCCGCGGAAGGTGAGGGTGGGGATGTACTCCCAGTCCTGGCCGTCGACGAGGCGCATGCGGGGGAGGCGGCGGGTCAGCTCCTCCAGGATTATGCGCATCTCGAGGCGGGCGAGCGGCGCGCCCATGCAGAAATGCGCGCCGTTGCCGAAGGCGAGGTGGCGCTTCGCGCCCGCGCGCTCGATGTCGAAGGTGCCGCCGCCGGGGAACACGGCGTCGTCGCGGTTGCCCGAGCCGAGCAGGAGGAGGATCTTCGCTCCGGCGGGGACCGTCACGCCGCCGATCTCGGCATCCCGCGTGGCGATCCGGCGCCAGGTGAAGATCGAGGCGTCGTAGCGCAGGATCTCCTCCACCGCGCCCGGTATCAGGCCGGGCTCGCGGCACAGCCTGTCCCACTGCGCGCGGTCCGAGAGCAGCGCCTTCAGCCCGTTCGCCGAGGCCTGGGTGGTGGTCTCGTGGCCGGCGAACTGCATCAGGAACATGACGTTGTAGAGATAGTTCACCGTGAAGCGCGACGGGTCCTCGCGGTGGAGGCGCACCATGTCGCCGAGATAGTTGTCGCCGGGATTCTCCAGCGCGGCGTCGACCAGCTCCCGGGTAAAGGCCCAGTGCTCGCCCATGTCCCGCATCATCGCGACCTGCTCGGCCTCGCCCGGCCGGCCCCAGTTGACCACCGCCCGGGCCGAGCCCAGCCGCTTGACGAACACCGCGTCGTCGTCGCGCGCGCCGAGGAAGATGAAGATGGCGAGCGCCGGGACCTCGTAGAGCATCTGGGACACCAGCTCCGCCTCGCCGTCGGCGGCGAACCGGTCGATGTAGCGGGTGACGATCGCCCGGATGCGGGGCTCGATCTCGTTCACCCGCCGGGGCGTGAAGGCATCGCCGAAGATCTTGCGGTGCTTCAGGTGGGTCTCCGGGTCCTCGTCGACCAGCGAGGGCTCGATGGCGATGTCGAGGCCGTCGCGCACCTTGGCGGCGGCCGGGCAGAGCGGCGTCACCGGGTGGCGGGCGAGCGCGGCGGAGAAGGTTTTCGGGTCGCGGAAGACCGCCACGATATCGTCGTGGCGCGCGACCACCCAGTAGCCGGTCTCCGGGCTGTAGAACACCGGCTCCTCCCGCCGCGCGCGCTCGAAGAACGGGTAGGGGTCGGCAAGATAGGTCTCCGAGAACGGGTCGAACGCGGCGCCGAGCGCGGTGACGGGGCAGGTTTGCGACGCCGCCGCGTCCGGAGCCTCCGGCTCCGACTGGAACATCCCGAGCCGCTCGATCGTCGACATGGCGCCCCTCCCCGCCCGATCATACCGGCCCCCGGCGCGCGCGGCCACGGCGGCGGCGGGGCGGCAGCGGGCGATCCCCCTCACCCCGGCCCTCTCCCCGCGGGGGAGAGGGGGTTGTGCTGCGCCGGCACTTCCCTGCCTTCCCCCCTCCCGCTTGCGGGAGGGGCCGGGGGAGGGTGGCGCGCGATGGTACGGACCGCTGCGACCCGCTCCGCGCCCTTACCGCCATGCCCCAGAAAAAAGTCCCGAATCCGGGGGATTGGCGAGAAAATTATCCTTATAGAGTATTTTCCTCTTGACTCGGGACACGATTTAGGGTAGATTTCTCATAGTCGAAACGTGGGGGCGCCGGAGATTCCGGCGCCTCTTTTCGTGGCGGGACGGGTTTGCCGACTGTCGGCGGCCGCCCGCGGGATAGACATTTCCGAATGACGACCGAAACCGGAGGAGTGACGACATGGCATCGGCGAACGAGCACCGGAATGACGACTGGAACGACGACACGGCCGCCCTGGACCGCATCGATCCCGCGGCGCTCAGGGCCGCCCGCGAGCGCCGGGGGCTGTCCCAGCTGCGGCTCGCCGAGGCGATCGGATGCGGCAAGGCGACGGTGAGCCGCTGGGAGCGCGGCCGTTCGCGCCGGGTCCAGCCGCGCCACCGCGACCTCCTGTGCGCGGCCCTGGGGGTCGGGTGGGCGGCGCTGGCGGATGCCGCCTCCGACGGGCCGGACGACGTTTCGCGCGACTCCTGGATCGGATCGGCGGCCGGAGAAGACATCCGGTCGGCATTCCGTCTCGCGGCCGAACGCTACGGCGTCGGCGTCGGCGACGTGGTCGAGGCCGCCCCGCTGCTCTTCGTCGCCGCCGCGGAACGGAGCCTGGCGGAGCGCAGGCGGCAACTCGACGCGGCCCGCGCGGAGGTCGACCGGGCCGGGCGGGCGCTGGCGGACAACGCGCCCCATCTCGGCCGGGCGGTCGAGGAAGCGGTCCGGAAGGAGGAGACATCGATCGCCCAGAACGACATTTCCGGACGTCTCGTCCGGCCCGAAGGGTACGGGGAGGACGACGAAGGGCCGTTCGCGCGCTTCCTCCGCGACCTCGCGGGCGACCTGCCGGAGAGCGCGAGGCACGGCTTCGTCCCGGCCCCGGAAAAGGGCGACGACTCCCCCGGCGCCCCGGACGACGCGCGCCGCGAACCCGCCGAAGCCCCGGACGAGAACCGCGTTCGGCGGCGGGTCCCGCCGCATTTCGAAGCGGGCCGGACCGGCTCCCTCGCATATCTCGAGCTGGAACACGGGCACGACGCCGCCGCCTGCCGGCACTTGCCGTCCGACGCACCCGCCCGGACCAACGAGGAAATGCGGGCCGCGGCGTTCGCCGGCATGGTATCGAGGGTGTAAGGAATCCCCTCCGAATCCCGCGGCGCCCCGCGCTCACGGCAGGCGGTAGCGCGCCTCGGGGGTGGGCGGGCCGTCGCAGGCGATGCGGCCGGTCTCGACCATGTGCTCCAGGTGGGCGAGCGTCGACCGTCCGGCGGCCCAGCGCATGCGTTCGGGCAGGTGCGCGTACATGCGCCCGACCATCGCGGGCACCGTCGTCTGCCCGTCCTCCAGGCAGCGCAGGATCTGGCCCTCGCGCATCCGCCGGTGCTTGAGATAGGCGCGGACGAACGGCGCGGGCTTCTCGATGGGCGGGCCGTGGCCGGGGAGGTAAAGCGAATCCTCGCGGGCGATGCAGGTCTCCAGCGAGCGGTAATAGTCGCCCATGTTGCCGTCGGGCGGCGAGACGATGGTGGTGTTCCAGCCCATCACGTGGTCGCCCGAGAACAGGATGCCGCCCTCGGCGAGGGCGAAGCAGTGGTGATTGGACATGTGGCCCGGCGTGAACACCGGCACGAGCGTCCAGCCCGGCCCGGCGATGGCCTCCCCGTCGGCGAGGTGGATGTCGGGCTCGAAGTCGCGGTCCGCGGACTCTATCGGGCGCTCGCCGTCGGCCGGCGGGGCGGGCAGCGCGCCGACGATGGGGGCGTCGACCGCCCGGGCGAAGGCGCGCGCCGCCGGCGAATGGTCGATATGGGTGTGGGTGACGATGACGTGGCTCACCGTCTCCCCCGCGACGGCGCGGGTCAGCGCCTCGACATGGTCGGAATCGTCCGGGCCGGGGTCGATGACCGCGACCTCCCCCTCGCCCACCACGTAGGTGTTGGTGCCGTGGAAAGTGAACGGCCCCGGGTTGTTGCAGACGACGCGGCGGACGCCGGGCGCCACCGCCTCGGCGCGCGCGTAATCGAACCGCATCTCCTTGCGGAACGGGATATCGGCCTGGGTCATCGGACTTCCGCGAAATGTCTACTGGATGACGATGCTGGGCGCGGGCTTGGCCGCCCCGCCGGAAACCTTCGCCCAGATCGCGTCGGCGATCGCCCCGTAGGCGTCGGCGTGCATGCCCTGGGGGTCGGTCGCGACGATCGGCCTTCCGCCGTCCGCGCCCTCGCGGATCGACATGTCGAGCGGCAGCTCGCCGAGGAAGTCGACCCCCATCGCCTCCGCCGCGCGCCTGGCGCCGCCATGGGTGAACACGTCCGAGCGCCCGCCGCAATGGGGACAGACGAAATAGCTCATGTTCTCGATCACGCCGAGCACCGGAATGTCGACCTTGCGGAACATGTTGAGCCCCTTGCGCGCGTCGATCAGCGCGAGGTCCTGCGGCGTCGACACGATGACCGCGCCGGCGAGCGGCACGCGCTGGGCCATGGTGAGCTGCACGTCGCCGGTGCCGGGCGGCATGTCGACGATCATGACGTCGAGCTCGCCCCAGGCGACATCGCGCATCAGCTGTTCCAGCGCGCCCATCACCATCGGCCCGCGCCAGATGGTGGGCGAATCGGCCGGGATCAGGAAGCCGATCGACATCGCCTTGAGCCCCCAGGCCGACATCGGGTCCAGCACCTTGCCGTCGGGCGAGGTCGGCCGGTCCGTAATGCCCAGCATCAGCGGCAGCGACGGGCCGTAGATGTCGGCATCGAGAATGCCGACCGAACGGCCGGCGGCCGAAAGCGAGAGCGCGAGGTTGACCGCGGTGGTCGACTTTCCGACGCCGCCCTTGCCTGAGGCGACGGCGACGATCCGCTTCACGCCGGGCATCAGCGGCTGCTGGGGTTCCTGGCGCGCGGCCGCGCGCGGGGCCTCGGGCGGCGGCTTCTCCGAGTGCGCGGTGAGCACGGCGGTCACCGAGAGCACGCCCGGAACGGCGGCGACGGCGCGCTCGGCCGCCTTCCTGAGCGGCTCCAGCGCCGGTCCCCGGTCGGGCGCGACCTCGATGGAAAAGCCGACATTGCCCTGCTTGATTACCAGGCCCGAGATCATCCCGAGCGACACGATATCGCCGTCCCGGCCGGGGTCGCGGACCGATTTCAGCGCCTCGAGAATCGCGGCCTCGTTCAACTGCGGCATTGTCTATCGTCCGGTTTGCGACATATATGCGGAAATCTAGGTCGCGGCGGCTGCGCGGACGCCCCGCCTGCCCTATCATAGCGGGCGCGGGCGTCCGGGACATCCTGCGGGGTGCGGGGCGTCCGGGGCCGCGTCCGGCGCGCAACAAGACGGTGATCCGATATGCCATGGAAACAGCAGGGTGGTGGGGGCGGCAGCCCCTTCGGCGGAGGTCAGGGCCCGTGGGGCCGTCCCCCGAGCGGCGGAGGCGGCGGCGGAGGCGGGCGCGGGCCGGGCGGGCCGCCGCCCGACTTCGAGGACATGCTGCGGCGCGGCCAGGACCGGTTCCGGCGCCTGGTGCCGGGCGGCCTGCGCGGCGGGCGGGGACTGATCCTGCTGGTCGTGGCGGCGATCGCCTTGTGGCTGCTGAGCGGGTTCTACCGGGTGCAGCCCGACGAGCAGGGCGTGGTGCTCCGCTTCGGCGAATGGACCCGCACGACGCCGCCCGGGCTCAACTACCACCTGCCGGGGCCGATCGAATCGGTGCTGACGCCCAAGGTCACCAGGGTCAACCGGATCGAGGTGGGCTTGCGCAGCGTCGGCGAGACCACGCGCGGTCTGCCGGTGCGCGACATCGCCGAGGAAAGCCTGATGCTGACCGGCGACGAGAACATCGTCGACATCGACTTCACGGTGTTCTGGGTGATCAAGGACGCGGGCAAGTTCCTGTTCAACATCCGCAACCCGGAAGCGACGGTGAAGCTGACCGCCGAGAGCGCGATGCGCGAGGTGATCGGCCAGACGCCGATCCAGTCGGCGCTGACCGAAGGCCGTAACGAGATCGAGCAGGGCACCCAGACGCGCGTCCAGCAACTGCTCGACGATTACGGCGCGGGCATCGAGGTGCGCCGGGTGCAGCTCCTCAAGGTCGACCCGCCGGGGCCGGTCATCGACGCCTTCGTCGACGTCCAGCGCGCCCGCGCCGATCTGGAGCGGCTCAGGAACGAGGCCGAAGCCTACCGCAACGACATCCTGCCGAGGGCGCGCGGCGAGGCCGAGAAGATGATCCAGGACGCCAACGCCTATCGCGAGGAGATCACCAACAAGGCCAAGGGCGAGGCCGAGCGCTTCATCAAGGTGCTGGAATCGTACCGGGCGTCCAAGGAGGTGACGACCCAGCGCATCTATCTGGAGACGCTGGAAGAGGTGTTCCGCGGCATGAACAAGGTCATCATCGATTCCTCGGCCCAGGGCGGGCCGGGGGTGGTGCCCTACCTGCCGCTGCCCGAGATCCAGAAGCGCGCCCAGCAGCAAACCGACCAGGAGGAGACGACGCAATGAGCCGCACCCGTCTTACGATCCTCGGGATCGCGATCATCGTGCTCGGAATCGTCGCGTTCAGCGCGCTGTTCACCGTCCATCAGACCAAACAGGTGCTGGTCCTCCAGTTCGGCGAGCCCAAGCGCGTGATCCAGGCCCCGGGCCTGCAGTTCAAGCTGCCGTTCATCCAGAACGTGGTCGAGTACGAGCGCCGGGTTCTCGAGTTCGACCCGCCGGCCGAGCAGGTGATCCTGTCGGACCAGAAGAGGCTGGTGGCGGACGCCTATGTGCGCTACCGGATCTCCGACCCGCTCAAGTTCTTCCAGACCGTCCAGAGCGAGGCGGTCGCGCGGTCGCGGCTCTCCTCGGTGGTCAATTCGAGCCTCCGGCGGACGCTCGGCAACGTGACCCTGCTCGCGGTGCTGTCGGACGAGCGCGAGCAGATCATGTCCAACATCCAGACGGACGTGAACCTCGCCGCCGAGCGGCTCGGGCTGGAGATCGTCGACGTGCGCCTCCGGCGCGCCGACCTGCCGCAGGAAGCGGCGCAGGCGATCTACGCCCGGATGCGCTCCGAACGCGAGCGCGAGGCGCGCGAGGCGCGCGCCCAGGGCTTCGAGAAGGCGCAGCAGATCCGCGCCGCGGCCGACCGCGAACGGACCGTGCTGCTCGCCGAGGCGCAACGCACCGCCGAGATAACCCGGGGCGAGGGCGACCAGGAGGCGACGCTGATCTGGGCCGACGGGTTCGGCCGCGACGCCGAGTTCTTCCGCTTCTACCGCTCGATGCAGGCCTACCGGGAAGCGCTCAAGAGCGACGACACCACGATGGTGCTGTCGCCCGACAGCGACTTCTTCAAGTTCTTCGGCGAGATCGGCAAGCGCGGCGGGCCGGACGAATAGAGCGGCGATGCTCGGCGCCGATCTCCTGGCGGCGATCGCCCTGGCGCTCGCGATCGAGGGCGCGCTTTACGCGCTGTTTCCCGACGCGATGAAGCGCTTCATCCTGCGCGTCGCCGACCAGCCGGCGAACGCGCTGCGCACCGCCGGGCTGTTCGCCACCGTGCTCGGCGTCGGGCTCGCCTGGCTGGTGCGGGGGTGAGGAAGAGTTTCGCATCGGGACGTGTCGGAACCGGAGGCCGAGCCCGGTTCGGCTCGGGACACATCGAATAAGAAAGTTGCGTCCCCTATCCCGACGGGTCATGCTGCCGCCATCGACGGAGAAGCCACGATGGACGGGGTGAGCGAGAGGGCCCGATGCCCGACCGGCCGCCAGCCCGGAAGAGCCGAGTTGAAAGACGCCGTGGACATCGATGCCATAGACCCGCCCGTGACGGCGCACGACTAGCCGTCCGGCGCCAAGCGACCCCCATGTATACACCCTTTCCCGCAAGCGAAGCGGCATCGCGGACGAAGCGATGGCATGAGGGATTCGAATCATGGAAGCGTTGACCGCTCCCCCCTGGGCTCAGCCTTGCGCCGGTTTTCGTTCCCGGAAGGCGGCGCAGATCTGCGCCTACTTCGCGAACCGGAGCGGGGGCGTCATAGAAAAACTGAAACTCATCAAGCTAATCTATCTCGCCGAACGACAATTCCTGTCGGCGCACCACCATCCCATGCTCTTCGACGAGTTTTATTCTCTTCCGCACGGACCCGTTTGCTCCAGTACGCTGAACGGGATCGACGGCGTGATTCATGAGAGTTTGTGGGACGAATACATTGCGAGGAACGGCAACATCGTCGTTGCCATGAAATCGGTGGAAAGAGAGGACCTGGACCACGTCAGCGATGCAGAGATGGAAGCGCTGCACGATGTCTGGCAAAAGTTTTCCGGCATGACAGCCTCTCAGATCAGAAACTATACGCATGAAAATTGCCCCGAATACACGGAAACGGATAAAGCTCGAATCCCGATCTCTTATCGGCAAATCTTCGACGCCCTCGGAGAGGAAGACGCTCCGGAAATCGCGGAAGGCATTTCGGAACTTGTGAAATTGGAGGGTGTCTTGGAAGACGATGAATGAGAGAACCCTCTCCGCGGGCTCAACGTTATTCCTACCCGGCACCCACCGGAATCCCGACAATCGTCATTTGTGCATAGTGCTGAACGACCCTCGGAACGAAGAGGGCAATCAAGCGCTATACGTCCCGGTGATCACGGTTCGGCGAAAATTCGATGCCACATGTATTCTGGATGTCGGAGACCATCCATTCATCAGACACCCGAGTTGCGTTCATTACGCGGCAATGGGTCAGCGGTCCGAGGCGCACCTGCTGAAAGTCGGCATAATCCAAGAGCCTCTGCGCGAAGATGTCCTGCGAAGGGTTATCGAGGGCGTGTCGGCCTCCCCGCATTCGGCGCCATGGGCGAAGAAACTGGTCCTGGGCGACTGAATCGGGATAACGCAGTGAGAGACAAACCGTCCATGAGGAGGCATCCTGTGACCGTGCGCGACAGAAGTCCGATGAAGCCGGGAAGAGCACGCGGCCGCGTCCGGCGAATCCTGCCGCTCGCCCTCGTGCTGGTCTGCGCCGGGACGATGCCCGCGCTCGCCAAGGCGCCGCCCGCGAGCTTCGCCGATCTTGCCGCGAGGCTGCTGCCGTCGGTGGTCAACATCTCCACCACCCAGACGGCGCCGCCGGACAGCGGCAACCGCCCGGAAATCCCCCGCCTGCCGCCGGGATCGCCCTTCGAGCGTTTCTTCCGCGATTTCTTCGACCGCCAGCAACAGAACCCCATGCCCCGGCGCGGGGTCACCTCGCTCGGCTCGGGCTTCGTGATCGACGCGTCCGGGGTGATCGTCACCAACAACCACGTCATCGCGGAAGCCGACAAGATCGCCGTCATCCTGTCCGACAAGACCCGGCTGGAAGCGAAGGTGATCGGGCGCGACGCGAAGACCGACATCGCGCTGCTCCGCGTCGATCCCGGCGAGAAGACGCTCAAGCCGCTCCGCTTCGGCGATTCGGACGGCTCGCGGGTGGGCGACTGGGTGATCGCGATCGGCAACCCGTTCGGGCTCGGCGGCACGGTGACCGCGGGCATCGTGTCGGCCCGCCAGCGCGACATCAATTCCGGCCCCTACGACGACTTCATCCAGACCGACGCCTCGATCAACCGCGGCAATTCGGGCGGGCCGATGTTCAACCTCGCGGGCGAGGTCATCGGCATCAACACCGCCATCTTCTCGCCGACGGGGGGCAGCGTCGGGATCGGTTTCGCGATCCCCTCCAACCTGGCCAGGCCGATCGTCGACCAGCTGCTGAAATACGGCCGCGCCCGGCGCGGCTATCTCGGCGTGCGCATCCAGACCGTCACCGAGGAGATCGCCCAGGGCCTCGACCTGCCCTCGGCGTCGGGCGCGCTGGTGACGAACCTGTCCGAGGACGGCCCCGCCGCCCGGGCGAAGCTCGAGGTCGGCGACGTCATCCTGAGCTTCGACGGCAAGCCCATCGGCGAGATGCGGAGCCTGCCGCGGATCGTCGCCGAGACCGCGGTCGGGCGCGAGGTCGACGTGGTGGTCTGGCGCAAGGGCGGGAAGAAGACCCTCAAGGCCACTCTCGGCGAGTTTCCGGAAGACGAGCCGCGGGTCGCGTCGCGAACCCCGGCCCAGCGGCCGAGGGACGCGACGGTGGAGTCCCTCGGGCTCGGCCTCGCCGCGATCACGCCGGATCTCCGCAAGCGGTTCAATCTCGCCGACGACGCGGCCGGAGTCGTCGTCACCAAGGTCGAGCCGGACAGCCCGGCGGCGGAGAAGCAGATCCGCCCCGGCGACATCGTCCGCAAGATCGGGCCGAAGCAATCGGAGATCGCCGAGCCCTCCCAGGTCCAGGAGGCGGTGGAGAGCGCCAGGAAGTCGAACCGGGACACGCTGCTCCTCCTGGTCGAGCGCGAGGGCGGCCAGCGATTCATCGCGCTCAAGATCTAGAAGTGGTGAGCGCGGCCGCTTCGGACCGCGTTCCGCCACGGAAGGGTAACGCTCGACCGCGCCCGGACCGGCTTGTCCAAGATGCCCACGCCTGAAACCGATGCGGCCGCCCGGGCGCCGCCGATCGTCATCGGGGGGCCGACCGCGAGCGGGAAGTCGGCGCTCGCCGTGGCGCTGGCGGAGCGGCTGGACGGGGCGGTCGTCAATGCCGATTCGATGCAGCTCTACCGCGCGCTCTCGATCCTCACCGCGCGCCCGGGCCCGGATGCGCTCGCGCGGGCGCCGCACCGTCTGTTCGGCATCGCCGAGCCCGAGGACATATGGTCGGCCGGGCGCTGGCGCCGCCGTGCGGTCGAGGAAATCGATGCCGCCCGTTCGGAGGGAAAGCTTCCCATCGTCGTCGGCGGCACGGGGCTCTACCTCCAGGCGCTGACCGAGGGGATCGCCGACGTGCCGGCGGCCGACCCGGCGATCCGGGAACGGCTGCGAACGCTGCTCGCCGAACGCGGCAACGAGGCGATGCACCGGATGCTCTCGGAACGCGACCCGGAGGGCGCGGCGGCGATCCGCCCGAGCGACCCGCAGCGCATCCTCCGTGCGCTCGAAGTGCTGGAGGCGACGGGCGAGCCGCTCCATGCCTGGCACGCGCGCCAGACCCCGCCGGCGGAAGACGGCCGGGCGGCGCTCCAGCTTCTGCTGATGCCGGACCGCGATGCGGTCTACGCCGCCTGCGACGCGCGCTTCGACGGGATGATGGCCGACGGCGCGCTGGCCGAGGCGCGGGCGGTCGGCGCGGCGGGCCTCGATCCCCGATTGCCGATGATGAAGGCCGTCGGCCTGCCCCCCCTCCTCGCCCATTGCCGGGGAGAGCTGGACCTCGACGGCGCGGTTGCCGCCGCGAAGCGCGACACGCGGCGCTACGCGCGCCGCCAGATGACCTGGTTCCGCAACCGGTCGAAGCCGGACCGCGTCATTGCCGCGCAATATTCGGAAAGTCTGTTGCCCGAAATCTTTTCATTTATTAGCGATTTTCGGTTGACCCTGTCCCGATGACCGATTAGTTTTGCGCTCCCTCACTGGGGGACCCATAGCCGGCCCGGCGGTCGCCGCCAGGCGCGGACGGCAAGCATTCCGCCGGCCTCGACGGGCCGGTTTCGTTTTGCCGGCGCGCCCCGCGACACGCATGCCGGCGAACCGCGATGGAGTGGCGTTATGGCCAGCCGAGAGATGACCGGCTCCGAGATCGTCCTGAAGGCCCTGGTCGACCAGGGCGTCGACACGGTATTCGGCTATCCGGGCGGGGCGGTGCTGCCGATCTACGACGCGATCTTCGCGCAGAACGAGCTGCGCCACGTCCTGGTCCGCCAGGAGGGCGGCGCGGTGCACATGGCGGAGGGCTACGCGCGTTCGACCGGCAAGGTCGGCGTCGTCCTGGTCACCTCGGGTCCGGGGGCGACCAACGCCGTCACCGGGCTGACCGACGCGCTGATGGACAGCGTCCCGGTGGTCTGCCTGACCGGCCAGGTGCCGACCCACCTGATCGGCAACGACGCGTTCCAGGAAGCCGACACCACCGGCATCACGCGGCCCTGCACCAAGCACAACTATCTGGTCAAGGAGATGGAGCAGCTGCCGCGCGTCATGCACGAGGCGTTCCACGTCGCCCGGAGCGGCCGGCCCGGCCCGGTCGTCGTCGACCTGCCCAAGGACATCCTGATGGGCAAGGGCGCGTACTCGGGGCCCGAGAACTTCGTCCACCGCTCCTACCAGCCCGGCACCAAGGCGGACGCCGGCGCGATCGCCGAGGCGGTGGAGTTGATGGCCAACGCCAAGCGGCCGCTGTTCTATGTCGGCGGCGGGGTGATCAATTCGGGGCCGGAGGCGTCGAAACGGCTGACCCGGCTGGTCCGTCTGACCGGCTACCCCGCGACGGTGACGCTGATGGGGCTCGGCGCCTTCCCCGCGTCGGATCCGCAATGTCTCGGCATGCTCGGGATGCACGGCATGTACGAGGCCAACCTCGCGATGCACGGCTGCGACGTGATGATCAATGTCGGCGCCCGGTTCGACGACCGGGTGACCGGGCGGCTCGCCGATTTCTCGCCGGGCTCGAAGAAGATCCACATTGACATCGACCCGTCCTCGGTCAACAAGAACGTGCCCGTCGACGTGCCGCTGATCGGCGACGCGGGCGAGGTGCTGGGCCAGTTGCTGCGCGCGTGGAAGGCGCGCGAACCGCGCCCGGACAACGCCGCGCTGGAGACGTGGTGGCGGCGGATCGAGGCCTGGCGGTCGCGCGACTGCCTCAAGTTCGCCGCCTCCGAAACGTCGATCAAGCCGCAGCAGGCGATCAAGCGGCTCTACGAAAGGACGCGCGACCGCGACGTCTACATTACCACCGAGGTTGGCCAGCACCAGATGTGGGCGGCGCAGTACTTCAAGTTCGAGGAGCCCAACCGGTGGATGACCTCCGGCGGGCTCGGCACCATGGGGTACGGCCTGCCGGCGGCGATCGGGGTCCAGGTCGCGCATCCGGAGTCGCTGGTGATCGACATCGCGGGCGAGGCCTCGTTCCTGATGAACATCCAGGAGCTGTCGACCGCGGTGCAGTACCAGCTCCCGGTCAAGGCGTTCGTCATCAACAACCAGTGGATGGGGATGGTCCGCCAGTGGCAGGAGCTGCTGCATGGCGGGCGCTATTCGGAGAGCTACACCGCGGCGCTCCCCGATTTCGTCAAGCTCGCCGAGGCGTGCCAGTGGACCGGGTTGAGGGCGACGCACCCGGACGAGCTCGACGACGCGATCGACGCGATGATCGCGACCGACGGCCCGGTGATCGCCGACATCGTCGTCGAGAAGGAGGAGAACTGCTTCCCGATGATCCCGTCCGGCGCGGCGCACAACGAGATGCTGCTCGGCCCGGACGAGAAGGCCGAGGCGCCGGTCTCCGAAGAAGGCATGGTCCTGGTGTGATCGGCGGGGTGCGGCGTTGAGCGACACCGAACGGCATACGATTTCGGTCCTGGTCGACAACGAGGCGGGCGTGCTCGCCCGCGTGATCGGCCTGTTCTCTGGGCGGGGCTACAATATCGAGAGCCTGACGGTGGCCGAGGTGGACGCCGCGAACGCGCTCTCGCGGATCACCGTGGTGACGACCGGAACGCCGATGATCATCGAGCAGATCAAGGCCCAGCTGGACCGGCTCGTCCCGGTCCACAAGGTGGTCGACCTGACCAACGACGGCCCCTACGTGGAGCGCGAGCTGGCGCTGGTGAAGGTGAAGGCGAGCGGCAACCGGCGGGTGGAATCGCTCCGCATCGCCGACATATTCCGCGCCCGCGCGATCGACAGCACGGGGGAATCCTTCGTCTTCGAGATCTCCGGGTCGACCGAGAAGCTCGACGCCTTCATCGGGCTGATGGAGCCGCTCGGCCTGGTCGACGTCTCGCGCACCGGCGTCGCCGCCATCGCACGCGGGATGGAGGGGCTGTAGCGCCGCATACGGCGCGGCTGCCGCTTCCGACCTGACCGGCTCGGGGCGGTCCGTACCGGCCGGCCCACCCTCCCCCAGCCCCTCCCGCAAGCGGGAGGGGAGAAGGTAAGGAAAGTCCCCTCTCCCCTGCGGGGAGAGGGTTAAGGGTGAGGGGCGATCGTGCCCGGTCGAAAATTGCTGTAGCCGGCTCTCCGCCGCTCACTCTCCCAGCTCCTCCCGGAGCCGGCCGATCCGGTGCATGCGCTCGTGCAGCACGGTGACGATGCCGATGTCTCCGTTGCCCAGCCGTTTCCAGTAGACGAAATGCCTCTCGTACCGGAATACGCAGCCGTCCACCCCGAACTCCGCCGGTATCGGCCGCGAGACCGTGGCGCCCGTCGCGATCCTCTCGAACGCCTCGAACAGGCCGGAAACGTAGGCGTCCGCCTGCGCTTCTCCCCACCTTTCCAGGGAGTAACGGTAGATTTCGTCGATACGGAGAGCGGCCGCTTCCTGTACACGAATCGACGTCACGGGCGGGCGCGCGTCGCGTTCCTCGCGATGACGTCCGGCGCCGACAGCGGCCGGTAGGACTCATCCGGCGCGGCGAAAGCGCGTTCCAGCTCGGCTTTCAGGCGCTCGAACGCCTCGCGCTCGGAACGCTCCTTGTCGCGGCGGATCAGGTCGCGGACATACTCGCTGACGTTCTCGTAGGAGCCGTCCTCGCCGACATTGGCCGACACGAATTCGCTGAGCGCGCCGCCGAGGCGAACAGTCATCGTCGTGGTGCGGCGCATGCGCCGGTCTCCCCGCTCTGACGTATTCTATATATTTAATATCCAATACAACGGCAAGCGTCCCGATCGCCGGGCTCCGGTTGACCGAAGGCTTGCCGCGCTGCTACAGGAGGCCGGGAAAACGAGCGCCGCGGGCGGATCGGACGAAGGCGCTGTCAAGTTTGCACGAAAGGAAAACCGGATGCGCGTCTTCTATGACAGGGATGCCGACGTCAACCTGATCAAGGGGAAGAAGGTCGGCATCGTGGGGTATGGCAGCCAGGGCCATGCGCACGCCAACAACCTCAAGGATTCGGGCGTGGCGGAGGTCGCGGTGGCCCTCCGGCCGGGCTCGGCCTCGATCCACAAGGCCGAGGACGCGGGACTCACGGTGATGACCACGCCGGACGCGGCGGCATGGGCCGACGTGCTGATGGTGCTGACGCCGGACGAGCTGCAGTCGGAGCTCTACGCGGACGAGATCCGCGACCGCCTGCGGGAAGGCGCCGCGCTCGCCTTCGCGCACGGGCTCGCGATCCATTTCCGCCTGATCGAGCCCCGCCCGGACCTCGACGTGTTCATGGTCGCGCCCAAGGGCCCGGGCCACACGGTGCGCTCGGAATATGTCGACGGCGGCGGCGTGCCGTGCCTGCTCGCGGTGCACCAGGACGCGTCCGGCAACGCGACCGAGATCGGCCTCTCCTACGCCTCGGCGATCGGCGGCGGGCGCGCGGGGATCCTCGAGACCAGCTTCAAGGAGGAATGCGAGACCGACCTTTTCGGCGAGCAGTCGGTGCTGTGCGGCGGGCTGACCGCTCTGATCACCGCCGGCTACGAGACCCTGGTCGAGGCGGGCTACGCGCCGGAGATGGCCTATTTCGAATGCCTTCACGAGGTCAAGCTGATCGTCGACCTGATCTACGAGGGCGGCATCGCCAACATGCGCTACTCGATCTCCAACACCGCGGAATACGGCGACCTGACGCGCGGACCCGTGCTGATCGACGAAACCGTCAAGGCGCGGATGAAGACGATCCTCGACGACATCCAGTCGGGCCGCTTCGCGCGCGAATGGGTGCTGGAGAACCAGTCGGGCCAGACCAGCTTCAAGGCGCTCCGCCGGCGCGGCGCGGAGCATCACATCGAGCAGGTCGGCGCCCAGCTCCGGGGAATGATGCCGTGGCTCCAGGAACGCGCCCTGGTCGACCGCACCAAGAACTGAAATCCGAGGGTGCGCAGCGACATGGCACGACATATGAATTGCGTAGTTGAGAATCTCGGCGTAAATGTGGACTATTAAAGGCTCGTAAGGCCGTCACGGCGCCGGAACGGGTATCCGTGGCGGAAGCCGTGCGAAGAAGGTAGTGGCGCGAAGATGCAGCGGGCAGTCGAAACGGACCGAAAGATCGCCAGGGCGACGTCCCTGCCGGGTTCGCCGCGCGGTCGCGTCGCGTCGACGGCCGGCGCGTTCGGACGACTTAGCAGCCCCTGAACGGCGGCCGCCGCGGGCGGCACGCCGGGCAGGGGACTTCATAGCCGAGTCCGAAAACCGCGCCACAGGAGTTCCGGGATGAGCCTGAACGACGACCCCAACCGCGTCATAATCTTCGACACGACGCTGCGCGACGGCGAGCAGTCGCCGGGCGCCTCGATGAACCTCGACGAGAAGCTCCGCATCGCCGAACTCCTGGCCGAGCTCGGCGTGGACGTGATCGAGGCGGGCTTCCCCATCGCGTCGAACGGCGATTTCGAGGCGGTGCAGGAGGTCTCCAAGCTGGTCAAGGGGCCGATCATCTGCGGCCTCGCGCGCTCCGGCCGCGCCGATATCGAGCGCGCGGCGGAGGCGCTCGCGCCGGCCGAGCGGCGGCGCATCCATACCTTCATCGCGACCAGCCCGCTGCACATGAAATACAAGCTCCAGATGGAGCCGGACGACGTGCACGCCGCCGTCATCGACAGCGTCGCCCACGCGCGCAGGTTCACCGACGACGTGGACTGGTCGCCCGAGGACGGCTCGCGGACGGACCCCGATTTCCTGTGCCGCTGCGTCGAGGCGGCGATCCGGGCCGGGGCCACCTGCATCAACCTGCCGGACACGGTGGGCTACGCGCTCCCGGAGGAGTTCGGCGGCCTGATCAGGATGCTGCGCGAACGCGTGCCGAACAGCGACAAGGCGATCTTCTCGGCCCATTGCCACAACGATCTGGGGCTTGCCGTCGCCAACTCGCTGGCCGCGGTGGAGGCCGGCGCCCGCCAGGTCGAGTGCACGATCAACGGGCTCGGCGAGCGGGCGGGCAACGCCGCGCTCGAGGAGATCGTGATGGCGCTCCGGACCCGTCACGACCTGATGCCTTATACGACGGCGATCGATACCTCCGTGATCACCCGGGTTTCCAAGCTGGTCTCGACGATCACCGGTTTCACGGTCCAGCCCAACAAGGCGATCGTCGGCGCCAACGCGTTCGCGCACGAGGCCGGCATCCACCAGGACGGGGTGCTCAAGCACGCCGGAACCTACGAGATTATGACGCCCGAGTCGGTCGGGCTGGCCCGTTCGACCCTGGTCATGGGCAAGCATTCCGGGCGTCACGCGTTCCGCGAGAAGATCAGGGAGCTCGGCTACGATCTCGGCGAGAACGCGCTGCAGGACGCGTTCCGGCGCTTCAAGGATCTCGCCGACAAGAAGAAGGACATTTTCGACGAGGACATCGCGGCCCTGGTCGACGACGCGGTGATCCGGCGCAACGACAGGATCCGGTTCGTCTCGCTCCAGGTGATCTGCGGCTCGGTCGGGCCGCAGACCGCGACGCTCGAGCTCGACATCGACGGCGACCGCCGGGCCACCGAGGCGACGGGCGACGGCCCGGTCGACGCGACCTTCAACGCGATCAAGGGCCTCTACCCCCATACCGCCGGGTTGAAGCTCTACCAGGTGCACGCGGTGACCGAAGGCACCGACGCGCAGGCCGAGGTCACCGTCAGGCTCGAGGAGGAAGGGAAGACGGTGAACGGCCAGGGGGCCGACACCGACACGCTCGTCGCCTCCGCGCGGGCCTATGTCAACGCGCTCAACAAGCTGCTGGTCAAGAGGGAGAAAACCGCGCCCCAGGCGATGATCGCCTGACGCGGAGGCGCGCCGGCCCGCGGGGCGGGCGCGCTCAACGAGGTATCGAATAGCGGATCATGTTTTCCAAGATACTCGGACTTCTTTCGGCCGACATGGCGATCGATCTCGGGACCGCGAACACGCTGGTCTACGTGAAATCGCGCGGCATCGTGCTCGACGAGCCGTCGGTGGTCGCCACCGCCACCGCCCGGGGCCGCAGGCAGGTCCTCGCGGTCGGCGACGAGGCCAAGATGATGCTCGGCCGCACCCCGGGCGGGATCGACGCGATCCGGCCGCTGCGCGACGGGGTGATCGCGGATTTCGAGATCGCCGAGGAGATGATCAAGCACTTCATCCGCAAGGTGCACAACCGGCGCCGCTTCGCGAGCCCGCAAGTGATCATCTGCGTGCCGTCCGGCTCGACCGCGGTGGAACGCCGCGCGATCCAGGAGTCCGCGGAGAGCGCCGGCGCGCGGCGCGTCTATCTGATACCGGAACCGATGGCGGCGGCGATCGGGGCCGGCCTTCCCGTCACCGAGCCGACCGGCTCGATGGTCGTCGATATCGGCGGCGGCACGACCGAGGTCGCGGTCCTCTCGCTCGGCGGGATCGTCTATTCGCGCTCGGTCCGGGTCGGCGGCGACAAGATGGACGAGGCGATCATCAACTATATTCGCCGCAACCATAACCTGCTGATCGGCGAGGGCAGCGCCGAGCGCATGAAGAAGCAGATCGGATCGGCCTGCACGCCGACCAGCGGCGACGGCGATCTGATGGAGATCAAGGGGCGCGACCTTATGAACGGCGTGCCCAAGGAGATCGTGATCTCCGAGCGGCAGATCGCGGAGAGCCTGGCCGAGCCGGTGAACGCCATCATCGAGACGGTTAAGGTGGTTCTCGAGCACACCGCCCCGGAACTCGCCGCCGACATCGTCGACAAGGGCATCGTGCTGACCGGCGGCGGCTCGCTGCTCGGCAATATCGACGAGCTGATCGGCGCGGCGACCGGCCTTCCGGTCACGCTGGCCGACGAACCGCTGTCCTGCGTGGTGCTGGGGACCGGACGCTGTCTGGAGGAGATGAGGGCGCTGAAGAACGTGCTCACCGCCAAGTATTGAGACGAATCCGGAATCGCATGTATTGAATGCGAGGACGCGCACCGCTCGAATACCGTAGCCGAACGGAACAAGGGGCTTGGCGTCGGTGAAGTACCGGCCCGGATCGATCATCCGCCTGGCGGTCCCCTCGGGGACGCTCAGCCAGCGTATCGTGCTCACCACGCTGATCATGGCCGCTTTCGGCATCGTCCTGCTGGGCAAGGCGGAGACGGTTCTGTTCGAGAGGTTGCGCGCCGGCGTGGTCGACTTCGTCGCCCCCATCATGAACGTGATGGCGCGTCCGGCGGCCGCCGTCTCGGACGCGGTCGAAGGCATCAACGAGCTCGGCCGGCTGCGCGACGAAAACGCGAAGCTCCGCGCCCAGAACGAGCGGCTGCTGCGCTGGCAGGCGGCCGGGTTGAAGCTCTCGGGGGAGAACGACCGCCTCCGCGGGCTGCTCCGTTTCGTGCCCGAGACCGGGGCCGATTTCGTCACCGCCCGCGTGGTGGGCGATTCCGGGGGCGTGTTCGTGCGGTCGATCGTCGTGGTGGCCGGCGCGCGCGACGGCGTCTCCAAGGGCCAGGCGGCGGTGACCGGGGACGGGCTGGTCGGCCGCGTGGTCTCGGTCGGGGACCGATCCGCGCGCGTCCTCCTGATCACCGACCTCAATTCCAATATTCCGGTCGTATTCGAGGAATCGCGCGAGCGCGCGATCCTCTCCGGCGACAACACCGCCGCGCCCAAGATCGCCCGCCTGCGCGGCAACGCGCGGGTCAATACCGGCGACCGGATCGTGACCTCGGGCCACGGCGGGGTGCTCCCGCCCGGGCTTCCCATCGGCATCGTCTCTAACGTGGCCGGGGATGAGATCCACGTCCGGCCCCTGGCCGAGCTCGACCGGCTCGAATTCGTCCGGGTGATCGCCCGTCCCGAGGCGACGTTCGGAGCGCTCCAGGGACGGGTTCCCGGCGGGACCCGGCGGTGAGCGGACTGCTCCGCCGGCTCGACGGGCTGGCCACGGACCTCACCCCCTTCGTCGTCGCGCTGGTGCTGATCATGTTCTCGGCGATGCCGATCAACGTGTCGTCGATCGGTCCGGTCGCGCCCAATCTGGGCTTGATCGCGGTGTTCTACTGGACGATTTACCGGCCGGACCTGATGCCGGCGATCGCCGTCCTGCCGCTCGGCCTCTGGCAGGATCTGATGAACGCCGGGCCGATCGGGCTCAACGCGCTGACGCTCCTGATCGTATACGGCGTCATCGTGTTCCAGCGGGTCTTCTTCCGGGGCAAGTCCTTCCTCATCGTGTGGTGGGCTTTCGGCCTGACGGCCGCGTTCGCCGCGGCGGTGTTCTGGCTCGCGGTCATGGCCTGGCACCTGCGTTACGTCGATCCCGCGCCGCTGGCGTTCCAGCTGGGGCTGACGGTTGCCGTCTTCCCGCTCCTGTACTGGCTGCTGTCGCGGATACACCGCTCCATCGCGCGCCGCTCATAGGGCCGGGTTCCCCGCGTCGGCGGCCCCTCGGAGCCACGCGGGCCGTGACACCGGGGAAAAATGCGGGCTAGGATCGGACGATGTACCGGGACAATGAGAGGCACAGGCTGTTCACCCGGCGGGCGGCGGTCCTCGGCGGCGTCCAGCTCGCCGCGGCGGCGATGCTGGCGGGCCGGATGTACCAGATCCAGGTGGTCGATTCCGACCGGTACAAGATGCTGGCCGAGGACAACCGGATCAACATGCGCCTGGTCGCGCCCGCCCGGGGACGAATCCTCGACCGGTTCTCCTCGCCGCTCGCGGTCAACCGGGAGAGCTACCGCGTGCTGCTGATCGCCGAACAGGCGGGGGATGTCGGCCGGACGCTCGACATGCTGGATCGGGTGATCGGAATTACCGAGGACGAGCGGTCGCGCGTGCTGCGGGAGGTCAGGCGCCGCCGCGGCTTCGTCCCCGTCACCGTGCGCGAAGGCCTCGACTGGCACGAGGTCGCGAAAATCGAGGTCAACGCCCCGGACCTGCCGGGCATCGCGATCGACGCCGACCTGGTGCGCGACTACCCCCATTCGATCAAGTCGGTCCACGTGCTGGGCTACGTCGCGGCGGTTTCCGAGACCGAGCTCGGCGACGACCCCCTGCTTCAGCTGCCGGGCTTTCGCATCGGCAAGGACGGGATCGAGAAGACCCGCGACCTCGCCCTTCGCGGCAAGGCGGGGGCGAGCCAGGTGGAGGTCAACGCGCTCGGACGGGTGATCCGCGAAGTCGGCCGGGTCGAAGGGGTGCCGGGAAACGATGTCCGCCTCACGATAGACATCGCGCTGCAGACCTTCGCCCAGGACCGCCTCGGCAGACACCAGAGCGCCTCGGCGGTGTTGATGGGGGTGGAGTCCGGCGAGGTCCTCGCCATGGCATCGACTCCGGCGTACGAGCCCAACCAGTTCGTCAGGGGCTTGAGCGCGGACACGTGGCGGTCGGTGGTCTCCGACCCGATGACTCCGCTGCTCAACCGATGCCTGTCGGGGCTCTACGCGCCGGGCTCGACGTTCAAGCTGGCCGTGGCCCTGGCGGCGCTGAACGCGCGCAGGGCGTGGCCGGGCCAGCGGGTCTTTTGCAAGGGGTTCATGGAGCTGGGCGAGGCGCAGTTCCATTGCTGGAACAAGCACGGTCATGGCTGGCTCGACATGGAGGGCGCGATCGAGCGGAGCTGCGACATTTATTTTTACGAGCTGGCGCGGAAGGTCGGCATCGACCGGATCGCGGAGACGGCGCTCCAGCTCGGTCTCGGCACCAAGATGCTGGACGATTTGCCGGGCGAGCAGGAAGGGCTGATACCCACGCCCGAATGGAAGCTCGCGTCGATCGGCACCAGATGGCAGGGCGGCGAGACGCTGATCACCGGCATCGGTCAGGGCTTCGTGCTGGCGACGCCGCTTCAGCTCGCCGTCATGACCGCGCGGATCGCCTCGGGCCGCGCCGTCGTTCCGAAGCTGGTCATCGAGGGCGGGAGCGCCGCCGAACCGCCGCCCGAGCCGCGCTTTCCGGCGCTCGGCATCCGGGAGGCCGCGCTGAAATCGGTCCGCCGCGGCATGAACGCCGTCGCCAACAACGAGCGGGGGACCGCTTACCGATACGCGATCAGGGACCCGGCGCTCGCGCTCGCGGGCAAGACGGGGACCTCCCAGGTCGTCAAGATTTCCAGGAGCGAGCGCGGAACCCGCGTGCTCAAGAACCACGAGCGTCCCTGGCGCGAGCGGGACCATGCGCTGTTCGTCGCCTACGCACCGCTCGAAAAGCCGCGCTACGCGATCTCGGTGGTGGTCGAGCATGGCGGCGCGGGCTCTTCGGTCGCGGCTCCGATCGCACGCGACATCCTGCTCGAAGCGCAGCGCCGGGACCCGCTGGGGGCCGACGCGGGCGACCGCCTCACCTGGGTCGAGGCGGCGCCGGGCCAGGGCTGAGCCGGGAGGAGCCGCACCTTGGCCACGATGGCGGCAACCGGCGACAGCCTTTCCCTCGGGCGCAAGCTCGCCCTCCTGAGCTGGCCGCTCGTCGTGCTGCTCTGCCTGCTCGCCGGGGTCGGCGTGGCGATGCTCTATTCGGCGGGCGGGGGAAGCTGGGAACCCTGGGCGGTGCGACAGGTCATGCGGTTCGGCGTGGCGCTGGTCCTGATGCTGGCGGTGGCGCTGGTCGATCTCCGGTTCTGGCTGCGTCACGCCTATACGATCTATTTCGCCTCGGTCGCGCTGCTCGTCGCCGTCGAGGTGGCCGGAGCCACCGGCATGGGGGCGCAGCGATGGGTCGATCTCGGCGTCGTACGCCTGCAACCGTCGGAGCTCATGAAGATCGCGTTGATTCTCGGCCTCGCACGCTACTTTCACGGCCTGTCGATGGAGGATATCGGACGCCCGGGGCGTCTGGCGGTGCCGCTGCTGATGATCCTGGCCCCGGCATTCCTGGTCCTGCGCCAGCCCGATCTGGGCACCGCGGCGATGCTGGCGGTGGGGGGCGCGGCGATATTCTTCGTCGTCGGCGTCAGGCTGTGGAAATTCGGGCTCCTGGGGCTCCTGGGCCTGGCCGCGCTGCCGGTGGCATGGAACGTCCTCAGGCCCTACCAGCAGCAGCGCATCCTGACATTCTTCGACCCGGAATCCGACCCGCTGGGCGCCGGCTACCACATTCTGCAGGCCAAGATCGCGCTCGGCTCCGGCGGCATTTTCGGCAAGGGATACATGCAGGGCTCCCAGGCCCATCTGGATTTCCTGCCGGAGCGTCAGACCGATTTCATCTTCACCATGCTCGCCGAGGAGTTCGGCCTCGTCGGGGGGCTCTCCGTACTCGGCCTGTTCCTTCTCCTCTTCGCCTACGGGATCGCCATCGCGGTCCGCATACGCAACCAGTTCGGGCGCGTCGTCGCGATCGGCGTGACCGTGACGGTCGCGCTCTACGTCTCCATCAACATCGCCATGGTGATGGGGCTGGTCCCGGTGGTGGGCGCGCCCCTGCCCCTGATCTCCTATGGCGGGACGGCGATCCTCAGCGTAATGATCGGGTACGGCCTGCTGCTGTCGGCCAGCATCAACAGGGACGCCCTGATCGCCAAGTCCGGGGCGCCGGCGGATACCTGACGAGCGACGGAGCGGCGTCTCCGGGCTCGCCATCGGAGACGCGTTTTGCTATAAGCCCCGCTCCCGGTCGGGCGCATAGCTCAGTTGGTAGAGCAGCTGACTCTTAATCAGCGGGTCCAAGGTTCGAGTCCTTGTGCGCCCACCATTTTCCCTCGGTTTGCGAAGACGAACGGGGCGACACCGGACCGACCGGACGGGTTCGGCAAGTCCCGCTCCCGCCTCCCTCGTCATTTCGACCGGAGCGCGCAGCGCGGAGCGGAGAAATCTTCCCGCGCAGGCGGTCCGGCGGCGAAGGCCGACCATGACGATGAGAAAGCAAGGGTAAAGGCGCTTCCGTTTGAAACGGACGTGCCCTAGCGGCGGAACGCGGCGGCGATGTCCGGCACGATCCGATGGAGCCGGAGCGCGATGAACGACGCGCCCTGCTGGTCGGCGAAGGCGCCGTAGGTCGGCGGACCGACGATGCGCAAATGCGGGTCCGCGCGCCCGCCGGCGCCGATGGCGCGGCTTTCTTCGTCGACGCGGAATCCGACGCCGGCCGGATGCGGCACGGCGAACCCCCGCGCCACCAGCGCCCTGACCAGGGGGTTCGTCGACCGGTCCGGCCGCATCCCCGGCCCGGTGCAGTTCACGACCGCGTCGAAGGCTTCCCGCCGGCGTTCGCCGCCGCCCCTGCGTTGCAGGGTGACCGAAAGCGTCCCGTTGTCGCTCGCCGCCGATACACAGGAAGCCGCTTCGAACGAGACCTGCCCGGCGGCCTCGGCCTCTGCGATACGGGTTTCGACCTGGGGCGGGAGCTGGAAGCGGTGGACGTCGTACCAGACCCGCAAATGGCGCAGGAACCGGCGCTTTTCCGCCAGCGGCAGGGCGGGCCAGACATCCCAGACCGAATCCCTGAGATCGCCGAACGGCTCCAGCCAGTTGCCGCCGGCCGCCTCCGCCCGGCGCGCCTCGGAGCGCAGCGTCCGGAGCAGCCCGCGCACGCTCGCCTGCCGGCCATGCGCCGCGGTGAACAGGGAAACCGGACGGACGATGCGGTCGACGACATCCGGCGGAGGACCGGCGCCCGTTCGCGGCCTCGGGCGGGTGCGCAGGCCGTGCCGCGAGACCGCCGCGATCGGACCCCGGTGGCCGGAGCGCAACAGGACGGCGATAACGTCCGAGGCGGTCTGTGCCATGCCGAGCAGCAGGACCCTGGCATCGGCGGGAATCTCCCTCAGCCGGGCGGTGTCCCACGGGTCGCCGAGGAAGCCGGGACGATCGGAAATCGTGCCGTCGAAGGGCGGCGGCGCGGTCGGACGGTCGTACCCGGCGGCAAGGACGGTCAGCCCGGCCGACACCTCCCGCCCGTCGTCCAGGCTCAGCGCGTAGCCCCGGGAGATTCGCCGCGCGGAGACGGCGCGCGACCGCACATGCCGGATCGTGGAGCCGGAGGGGTTGGCCGCGATGTGGTCCTGGAGCTGCTCTTCCACATAGCGCCCGAATTCCCCACGCCGCATGTAGATGCTTCCGTCGGGGGCTTGCGCGTCGGGGTCCCGCGCCGCGCCGCCGCGACCGGCATACCAGTCCCGCAGATGGTCCGGCGCATCGGGGTAGAGGAAATGCACCGGCAGCGGCGCGTTGAGCCGGTGGTCCGGATCGGCGGTATCGTAGGCGAGGCCGCGCCCGAGCCGGCCGCGCGGCTCGACGATCGCGATGTCGAGCGGCCGTTCGGCCATGCGCGACAGGTGGATCGCGAACGCGGCCCCCGTGAACCCGCCTCCGACGATGGCGACGTCGACGGCCGTCACCGGATGGTCACCGGCGCGGCACCCTCTATCCCATCGTCCCCGGGAGCCACGTCGCGAGCCCGGGAAACGCGACCAGAGCCGCGATCAGCAGCACTTCGGCCACGACGAAGGGCAGGACGCCGGAGTAGATCCGCGACAGCGGCACGTCGGGCGCCATGCCCTTGATGATGAAGACGTTCATGCCGACCGGCGGGGTGATCAGCCCGAGCTCGACCACCATGACGACGATGACGCCGAACCAGATCGGGTCGAACCCGAGCTGCAACACGATCGGGAAGAAAATCGGGATCGTCAGCAGGATCATCGCGAGCGAGTCGAGCGCGCAGCCCAGCACCAGGTAGATCAGCAATATCACCATGATCGTCACGAGCGGTCCGGCGCCCAGACCGTCCACCCAGCCGCCCAGCGCGTCGGCAAGCCCGCCCAGGGTGAGAAACTTGTTCAGGAGAATCGCGCCGATCAGGATCGTGAAGATCATCGCCGTGGTCCGGGTCGTCTCGAGCAGGCAGGAGCCCAGCTCCTTCCCGGCGAAGAGCCCGAGCCAGACATAGACCGCGTGGGATACGAGAATGCCGGCATAGGCGAGATATCCGACCCAGCCGGGCCAGCTCGCGGGCTCGGCGCCCGTCGACAGGTTGACGACGACGGCGACGAGCAACACCAGCAGCGAGGCGACGAGCAGCAGGTTCGCGGCCCGCAGCAGCCGTTTGCGGTGCGCCGGCGCGTCGCGGGTCCAGGTGTTGACCGCGAGGTCGAACGCTCCCATGGCGCCGATCCCGGCGGCTTCGGTCGGCGTGAAGGCGCCGGTATAGATGCCGCCGATCACCAGCACGAACAGCACGATGGTCGCCCACACGTCCTTGATCGCGGCCAGCTTCCTGCGCGTCGAGGCCCGTTCGCCCGGCGGGCCCATCTCCGGGTTGCGGTGCGCGATGATCGATACGGTCGCCATGAAGACGATCACGGTCAGAATGCCGGGGACGATGCCCGCGGCGAAGAGCTGGCCGATATCCGACTCGGTCAGGATGCCGTAGAGCACCAGGATGACGCTCGGCGGGATCAGGATCCCGATGGTGCCGCCGGCGGCGATCGCGCCCGTCGCCAGCCGCTCGTCGTAGCGGTAGCGGCGCATCTCGGGCAGCGCGACCTGGCTCATCGTCGCCGCCGTCGCGAGAGACGACCCGCAGATCGCGGCGAACGCCCCGCAGCCGCCGATCGTCGCGAGCGCGAGGCCGCCGCGCCGGTGCCCGAGCCACGCGTTGCACGACCTGTAGAGGTCCTCCGACAGCCCGGAGCCGGTGGCGAAGAAACCCATCAGGACGAACAGCGGGACCACGCTCAGCTCGTTGGTGATCACCGTCTCGTAGACGGTAAGCCCGAGCAGCGACAGCGACGGTCCCACGCCGATCAGCAGCACCGCGCCGGCGGCGCCGATCGCGCCCATCGCGAAACCGATCGGCATGCCCATGGCGAGCAGGACGAACATCGCGGCGAGGCCGACGAGGTTCAGGACGATGGGATCCATCGCGGGCGGGGGGAGTCCGGATCAGCCGGCGCCGACGCCGGCCGGAGGATCGGGCTCGGCCGGGGCCTCCAGCCCGGCCGCGATACGGATCGCCTGGACCCACTGAATCGCGAGCGCGGCGAGCATGACCAGCGAGCACAGCACCATGACCGCGGTCACGGGCCATAGCGGTATCTCCCAGATCTGGGTCAGGTCGCCCTTGCCGCGCTGGGCCGCCGCCTGCTCGCCCAGGCGCCAGCAGATCAACGCGACAAAAACGAGCGACACCGCGTAGGTGACGCCGTCGAACGCCGCCCGCCAGCGCGGCGGGAGATGGGAGATGACGATGTCGACCCGGGTGTGGCCGCGCAGGAAGGTGGTCAGGCCGATCGCCAGAAAGACCGTCAGCCCCATGACCAGCTCGGTCACCTCGACCTTGGCCGAGATCGGCGCGGACAGCAGCTCCCGGCCCAGCACGTCGACGAAGGTGAGCAGCGTCATCGACGCGAGCGTCGCCGCGCCGAACCAGGCGAGCCGGGAAGAGGCCCGCCCGGTCAGCGCGGCAAACCGGCCGGGCGAGGGCCCGGTCACGAAGCCGGCGCCATGGCCGACGGCGGCTAGCGGATGGACTTCACCGTTGCCTTCAAATCGGCCAGCAGCGCCTCGCCGTCAAAACCGGCCTTCTTCATCTTGGCGAGATACTCGACGACGATCTTGTCGGTCCTCGCCGACCACTTCTTGAGCTCCGCGGGCGTGATCTGCTCGATCGTGTTTCCGTTGTCGCGGGCGATCTTCATCCCGATCTTGTCGCCCGCGTCCCAGTGCTTCCCGATCAGCTTGGCGCCGGCGCGGCCTCCTGCCTCGTTCAGCGCGTCCCGCGCGTTCCTGCTCAACGAATCCCATTTCTTCTTGTTCATGGTCAGGAAGAAAGGAACCGTGTACAGCCCGCCGGGCACCTGGAGGTGATGCGTGACGAGCTTCTCCAGGCGGAACCCCCTGATCGCCTCGAACGGGAAGAACGCGCCGGCGGTGATTCCGCGGAGCAGGCTCTCATGCGCCTTGGTCGCCGGCATCGCGACGGGAACCGCGCCCAGCTGCTTGGCGAGAAAGATTCCGCCGCCGCCGACCCGGAGCTTCACCCCCTGGAGGTCTTCGAGCGTCGCGATCCTCTTCTTGGTGTGGAGTATGCCGGGCCCGTGGACCCACACCGTGAGCAGGTGGGTGTCCGCGAACTCCTTCGCGGCCAGGCCGTTCTTCTCATACCACATCCAGGCGGCCTGGCTGCCCACCACGGCGCTCGGCGACAGGAAGGGGATCTCCCACAGCCGCAGCGCAACGAAACGGCCCGGGGTATAGGCGGGCACGCCCCACGCGACGTCGCGTATGCCGTTGACCGCGAGGTCGTACTGCCCGGGCGGCTTGGCGAGCGCCGTCTTGTCGACCGTCAGCTTCAGCTTCCCGCCGGATGCCTTTTCCGCCGAGGCGGCCCATTCGGCGAGCGTGTTGGTCATGTGATGGACCGACGGCACCCAGTTGGCGATCCGAACGGTTTCCGCCTGGGCCGTGACCGGTCCGAAGGCGGCCGAGGCGACGACCGCCCCGGCGGCGAGATATTTTAGCGTTCCGGACATGATGGCTCCCTTCATTCGTTGAGATTCGATTTGCGCGTCCCCGTCACGAGAGCCGGATGCGGCCGGCCGTGTTCGACAGCCTGACGCCGCGGCGCCATTGCAGCGCGTAGGCGGTGGGCGGCCTCAATGTGTCGTCGGCGAGCCACAGGCGCCACAGCAGCCGCTTGCGCTCCCGCTCCGGCCAGTCCTCGTATTCGTTTCGCGTGTGCAGCATGACGAAGTTGTTGAGGAACTGGATGTCGCCGACCTCGAAATCGAGCTCGTAACGGTTTTCCTCCGCGAGATCCTCGGCCACGCGCAAGGCCTCGAGCTGCGCGTCGGTCAGAGTCGGCGTTCCGGGCAGGTCGTGGCCCTTCAGGATGTGCGCCGGCCCGAACGAGGTGCACAGATAGCCGTCCAGGAAATTGAACACCGGGCTCTCGTAGTAGGCCGCTTCCCCGGCGTCGACCTCGCCGTGCTTGGACCAGCAGAGCGGCTTCGTCAGCACCGGCACGAGATCGGGCCGGCGCGCCAGCAGGTCGTTGTAGACCGCGACCGAGCTCGCGATCTTGGACGTGCCTCCCGACTTCGCGGTGTGCACGCACAACAGCCCGACGACGGTGCATTGGTCGCAGTGGTAGTCCATCGTCGCGCGCGTCTGGTATCCCCGCACCTCCGGGTCCCGGTAGTCCTTGCCCAGATCCGTCACGTGCCCGACCAGATCGCCCTGCGGGTTGTTCGACATCGGCTTGCCGAGCTGGCGTCCGATCGCCCAGTAGGCGATCGCCGCATCGATCGGTTCCATGTCCCCGACCGGCAGGCCGCGCAGCATGACCACGCCGGCGCCGTCCTCCAGCTCCCGGCGGATGTGGGGGAGCCTGTCGGCGAACCGGCCGAGGTCGAAGGCGTCCGGGGGAAAGTCGATGAGCCTGTCGGGGTCTTCGCCGACGACCGTCCTGACCGCGCGGCACATCGCGAACAGGTCGCCGATCTCGCCGTCGTCGAGGCGCAGGAACCACCCGGTTCGCGCGGCCAGCTCGCCGCCGCGCCATTCGGACGGATCGGAAACCGGCTGTCCGGGCCGGGCGACCCCGCGCCGCGTCTCGATCTCGCCCTGCATGATTTCCGCGTCTCCGGGCATGGACAATCCGAAAGAAGGCCCACGATATTCCTTGAGGGCCGGCATTTCCACAACGGACAAGCGGAACGCCGCCCGGGATCACAGCAGGCAGACGCGCTCCGCCAGCTCGTCGATCAGGACGCGCCGGTTCTCGCGATAGTCGATCGGCACCTCGACGAGATGGACGCCGCCGGCCCGGAAACACCGTTCCAGCAGCGGCGCGAATTCGTCTGCCGCGCCGACGCGGTGACCCGCCGCGCCATAGCTGTCGGCATAATCGACGAAATCGGGATTGCCGTATCCGAGCCCCCAGTCGGGCAGGCCCGCGTCGGCCTGTTTCCAGCGGATCATCCCGTAGGCATCGTCGCGCAGTATCAGAACCACGAGATCGAGGCCGAGGCGCACGGCCGTCTCCAGCTCCTGGCTGTTCATCATGAACCCGCCGTCGCCGCAGACCGCCATCACCCGGCGATCCGGG
>JAJEHI010000167.1 GCA_022823775.1 Defluviicoccus sp. | reverse complement strand
GACGGTGCGTGACCCACCAGTACATGGCGTCCTCCTTCACTGGGTCTTGGCCGCCGCCCAGCGGATGAAGGCGGGCGAGCGCTGGAGCGCGGGTTCGCGGCGCACGCAGGCACCGACCAGCGATTCCCCGACCTCGCGCCGCAGCCGGGTGGCGTAGGTCACGATGGCGTCCAGGTTGACGTCGGAGGCCATGCGGTAGAGCGAGCCGCAGAGCGCCATCAGCGTGCTGGCGTTCTCCGGGATGTCGGCGTTCGCGGGATCGTCGAGGACGGCCCTCGGGTGGGGCAGCTCGCGCCACACCTTCAGGAACGCGGTGAACTCGACCGCCGCGGCCTCGCCGACCGTGCCCCGGAACAGCGCCCGCTCGACTTCGGCGTCGAGCCCGTTGCGGTTCTTGACGATGTTGCTGGCGAACTCCCAGCTGCGGGGGCTCGGGAAGGCGTGCTCCTTCGATTCCGGATGAAACTGGTGGAGCAGCTCCGGCTCCAACTCGATGAAGAACAGCACTTCCGGGGCGATCCCGTTCGCCGCGCCCCAGGCGCACCAGTCCCTGGCGTCGACCCGGATCTCGAGATGGACGAAGCGGTTGGCGAGCGGGGTCGGCATGCGGTGGACGATGCCGCGGTCGTTCTCGCGGTTGCTGCAGGCGATGATCGAAGCGCCCTCGGGCAGCTCGTACTCGCCGCACTTGCGCTCCAGGCTGAGCTGGTAGAGCGCGGCCTGCACCATCGGCACGCAGGAGGCCAGCTCTTCCAGATTGAGCATCCATAATGCGGTGCTGGAGGTAGGCGGCAGGAACACCGGCGGCGCCCAACGCGTGCGGCCGTCCTCGTCGCGCCAGGGAATGCCCCTCAGATCGACGGGGTCGAGCAGCAGCGCGCGGATGTCGACATAGTTGTAGCCATGGTCGCTGGCGACCTGCCGGGCGATCATCGACTTCGCCGCGCCGGGCGGTCCCCACACCAGCGTCGGCTGTCGGGCCTTGACCAGGGTGGCGAGCACCTCGGCGAGCTCGCTCGGGCGCAGCGTGTAGTCGGCGGAGATGTTGTCAGGCAAGGTCATGGGCGGCCTCCGGATGGCGGGACGGGGGCACGGGCTCCCTCCGGGCGCCCGGCCTTCGCCCGGCCGGCAGCGCCGCTCCGCTCATCGTGTCCGGAGGCATGCGGCGGAAGCCGGTAGACGAGCGGCGGTGGGGTGCGGGCGGCCGGGGTCAGGCGCGGTCAAGGCCGGTCGGGTCGTCGCAACGGACGGCGGCCGGGGAGACGCCGGTCAGTTCCGGCAGAGGGATCCGGGAAGGCGACAGCGTGTGGCCGATGCGCCGCTCAAGCTCCTCGTAGGCACGGTAGAGGTCCGGGCGGAGCTGGGCCGCCCGGCGCAGATCGGCGCGGGACGCCAGGATGCAGAAGCTGCAACTCAGCCTCGACATGCCTGCGGCGTAGGCCCAGTGCGGCGACTGGCCGGCGTCGCGGATGACGCGGAATATGTCCTCGGTCGAGAGGTCGAAGACCGGCAGCCAGTCGAAGACTTCCCGGCCGGCGACGCTCATGCGCTCGTTGCGCCGCCACGGCGCCTTCCTGGCGCGCGCCGGGCTTTCCTCCGCGCGCATACCCATGGCGTTGACGAGCCGTCCGCCGAAGCGGGGGTGGGCCTTGAGGTAGCGGCGCAGCTCCCGCTGGATCGGTCCGGCCTTGAAATCCGAAGTACACCAGCGGGCCTTGCTCGACGGCCACATGCCCCGTTCCTCGACCCGTTCGAGCAGGGTCTTGCCGGACGCGACGGGGGCGAATATCAGCGGCACGCCGCTGGGCAGGGTCGCCTCGATATGCTCGACCGTGCCGGGCCATTCGACCTCGCCGAGCGGCGCGTGAACCGCCACGAGCCGGTCGCGCGGGACGATCCGCGACAGCAGGACGGTCATGGCCTGCGAATCCTTGCCGCCCGAGTGGTTGATGGCGACGAGCGCGCCGGTACGGATCAGCTCCCGGCACCGGGGCGGCACGGGAAGGTCGGCGATGCGGCAGGACATGGATCGGTCTCCCCGGCGGTGGCGCGGGGGACCGCTCCTCAACCCCCCGACCGTGCCCGGAGGACCCTGGCCTCCGCCTTTTGGCGGCGCGCCGCGCGTTGCCGACGACGGATGGCAAAGCTGCGGCCAAAGCGGCAAATGCGGGCGGACGGTCTTCTGGTCTCCGGTGCGGTGTGCGAAATTGCGGCGTGCTGCCGGCTTGCGGCATCGACGGTCTGAACAGGAAAGGTGCCGCCATGGGGCCGGAAGAGCTGGTCGGGGCTTGCCTGGACGAAATGCGCGAACAGGACGGGCTCGCCGTCGCCGGCGATGTGGCCGAGACGCACCGGGTGGCCCTGCTCGGGACGGAGGGCACGGCCGCCGTGCTGATCGGCTATGCGCTCGGCGTGCATGACAGCGACCGGGACAATGCCCTGGAGCTGTTCGAGGCGTCGATCCGCGCGGCGCTGCAGGACGGGGAAGGCGGCGGCCGCATCGGCGCGCGGTTCCTGGACGAGGCGGCGAGAGCGATGCGTCTGCCGGCGGTATCGGAGCGGCTCGATGCGGCGTCGACCCACGATCTGGCGCGGGCCTATGCCCGGGCCGGCGCGGAGGCGCCGCCGGAGCTGGTGCAGCGCCTGATCGAACGGATGGGCGAGCTCACGAAGGCGGGCCGGCTGCCGGTCGACCCGGACACCGAGATCGAGCGGATGAGCGTGCTGCTGGATGTCGACGTGGATCACATCGAGCACTTCCTGCACGGAAAGCTCGACGAGCGGATCGGCACCCTGCCGGAGGAGTTGCGGGCGGCCTTCGCATACGAGGTCGCGTGCCGGGACGAGGCGGTCTGCGGCCGAATCGCGATGTACTGGCTGCTGGACGCTTCGGCGGAGGTGCGGCTCGGCGCTGCCGAAGGGTTCCGCGAACGGGCGCTGAGGGAGATCGTCGAGCCGGTTTCCGCGGCCCTGGTGCCGTCGATCCGCAACTGGATGCCGGCGGACGCCGGGCGGACACTGCTCGACGAGGCGCTGGCCGAAGCGCGGCGGCGCGAACTGGTGGCTCCCCTGCCGCATCCGGCGCGTCGCCGTGCGGAAATCTACGGCTCGATCCCCGACAAGTGGGGCACGCAGATGCTGCGCGTGGTTCTGCAGGGCGGGGACGAGCCCGCCCTTGCGACCGTGGTTACCGAACTGGGACGGGGGATCGCGGAGGCCGTTGTCATTCCCGGCATGGAAGCGATCGGAGAACTCCTGGGGTCGGAGACATTCGACACGATGATCGAGACCCCCTGGGAAACGTTCGAGGAGCAGGTTGCCGTGGCGCTGGCCGAAGGACTTGCGCTGGAGCGGCCGCCGCCCGCAGGGCTGATCGATGTCGCGCTCTCATGCGGGATGCGGGAGTTGCGGCCGCGGGCGATGGGCGCGGAGGAGTGGCTGTCGGAATTGGACCCCGATAACGAGATCGATGCGCTGCCCGAGCCGGTGCGCGAGGAGCTGATCGGGGGTAGCGCGGCGTGGCCGGACGACTATCGCGTGGTGAAGGGCTGGTCGGGAGGAACGGCAATCCTTCAGGACGCCATGCAGGAATCCGACGAGGCGGATCGGGTGAAGGCCGGCTTCTTCGCCCGCCTGGAGCAGCGGCGCGAGGACTGGGCGCTGCGGATGCTGCGCAGCGCGCATGTGCTCAAGGGCGCCAGAAACGTCGACTGGAAAACCTTCGCGGGGACGGCGAAGGCCGTGGTGGACGGCCGGGCGTTTGAGACGATCCCCATCATGGAGTATGTCTGGGAGAGGACTAACCGGGAGCTGGCGAACGAGGAACTGCGACGCGGGCAAGGATGAGCGGCCGAGCGATAGCGACCGCGAGCGCCAGGCGTGGTCTGGATATGGAACCCGACCGGTTACTGTCGGGTGACGGACAGACTTCCCCCTGACGGCCGACGGCGGTGGAAATCCAATGGGACCGCCGGGTTGAGGGCCGGGCCGCTACCGGTCAGGATGCGGCGTCGCATATCAGGCAAGAAGATCGTGAACGTCTCCGCTTCTCGTGCATATCACTTCTACTATACGGGCAGCTGTAGCAATTGGTTTCAAGGGGGTTTCTGGTAGCCTGCACAACAATCAAAATACGTTTTTCTGAACCCTCAATCCACCCAAGAGGCTGATTCTCGATCTCACTTAACTGTCTTCTCTACCGTAGTAAGTCCGTCATCCATTGCCAAACATCTCTACCTGCTTCGTCAAGAAATCCATCAACAAATGGACGAAGAGTCCATACGGAAGCTCCTGCTGCAAGCCAAGTCACAACTCCACGGGGCACGATGACTACTAGAATCCAAGGATTTACCCGAGCCCAATATAATCTTGAGTTAGGATGCATAAGAATCTGCATCGCGTCTTGCTCATCTTCCAGAATCCTGCTGACATCAGAATGGAATGCATCTCCGGTAATATCATTTGAAGAATTAGGGGAATTTCTGAAAGATGCCTCAAGAAGGCGCGCGACATGAACCACATAATCCATGTCTCCGTTGCGTTCAATTCTGCGCACATCAATAGGTTCAGGGAGATCCGCACGTTGGCGATCCGTTATGATCACGGAAGAAAGACCAAATGCGCGATGGTCTCTTGACACCACCCTGTGCCCTGAGTGCCAGACTCTACCAGACTGTGCCGCTGCATTGCTCACCGGCAATATCGAAAGTGACGCTCCAACAAGACCTGTCTTGATCGCATTGCGTCGGTCAATTGTCTTCATGGTCCCTCTCCTTGTTCCATCCGATACTATATTGGAGCACCTGATAGCATATCGTACTCCCTTGCTCCACGGAACCGGTCGATGAATTGCAAGCGAGGCGACCGTCCGACCGGGGACTGGCCCGAACGCGCCTTCATCGACTATCTGGAGCGCGAGCACGCGCGGATGACGGCGAAGAAGCCGCCTCGGATGGACGATCCGCACGGTCATCTGATGAAGTACGGCCCGAATCCCAACCACTGGAACGAATACATCCTCTGCGCATATACCGGTCATCGGCATGAGGCGATCTTTCTGTCCTGTATCCCGGACATCCGGGAGAGCCTTCCCCATGCCCCGGCCGATCGGTAGCCCGGCCATCTGGCATCTTTGGCGGCCCGGGAAGCCGGCCGAAGGTGCGGTGCCGCCGGCACGACAGTCGATTGACGTTCTCCGGGATTGAACATACATTGTCGGGACAAGGAGAAGAGGTGCCATCGTGTTGAACTTCAGCGATGTCACGGCGTCCCCGGACGAGAGGGCGACCGACCACATCGAGATGCGGGTCAGGCCGAGCGACAAGGACCGCATTTCGCGGGCGGCCGAGCTGACCGGCGTCAAGCTCACGACGTTCGTGCGGGCATCGGCGGCCAGGGAAGCCGAACGCATCCTGCGCGAGCATCAGACCACGACGCTATCGGAGCGCGACAGCCTGGCGCTTCTGGAGGCGCTGGACAATCCGCCGCCGCCGACGCGGGCGGCCCGGGACGCGGTTCGCGACTACCGCTCCCGGATCGCCAATGCCCGGTGACGGCGAAGGCCCAAGCGTCCCCCGAATCGTCATCGAGCCGTTCGATCCCGCCCGGCACGACCGGTCGGGCTTTTCCTGCGGAACCGCTCGCCTCGACAACTTCCTGAGGCTGAGCGCCAGGAAGCAGCAGAAGGACGACTTCACGCGGGTATTCGTCGCGGTGGCCGAAGGCTCGCCCGAAGTGCTCGGCTACTACGCGCTGAACGCGCATGCAGTGGCGACGGAGGAACTCGGCGCGGACCGCCCCCGGCGAGCGCCCAGGACCGGGAGCATTCCGGCGCTCTACCTGTCGATGATCGCGGTGGACGAGCGCCGGCAGGGCATGGGGCTCGGCTCGGACCTCGCGGTCGACGCGCTGGGGCGGGCGCTGAGCGTCGCCGGCGAAGTCGGCCTCAAGCTGGTCGTCCTCGATGTCATCGACGACGGCGGCGAGGACGTCTTCGCGCGCCGCATGGCGTTCTACCGGCGTCTCGGTTTCCGGAGCCTCGAGGACCGCCCGGACCGGATGTTCATCACGGTCGGTACGATACGGGCGATGTTCGGCGAGGGATGACCAAGAATCTAGCGCTTGGAGAAATAGACAATGCGATCGCTGAAAATGCGGATACTGGTGACGGCGTTGGCGGTCGCTCTGGCCATTTACGGCATGGCTTCCATCTGGTATTCGGGTCCTCTCGCATCTTCGCTTCCATGGTTATGGTGCGCACTGTTGTTTTTGGTAAGTGCTTTTCTGTCAATACTCGTAGCAGCAACACTTGCTTTAGTTCTTCTTTTGCTATGGTGCAGACAAGATTCAGGAATAATTCATAAGGGCGCCAAATGCGCGCAATCATTGCCTCCCAAGTATCATTGCTTTCCCTATCACCGTATATCTGCGGAAAAGATATCTTGTTTCAAGTACAAATCGGATTTGCACCTGATGCGATTCGCGACAGGGTTGAAACATGTGGACCGGAAAGATCAATACGTTGTTACAAAACCCTATACTGTTTCATTCAAGATCAACGGGAAACTGAAATGCATTACCGTACCTGAAGGAATGCTCACAGACCTTTCTTCGGCACCCTTCCTGCTTCGATGTATCGTCGGTCGCGTGGGTCCCCATTTGGAAGCGACCATAGTTCACGACTATTTGTATATTGCTTGGCAAGACTATGAAAAGCTGGGATCTGAGTGCGCTTCAAAATGCTCCAATGAAAACTGCGACAAGGAGATGTCGAAAAGGGAAATGAGAGAATTTGCGGACGAAATTATGCTTAGAGGTATGAAGGCGTCCGGTATGCATTGCATGGCTTACTTGATCTATTGGGGAGTAAAAATTGGCGGAGGGCCAACATTCCGTGGAAGAAATACATGGCGATATGTCGATCTCAACAAATGCAAATGCAGCAATGAGGATAGGTGCGAGTGTGGCGAAGACGACACCAATAGTGATTGCACCTCGTGTTGTAAAGGAGGGTCAGTCCCGGAATGAGGCTCCGGATCGGTCCAATTCGTACTGCCTCGATCATTGGCGCCATCCATTTTGATATCATTCTACATTTCGAATCCAGTGTCCAAGATTGGTCGTTCTGTAGCGCAATCGTTTTTTTGCCTTGGCAGGCAAGTACCAGGGCCCGCACGTACGGTTGTCGTGTTGCGCACCAGGTTCTCAGTGCGGGTCTTTGCCGTGTAAACGAGATCGAAGAGCATCATCAGGCTGCATAGAGTGTTTGGCGTTCAGAGAATGTCGGCCGCGATGCTCTCGGCGATCCGCTCCGCCGCCTCGTGGACCGAATCCTGCGCCAGGTGCGCGTATCTCGCCGTCGTCTCAATGTCGTTGTGCCCCAGCAGCTTGCCGATCACCGGCAGGGTCTCGCCGAGCGCCAGCGCCCTGGACGCGAAGCTGTGGCGCAGGTCGTGAATCCGCACATCCTTCAGCTTCGCGGCCTCGCGCACGGCCTGCCAGGCCCCGTCGAGGCCGGCCGCGCTGTAGCGTCCCTCCCGGTCCCTGCCCGGGAACACCCACGGGCTGCCCGCCCTGCGCGGCATGTCCTCCAGCAGCCGCACCGCCGGCGGCGGCAGTTGCACCGCGCGCGGGCCGGACTTCGCGTCGGGAAGGCGGAGCTCGCCCGCGTCGAGATCGACATCGGCCCAGCGCAGCGCGAGGACCTCGCCCTTGCGGCAGCCGGTCAGCATCAGCAGGCGGATCGCCGCCGCCGCCATGGGCGGGACGGTCCCGTCATCTACGGCCCCGTCCAGCACGCGCCCCAGCCGGGCGAACTCGGCGTCGGTCAGGAAGCGCTCGCGGCCGCGCTCGGGATATTTCTCGATCGCCCGGCACGGGTTGCAGCCCGCCGGCACAAGGCCCCAGCCCTCGCCCAGCCGGTACATCTGCGCCAGCGTCTTGACCGCCCGGTTCGCCACCACCGGGCGGTCGCTGAGGTTGCGGTGCAGCTCGACCACCTGTTTGCGCTCCACCGCCTCGACCGGAAGCCTGCCGAGGGCCGGCAGGATGTGGCGGCGCAGCACGCCTCGGGTCTTCACTCGCGTCCTCGGCTTGAGCCGGACCTCGGCATGGTCCTCCAGATAGCGCGCCGCCAGATCGGCCACGGTCGGGCCGCCGTTGAGCCGGGCCGCGAGCGGCAGCGGCACCGGGTCCTCGCCCGCCTTGATGCGCGTGACGATCAGCGCCGCCCTCTGCCGCGCCTCGTCGGCATTGAGCACGCCGTGCCGTCCCACCGTC
>JAJEHI010000062.1 GCA_022823775.1 Defluviicoccus sp. | reverse complement strand
GGCCGTCGTCGAGACCGGCCAGAGGGCGAAACAGGCCGCCTAGGCGCGCCGCCCGCAGTCAGGAGGGAAAAGGAACATGACAGCGAAGGAAGTACGGTTTTCGGCCGATGCGCGGTCCCGGCTCCTCAAGGGCGTGGACACTCTCGCCAGCGCGGTGGCGGTGACGCTGGGCCCCAAGGGGCGCAACGTGGTGCTCGAGAAATCCTTCGGCGCTCCCCGCATCACCAAGGACGGGGTGACGGTGGCCAAGGAGATCGAGCTCGCCGACAAGTTCGAGAACATGGGCGCGAGGATGCTGCGCGAGGTTGCCTCCAGGACCAATGACGAGGCCGGCGACGGGACCACCACCGCGACGGTGCTGGCCCAGTCGATCCTTCGGGAGGGCATCAAGGCGGTCGCCGCGGGTATGAACCCGATGGACCTCAAGCGCGGCATCGATCTCGCGGTGGAAGCCGTGGTGGCGGAGATCGGAAGGCAGTCCAAACCCGTCGAGACCGACGAGGAGATCGCCCAGGTCGGCACCATCTCGGCCAACAACCGGCGCTCGGTCGGCGACATGATCGCCGAGGCCATGGAACGGGTCGGCAAGGAGGGCGTGATAACCGTGGAGGAGGCAAAGAGCCTCGATACCGAACTCGAAGTCGTCGAAGGCATGCAGTTCGATCGCGGTTACCAGTCGCCCTATTTCGTTACCGACGCCGAGAAGATGACCTGCGAGCTGGAGGATCCCTACATTCTTCTCCACGAGAAGAAGCTCTCCGACATGCAGGCCATGGTCCCGCTCCTTGAGGCGGTGATCCGGTCGGCCAGGCCTCTGCTGATCGTCGCCGAGGAGGCGGAGGGCGAAGCGCTGGCGACGCTGGTGGTCAACAAGCTGCGCGGCGGCCTCAAGGTCACGGCGGTGAAGGCGCCGGGCTTCGGCGATCGCCGCAAGGCGATGCTGGAGGACATCGCCATCCTCACCGGCGGCCAGGTGGTGAGCGAGGATCTCGGCATCAAGCTCGACAACGTCGCCCTCGACATGCTGGGCAGCGCGAAGCGGGTCTCGATTACCAAGGACGAAACCACCATCGTCGACGGCGGCGGCGATCCGGCTGACATTGCCGGGCGGTGCAACCAGATCCGCGCGCAGATCGAGGAGACCTCCTCCGACTACGATCGCGAGAAGCTGCAGGAGCGGCTGGCGAAGCTGGCGGGCGGCGTCGCGGTGATCAGGGTCGGCGGGGCCAGCGAGGTCGAGGTGAAGGAGAGCAAGGACCTCGTCGAGGACGCGCTCAACTCCACCCGTGCCGCGGTCGAGGAGGGCATCGTCGCCGGCGGCGGCGCGGCGCTTCTCTATGCCGGCCGCGCGCTGAACGGGCTGTCCGGCGCCAATGACGATCAGAACGCCGGTATCGCCATCGTGCGCCAGGCGATCCGGGCGCCGGTGCGCCTGATCGTCGGAAACGCCGGCGGAGAAGGCTCGGTGGTGATCGGCAAGCTTCTGGAGCAGGACAGTGCCACTCATGGCTTCGACGCCCAGAACGGTTGTTATGTGGACATGATTACGGCCGGCATCGTCGATCCGGCGAAGGTGGTGCGCACCGCGCTTCAGGACGCTTCGTCGATCGCGGGGCTTCTGATCACCACCGAGGCCATGGTCGCGGAGAAACCGAAGAAGAACGGCCTCAACGGCGCCGGTATGCCTGACATGGGCGACATGGACCTGTAGCGCCGTCACGGGCAACGAGGGGCGGGAGCCTGGACCTCCCGCCCCCCGTCACGCCAAAAGTCAATGCCGCGGGTCGCGGCCAGTTTCACCGAAAGCCCATCCCCTGGGGATGGGGCCCTTGATCCGAATGACCGCACTCTTCGCCAAACCCATATCGCTGTTCGCGCCGATCGGCGCCCTGCTGGGCGGGGTGGCGTTGCTGATGCTGGGCAACGGTCTCTTTCTCACCCTGGTGCCGTTGCGCGCCGACCTGGAGGGTTTCGGCGCGGCGTGGATCGGGACCATCGGCGCCGCCTATTTCGCGGGGTTCGTGCTGGGCTGTTATCTGGTGCCTCCGCTGGTCGCGCGGGTAGGTCATATTCGTGTCTATGCCGCGGTTGCGGCGCTGGCCGCCATCGTCCCGCTGCTCCACGCGCTTGCGTTGACGCCGCCCGCCTGGGTTGCTCTTCGCGCCGTGCTCGGTCTGTGTCTCTCCGGGCTCTACATGGTCATCGAAAGCTGGTTGAACGGATCGTCGACGCGGAGCAGCCGGAGCACGGTGTTCTCGGGCTACATCGCGATCCATCTGACGGCGGTGACCGCCGGCCAATACCTGATCCTGCTCGATTCCCCGGCGGGGCCGGAGTTGTTTTCGCTGGCCGCGATCCTGTTCGCGCTCGCGGTCGTTCCGGTCAGCCTCACGCGCTCGAACTCCCCACCGATGCCGGTCAAGGTCGCGCCCGATTTGCGCAAGCTATGGCAAAATTCGCAGGTCGCGGTGCTCGGCTGCCTGATCAACGGCATGGCCAATGGCGCGATCTGGAGCCTGGCACCGATTTACGCGAAGGATCTGGGCCTTTCGCTCACCGGTATCGCGGTCTTCGTCAGCGTCGCCATCGTCGGCGGTGCCTTCGTTCAGTATCCGCTGGGACGGCTTTCGGACCGCCTGCCCGAGAGACGCTTGCTGATCGCCGTCCTGTGCGCGACCGCCGCATGCGCGGGCCTGACGCTGACGTTCGCAAAGGGCCTTCCGCTCCCGATCGCATATCTTGCCTATTTTCTGTTCGGGGCCGCGGCATTCTCGGTCTACGGCATTTGCGTGGCACACGCCAACGACCACGCCCGACCGGGAGACTTCGTGGAAATCAGCGCGGCGCTGCTGTTGACTTTCGGGGTTGGCGCCATCGTGGGGCCGCTGATCGCCTCGGCGCTGATGGAGGCGATGGGATCGGGCTATTTGTTCCTCTTCACGGGAACCGTGCACGGCGCGGTTGGGTTGTGGACCTTCTGGCGAATCAGGCGGCGCGGCGCGGTCTCGCCGGAAAACCGCGCAAGCTATGTCCCGACGGTCCGCACCTCGCCCAACGCCTTCGCCTTCGATCCACGGGCTGAAAGGTAAAGAGCCGGAATAGGAAGCCGATCCCGTTCCGTATCGGCCGGCATCGCAAGGCTGGGCGGGTAGGAACCCAGGCCGCGCGGAACCCAAGCCGCAACGCTTGACGCGCCCCCGGTCTCCGTCCACCTTGAACGCTGGCTGGGGTGTCCGGCGCTTCGCGTCCGGGCTGAGAGCACACCCACGGAACCTGATCTGGATCATGCCAGCGAAGGGAGCAACCGTCTCGAGACTCGATCTGGACGCCGCCTGTGCCGGGTTGCGGCTGGTGGACGGTTTCGCCGGCACGGGGCGAGACCAGCTCGAACCGATGGCCGTCAAGGGCCTGTTCCACGACCACGTGCGTATCTCGGGCACACCGTGGCTGCTGCGTCTGCCTCGCGCGAGCCAGTTCGAACTGAGCCCCGCCGACAATCTCGATTACCAGGAGGCGTGCTTCGCCCATGCCTCGCCGAGCGGCTGTACGCCCGCCCTCGGGGGCCGGATCGAGCCGCGCCCGGGGCTGCCCTGGGGCGGTCTGGTGGTGGCGATGGTCGACGGCGGGCCGGCGCGCCTGCCGGACGACCTCGACGCGATGGCCGTTTGCCTCGCCGGCATTCACGCGCTTCCCCTGCCGCCCGGGGACGAGCGGCGACCGCTTGCCGTGCACGCCGATCCGATCGCCGGCATACTCGGTTTCATCGAACCTCAGGCGCTCTATTTCGACCGCGCCGGGATGACCCCCGCGGCGCGTGCCCAGATCGCCGAGGAGCTTGCCTGGGCCCGGGTCTGCGCGGCGCGGAACGCCGGTGCGCGGCAGCCGCTCACGCTCTGCGCCACCGATACGCATCCGGGCAATTTTCTGGTCGAGCGCGGGGACGGCGGGGCGCGCGCGGTCTTCGTCGACCTCGAAAAGGCGCTCTACGGCTCGCCCGCCATCGATGTGGCGCATGCCAGCCTCTACACCTCGACGATGTGGGACGCGGATTGCGCCGCCGCGCTGTCGCTGGATGACGTGCGCGGCTTCTACGCCGCTTATCTCGACGCGGTTCCGCCCCGCCTCGCGGCCGAGATCAGGCCGTGGCTGATGCCGATGCGGCGCCTCACCTGGCTCCGCACCATGACCTGGTTCGCAAAGTGGCGCGTCGAGGCGGAATCCCGGGCATCCGGCGGGGCGGGAGAACCGGATAGCGTCTGGTGGCGCGCGGCCGCCGCGGCCCCCGGGTCGGTCGCCGACATCGCGCGGCGGATCGACGGTTTCTTCGAGCCCGATACCGTCGCGCGGGTGCGCGAGGAGTGGCTCGGCGCGGGTGCGATAGACTTCGCGGCCTGAGGGTTCGGTCTCCGGTGGTGTCCCGGCGAATAGGCCATCCCAAGCGAATTTACGCTGATTTACAAATTGAAAGTAGAAGTTGCAATATCTTCGTCGCTTGGCTAGGGTGCACCATGATCGAGCGCGAAATTGCGCCCTGCCTGGTCGAATTGTTCGAGCAGTACCCGTTCGTCACGGTGACCGGGCCGCGACAATCCGGCAAGACCACGCTCTGCCGCGCCGCTTTCCCGCATCTCGACTATGTCAATCTGGAAGCGCCCGATCGGCGGGAATTCGCGGAATCCGATCCGAGGGGGTTTCTTGCGCGGTTCGGCGAAGGGGCCATCCTGGATGAAATCCAGCGTGTCCCCGATCTGCTGTCGTACTTGCAGATTCTGGCGGACGAGGCAAATCGGAACAGCCTGTTCGTTCTGACCGGTAGCGAGGAGTTTCGGCTTTCCGACGCCATAAGCCAGTCCCTTGCCGGGCGCACCGCCTTGCTTCGCCTGCTGCCGTTCTCGCTTGTCGAACGCCGGCGGACCGGCGCGAGCGACCGCATCGACGACATCCTCTATTCCGGGTTCTATCCCCGGATTCACGACCGGAAGCTCGAGCCCCGGCAGGCGCTTGGCGACTATTTCGAGACCTACGTCGAGCGCGACGTGCGCAGGATCGGCGAGATCCGCAATCTCGCGAATTTCCGCCGGTTCGTTCGCTTGTGCGCCGGCCGTGTGGGGCAACTGGCCAACCTGTCGTCGCTAGGGGCGGATGCCGGCGTGTCCCACACCACGGCAAGCCATTGGCTTACGGTCCTGGAGGCGAGCTACGTCGTGTTCCGGCTCCCGCCGTTTCACGCCAATATCCGCAAGCGGCTGGTCAAGACGCCAAAGCTCTACTTCTACGATGTCGGGCTTGCGAGCCACCTGATCGGGATAGAGCATGCCGGACAGATCGCCACCCACCCGCTCCGCGGGCCGTTGTTCGAGAATGCTGTCGTGGTGGAGGCGCTTAAGCACCGTTTCAACCGGGGCCGGCGGTCCAATCTGTCCTTTTTCCGGGATAGCCGCGGTCTGGAATGCGACCTGCTGTACGAGAATGGCAACGGCACGGGGGCCATCGAGATCAAGTCCGGCGCGACGGTCGCCTCCGACTGGTTCGACTCGCTCAACCTGGTATCGAAAGAGCTGCCGGAAATCGCCACGCGGGCCGTTGTCTATGGAGGTGGGGAACGACAATCCCGGCGGGACGGAGAGGTGGTTCCGCTGACTGGGCTGAGCGAAATGCTTGAGCGAATGGAAGATCGGAAGAAATCCTGATGGACGCAATGTGTAGGGCACAACTCCTCGGGAAGCCGAACTGCCCCGGCGTCCGTGCCGATTCATCGGCGTCCCGGCCGGAAGATCGATCGACAATCGCGCGGTCGGGTCGAAGGCCCGATCGCGCCTTATCGGATCTTGCTTGCCTAGGATCGGAGCCTGCTGGCCACGCGGTTCAGGCTGGGCCGGTACACCTTAACGACCTGTCCGATTTTCCGGGACCGCCTCAAGGATGACTGCCCCAGTCTCCGCCATCGCCGCGATCTCGTCTTCGCCGTAACCGTACTCCCGCAGGATCTCGGCGCTGTGCTCGCCGAGGATTGGTGCGCCGCGCCGCACGTTGGCGGGCGTGGCGCCGAGCTTGACCGGAGGGCCGAGCGTGCGGACCGGGCCGAGCCGGCTGTGCTCGACCTCCATGATCATGTCGCGCGCGACGGTCTGCGGATCCTCGGTCATCTGGGCGATGTCGAGCACCGGGCCGGCCGGCACGCCGAACTCCTCCAGCGTCGCCAGCAACCCTTCCGAGCTGTGCGCCTTGAACAGCGGCGCGAGCGCTTCGTTGAGCTCCGCCAGGTTGTTCATCCGGTCGTCGTTGGTGAGGAAGCGCGGGTCCTTGGTCAGCTCCATCGCGCCCAGAGCCTCGGCGAGCCTCGGCCAGTTGGCGTTGTTGCCCGCGCCCACCGTGATCCAGCCGTCGGCGGTCTCGTAGGCCTGGTATGGCGCGGACAGCGGATGGGCGGAGCCCAGCGGGGGCGGGGATTCGCCGGTGGCGAGGAACATCGCGGTCTGATGGAAGGTTGCCGAGATCGCCGCCTCGAAGAGCGAGGTTTCGAGATACTGGCCCTCGCCGGTCTTCAGGCGGTGGGCGTAAGCCGAGACGATGCCGAGCGCGGCCAGGATTCCGGCCGAGAAATCGGCGATGGGCGAGCCCACCTTCACCGGCGGCCGGCCCGGCTCCTCGCCGGTGATGCTCATCAGGCCCGACATGGCCTGGGCGACAAGGTCGTAGCCGCCGCGACCGGCATAGGGGCCGGTCCGCCCGAAGCCCGAGATGGTCGCGTAGACCAGCGCCGGGTTCTCCGCCTTGAGGTCTTCGTAGCCCAGCCCCATCCGCTCCATCGCGCCGGGCCGGTAGTTCTCTATCAGCACGTCCGCGCTTCGCACCAGCCGCAGGAACGCCTCCTTGGCCGGGGCCTGCTTGAGGTCGAGCGCGATCGCGCGCTTGTTCCGGTTGAGCATCATGAAGGCAGCCGATTCGCCCTCGATCGAGGGCGGCGTCATGCGGCGCACGTCGTCGCCCATCGGCGCGCGCTCGACCTTGATCACGTCCGCGCCGAGATCGGCCAGCATGTATCCGCAGGTCGGGCCCGCGACCACCTGCGCGCATTCGATTACCGTGACTCCGGCGAGGGGCCCGGTCGCGCCGTCTCGATTGTCGACCATCGCGCTCAGCGGCCCTTGAAAGCGGGCTTTTCCTTGGCGAGGAACGCCCGGTAGCCCTCGTGATAGTCCTCCGTGTCGGCGTAGGAGAAGGACTCCGCGATCTCTTCTTCGGTCAGGGGCGACGGATCGGCGAGCCGGTGGACGGCCTTGCGGTGCCAGCGCGCCGCCAGCGGGGCCCCCTCCGCGATCCTCCGGGCCGAGCCGTAGGCCTCCTCTTCGAGCGCTTCGTCGTCCACGACCCGGTTGATCATCCCTTTCGCAAACGCTTCCTCCGCCGAATAGACCCGGCCTTCCAATGCGATTTCGAGCGCGTTGGCGCGGCCGACCGCGGCGATCATGGTGCCGAGGAGCCCGTATCCGAGATAGAGCCCCACCAGCCGCGCCGGCACTCCCATTCGGCTCGACCGCGCGGCGATCCGGATATCGCAGGCCGTCGCGATCTCGAACCCGCCTCCGAGGCAGTAGCCGTGGATCATCGCGACCACCGGATGGCGGCCCCGGGAGATCGCCTCGCAGGCGCGGTGGGTCTTGCCCATGTAGCTTCTGGCGAGCTCAGCGTTCGAATGCTCGTCCATGAAGCCGGACATGTCGGCACCCGCGGCGAACGCATCGGGGCCCGCCCCGCGCAGCACGACGCAACGCAGGTCTTCCTCTTCCGACAAAGCCTCGAACGCTTCCGAGAGCGCGTCCCAGCCGGCCGCGTTCAGCGCGTTGCGTTTCTCGGGCCGGTTGATCGTGACCGTCGCGATACCGCCGTCGCGGTCGATCAGTACAGCCGCCATCGTCTGCTCCCACCCGGTCGATCGTCGCCCACCGTCTCCTGCCGGCGGGCGCGTCATTCTGCCCAAGCGCCCCGGACGGTGCCAGAGCCGCCGGGATGTTGCCGCCCGCCTTCGCGATATGGCCTTATGCGGCGCGTGGAAGACGGGTTGGAGGATCGCGTGAACGAGCTTTCGGAACGGCGCGCGGCGCTGCTTGCGGAACCTGACGGGCTACGCTGGGAGATCGACGCCCGAACGGGGCAGGGGACGCTGATCCTCGACCGTCCGCCCCTCAACGTGGTGAGCTTTGCCGCGCGCGCGCAGATTGCCGCGATCCTCGAAGAGCTGGACGCCCATCCCGATGTCAGGGTCGTCGTGATCCGCGGCGCGAACGGGGTGTTCAGCTCGGGCGGCGACATCGCGGGCTTCCAGAAGGTGCCGGCCGACGGCATGGCCGACCTCGCCCGGGCGGTGGCCGCGCCGGAACATTGCCGCAAGCCGGTGATCGCCGCCATCGAGCGCTACGCCATGGGCGTCGCATTCGAGATCGCGCTCGCCTGCGACTTCCGGATCGCCGAGGAGGGAACCGAGTTCGCGCTTCCCGAGATCGGTCTCGGCGCCATCCCGGGCTCCGGCGGAACGCAGCGCCTCGCCCGCATCGCGGGTCTGGGCCGCGCCAAGGAGATGATTATGCGTGGCCGGCGCATCGGCGCGGCGGAAGCCGAGGCCTGGGGACTGCTCAGCGAGACCGTCCCGGCGGGCGGCCTGGACGACGTGGTCGCGCGCTGGGTCGCCGACCTTGCCGCCCGCCCCAGCATCCCGCTCGCGACCCTCAAACAGGTTCTCAACGAGACTTACGAGACGCCGCTCTCGGCCGGTCTCCGGAGCGAAGGTCAGGCGTTCGAGAAGATCCGTTTCGGAGAAGCGTTCACGCGCGGAATCGAAGCCTTCATGAACAAGAAAAAGCCTGATTTTTCAGACATTTAAGGAGAGAAACGAACTGACGCCGATGCACTTGCCGGACGCACGACTTAAAGTAATATATGACCTTAGTAAAACTCTTTAATTTATTGATTTATAATAATATTTCCAATTATTTGGAAGCACCTACGCCTTCCGCCTCGGGGCCCGTTTCCCGCACCGCCTCGTTCGCCCAGCTGTCGGTCGTCTCGAGGGTCAGGTTGTCGTCGACCGAGTCCTGAAGCGCCGCGATGTCGAGCTGGTGCAGAGAGCCGCTGTCGTTGAGCGCGGTCGCCGCCGCCGCGGCGCGGCCCATCGCGAAACAGGGGCCCATGACCCGAAGGCTGGCGAGGGCCGCCGGTTGCGCGTCGATGCAGCGACCGGCGACGACGACATTGTGAAGTCCGACGGGCAGCATCGCGCCGAACGGTATGTAGTGGAGGTGGTCCTCGCCGAAGATCGTCCAGTGCGCGCCGGACATCTCGCCATGCAGTTCGATCGGCCAGGTCGTGCGGGCGATGGCATCCGGCGGCCGCACCCCCGCCGCGATGTCCTCCACCGTCACATGGCTGCGCCCGACGACGGTGCGCGTCTGGCGGATCCCCGCATTTCCGTAGACCGCGACCTTCGCTTCGCCGAACGCCTCGGGCAATTCCCGCTTGAACAGGGTCAGCAGGGCGTCCACCTGCCGCCGCCCCTCGATCCCCGCCAGCGCCAGCCCGGCCGTCTCCATCGGCGTTTCGACGTGGGTAAGGTTGAGCAGGAGCTTGCGCGTCCCCGGAACGACGAAGACCGGACCCTCCCCGCGCACCAGGCCGAATTCTTCCGCGTGCCTGCGGATCAGCTCGTGATAGAGCGAGCGCGGGTATTCCGCGCAGAGCCCCGTGTCCACATCCTCCAGGATCGCCATGACCGTGCCGAGGACCTGCGTCTCCGACTCCCGCAGCTCCAGCCCTGCCTGCCAGGCGAGGATCGCGTCGCCCGAGGCGTCGACGAAGTGTCCGGCCTCTACCCTCGCATCGCCGAAGCGGGTGCTGAGGGAGAGCGCCTCGACATGGCCGTCCCTGCGTTCCATCCCCCGGACGATGGCACCGGGCAGGGGCACGATCCCGGTCTCCGCGATCCGCCGTTCCGCCCAGCGCATCCAGGCGTTCGGAACGTAGTCCAGGATGAAGGTGCCGCGGACCCGGCGCAGGGAGGCATCGCCCCGCGCGAACAGGAATTCGAACAGGTCGTCCATGACGCCGTGGGTCAGGCGTCTGGGCACCGACCCGTTGCGGAACAGCCCGCAGATCGTGCCGAGCGCCGCGCCCACCGCCTGACCGCCGAGTTGGGGCGCGGCATCCACCAGAACGACTTTCCGGCCCAACCTGACCGCTTCCAGCGCTGCCGACAGACCTGCGGCGCCGGATCCCACGACGCAAAGGTCGCCCCGGTAGACCTGCTCGGGCCGGTCCTGCATGCGGACGCTCCTCATGCCTGGAAAGTCGTTCATGCGCGGAAGTTCCTTGTTCCACTCAGTCCCGGATGCGTCGGTGTCCCGACCGTCAACGAAGAGGGCCGGCCCCTCGGGACCGGCCCTGATCCCCGCTCGGGCACGGCGCGGTCAGTTCGTCTCGACGAAGCTTGTATCGACGATCTGGTCCATCGTGACGGTTTTCGGCACGAAGCCCTGCGACTGGTGCCATTTCAGCTGGTGCTCGATGCTCTTGAGATCGAGCGACGCGCCGGGGTTGAGATACATCGCGCCCGCCTTGATGGACGGCGCCGCCTTGGCGTAGGGACGCGAGGTGTAGACGTATTTGTGGATCAGCTTGACCGTCGCTTCGGTCGCCGCCGGGTCCTTGGACTGGTTCAACATCACCCGGTTGAAGTCCGCGATGCCCTGCGAGTAGGCGCGCAGGAACTTCTTCACCAGCTCCGGCTTCTCCTCGATGTTCTTCGTCGAGCTCAGCAGCACGGTGATCTGGTAGTCGGGCCGGTAATCGCGCAGCCAGCCGATGATCTTGCCCGCGCCGGCCCGGGCCAAAGGTTTGGCGATGTGGGGCACCATGAGCATGGCGTCGACCTGGCCCGACTTGAACGCGCCGATCATCGCGCCCACCTTGTGCAGCGGCCGCACCGTGATGTCCTTGATCGAATAGCCGAATTTCTCCGCCAGGACGGCACCCATATAGTGGAAGGTCGAGCCCGACTGGGTCATCGCCAGCGACTTGCCCTTGAGCTGCTCGGGTTTGGTGAAACCGGCCTCGTACGCCTTCATCGAGGCCATGATGGCCATGCCGTCGACGTCCTTGTGTTCGTGCAGGACCCCGCCGACGGCCTTGATCGCGCCCTTGGCGGCGAGGTTCATGTAGCCACCCGTGACGCCCGCGATCGCGAAGTCCACGTCGCCGCCGGCGAGGGCCACCGCGGTGGGCGCTGCCGCCTGGAAGAAGCGGAACTCGACGTCCAGGCCTTCGTTCTTGAAATGACCGTTCTCGAGGGCGATGAAGCCCCCGCTGTGCGAGGTGAAGCGGAGCGCGCCAACCGAGAGCTTGTTGTCGGCGGCGGCCGCGGCTTCCGCGATTCCCAGCGCGGCGACGAGTGCGGCCGCGGTCAGGACGCGGCGGTGAGGACGGTTTCGAATATCCATTGGGTATGTCTCCTTCAATTGGCTGCCGCCAGCGGACTGCAATTCTACCAAGGCGAACCGGCGGAGCGTTTCAGGGGGTAAACTGCTCGTTGAGGATCCGGTCCTCCAGGTTGTGCTCCGGATCGAACAATAGGGTCAGGGTCGCGGAACGGTCCTCCCGGACGACGACCGAGCGCACGTCGCGCACCTCGGTGTAATCGGCGACCGCGCTGACGGGCCGTTTCTTCGGCTCCAGCACGTCGATCCTGAGCCGCGCCGAGGAGGGCAGGAGCGCGCCGCGCCAGCGCCGGGGACGGAAGGCGCTGATCGGCGTCAGCGCGAGGAGCTGCGCGCCGAGCGGGATGATCGGTCCGTGAGCGGACAGGTTGTAGGCGGTGCTGCCGGCCGGTGTCGCGATGATCGCCCCGTCGCAGACCAGCTCGGGCATCCGCACCGTACCGTCGACGCGGATACGCACCCGTGCCGCCTGACGGGTTTCGCGCAGCAACGCCACCTCGTTTATGGCCATCGCGGTGACCCTCGAACCGTCTATCGAGGTCGCCTTCATCGACAGCGGGCGGAGCTCGACCTCCTGGGCGGTGGCGAGCCGGTCGCGCAGGCTGCGGTTGTCGTAGGCGTTGAGGAGAAACCCCACCGTGCCGCGGTTCATCCCGTAGATCGGGACCTTGCGGCCCATGAACCGGTGCAGCGTTTCCAGCATCAGCCCGTCGCCGCCCAGCGCGACGATGACGTCAGCCTCGTCGGGCTCGACCGAGCCGTATCGCTTCTTGAGCGCCTTGAGGGCGCTTTGGGCCTGACGGGTCGGCCCGGCGACGAAGGCGATTCGATCTCGACTCATGCGTTCGGCGGGGCGATGCGGTGTCCCGGACGGGCCGCGCCGCGGCGGCGGGGCCCGCTACTCCTCGGCCGGCGGATCCGCGGCGGGCGCGTCTTCCGCGGTCTCCGCCGGGACGGTCTCGACGGCATCGTCTTCGTCGTCGTCCGCGCCGATGATCTCGCCGCGCGCCTGCGCCTCCGCTTCTTCCGCCGTGCGCGCGACATTGGCGGTAATCGTGACGAAGACCTCGGGGTGCAGCTGAACCCGGATCTCGTGGAGGCCGACCGTTTTGATCGGGCGATCCAGCGCCACCTGGTTACGGGCGATGGTAAAGCCGGCTTCGCTCACGGCGTCCGCGATGTCCCGTTTCGTCACCGAGCCGTAGAGCTGGGCGCTCTCCGAAGCCTGCCGGGTCAGGACCACCGTGAGCCCCTCGAAATCGACCGAAACCTTTTCGGCTTCCTCGCGCCGCGCGAGATTGTCCGCCTCCAGCTGCACCCGGCGCTCCTCGAAGGCCTGGATGTTCGCCTCGCTCGCGCGCAGAGCCTTGTGCCGCGGCAGAAGATAGTTCCGCGCATACCCCGGCTTGACGTCGACCACGTCGCCCATCTGGCCGAGCTTCTCGATGCGTTCCAACAGGATCACCTGCATCGCTACTCCTCCTCATCCTGACGGCGGCCGCCCGAAAACCGCTGCCGCAGGGAAAGCCATGTTTCGAGAAAACCGATCGCCGCGACGATCAAGGCGGGCCAGCCGGCGACGAACAGCGCGACATACAGACAAACCAGGACGAACGTCCGCGCAGGCCAGCGCACCGAAAGCGCATGTATAACCGACAGGCCGAGAAAGACAAAGGGCAGCGCGGCCACGATTGCCGCGTTGCCGCCCAAATCGCCGATTCGCCCCGGTAGGAACGAGGCGACCAGCGCGGCCGCGAGCGCGACCGACAGCCATTGCGGCAGCCACAGCTCTCGGAACGGCGCGCCCGGGCGAATGGCGAGGGAGAAGCGGGAAAGGACTCCCTGGGCCAGCACCCCATTCACCATGACCATGATCTGCCAGGAACTCAGGACCAGAGCGGGCAGAAACCAGGCGAGCCGGTTCTGCGCCGCCGCGACAGCCTGTTCGCTCAGCCCGCCGACGACCGATCCGCGCAGCATCTCGGCGAGCAGTTCGCGGCCCGCGCCGACCATGCCGCCGTCGTGTCCCCAGAATGCGAGAGCGGCCCCGACCAGCGCCGCGAGGGCCAGCCCGTTGAGGATCGCGATCAGATGGCCCGGCGGATACCACTCCACCCGGCCGTCCGGACCGGTGCGGCTCAGCAGCGCGCGGTTGGTCAGAACGAGCACGGGAAGCGCGGCGGTCAGCAGGAACAGACCGGCCGCGCTCAGCGGCAGGGCGGCGGCGATCAGAACCGTGCCGACCCCGGACGCGAGCAATGCGAGGTGGAATCCGGCGCCGAGCCCGATCGCAAACAGCGGAAGCTGCGCGAGATAGGCGAGTATCAGCGAACCGAAGGAACCCAGCCCGACCGCCACGTAGAACAGCGCGGCTAGCGCTCCGGCGCCGACGGCAAGGAGGAACTGGCGGGACATGGCGCGCCGCCGCCCCGACCGGCGTCAGCGGATGATGAAGGGCAAGAGCGCGATATTGCGTGCGCGCTTGATCGCCTGGGCGAGTTCGCGCTGCTTCTTGGTGGAGACCGCGGTGATGCGGCTCGGCACGATCTTGCCGCGTTCGGAGGTGAATCGCTGCAGGAGCCTCACATCCTTGTAGTCGATCTTGGGCGCGTTGGGCCCGGAAAACGGACAGCTCTTTTGCCGCCGGAAGAAAGGCCGCCGGCTCATTCGGTCGTCTCCTTGGGCTCATCCGCGGGCTTGTTTTCCGCCTTGGCGGCATCCGCCGCCGCCGGCGGCGGCGCGCTCTGCGGCCTCGGCCCGTCCCGGCCGCCGAAGCCCCGACCCCGACCGCGGCCGCGGTCGTCCCGGGAGCCTCGGGTCATCATGATCGAGGGATTGTCGTCCAGCTCGTCGACCTTCACGGTGAGGTAGCGAAGCACATCCTCGCTGAGGCGCATGTTGCGCTCGTATTCGCCCACCGCGCCGCTCGGAGCGTCGATGTTGAGCAGCGAGTAATGCCCCTTGCGATTCTTCTTGATCCGGTAGGCCAGGTTCTTCAGGCCCCAGTATTCGTTCTTGGTGACGCGTCCGCCGCCCGCCTCGATGATCTCGGTCAGGCGCTGGGTGAGCGCCTCCACCTGGGCGGCCGAGATATCCGGTCGTGCGATATAGACGCTCTCGTAAAATGCCACGTCGCGGCGCTCCTCGATGCCTTGCCCGGACGAGCGGCACGCGTCCCGACTCCTCGCGACCGTGTGCTCCGCCCGGACCACAAAATCAGGCAAACCGCCGTAGACAAGCGAATCCCATCCGCTCGACGGCGCGCGGACTATACACATTTCCCTTTCCCGCGCAAGCAAGCGCCCGCGTCCGCCGCCCCGGCGGCGCGGGTTGACAGGACTCCGCGCCCCGTGTCTGTTTCCGGCGCCTATTCTTGTCGTTCCCCGTCGGGACTGAAATGACGATCGCCTTCGTGTTTCCGGGGCAGGGCTCCCAGGCCGTGGGTATGGGAGAGGCGCTGCTGGCTTCCTTTCCGACCGCGCGCGAGACGCTGGAAGAGGTCGACGACGCGCTCAGCCTGAACCTGTCGCGCATCGTTCGCGAAGGACCCGCGGAAGACCTGACCCTGACGGAGAATACCCAGCCTGCGCTGATGGCGATCGGCATGGCCGTTTTTCGGGTTCTCACCCGGGACGCGGGTTTCGATTTCGCCGGCCGGGTATCCCGCGTGGCGGGCCATTCGCTGGGCGAGTACTCGGCGCTCGCCGCGGCCGGCGCGTTTTCGCTGCCCGATGCGGCGCGGCTTCTGAGGACCAGGGGCCGGGCGATGCAGGAGGCCGTTCCCGTGGGCGAAGGCGCGATGGCCGCCCTGCTCGGCGCGACGCTCGAACAGGCGCGCGGGATCGCCGAGGATGCGGCGGAAGACCAGGTTTGCGACGTCGCCAACGACAACGCGCCGGGCCAGGTCGTTCTTTCCGGCAACAGCGAAGCCGTCGAGCGGGCGGCGGCGCTGGCGAAGGAGCGCGGCATCCGGCGCGCGGTCATGCTCTCGGTCTCGGCGCCGTTTCATTGCCGGTTGTTGCAGCCGGCGGCGGAGGTCATGGAACAAGCGCTCTCGACCATCGACATCGGCCCGCCCGATCCGCCGCTCGTCGCCAACGTTTCCGCCGAACCGGTTTCGGATCCGGATGAAATCCGCGAACTGCTCGTCGCCCAGGTGACCGGGCTTGTGCGGTGGCGCGAATGCGTGCTCGCCATACGCGACGCCGGCATCGGAACCGTGGTCGAAATCGGCGCCGGAAAGGTGCTGACCGGGCTAGCCAGGCGAATCGATCCCGACCTCGCCGCGCTCTCCGTGGAAGGTCCCGAAGACATCGAGGCGCTGCTGAAGCTCTGAATTTCCCGGGAGTGGGGAGCCGGTCATGTTCGATCTGAAAGAGAGGCGCGCTCTTGTCACCGGCGCCTCCGGAGGCATCGGCGGCGCGGTGGCCTCCGCGCTGTACGCGCAGGGCGCGACCGTCGCTCTGGCGGGCCGCAACCGCGAGGCGCTGGAGGAGCGCTCGGCCGCGATGGGGGACCGTGCCCTCGTGCTGACCGCCGACCTCGCCGATCCCGATGCCGCAGACGCGCTCGCCAAGGCGGCCGCGGAGGCGATGGGCGGAATCGACATACTGGTCAACAATGCCGGCCTCGCGCGCGACAACCTGTTCGTCCGGGTGAAGGACGAAGACTGGCAGACCGTGCTCGACGTCAACCTCACCGCCGGTTTCCGACTCGCTCGCGCCGCGCTGCGCGGCATGATGCGCGCGCGCTGGGGCAGGATCGTCGCCATCACGTCGATCGTGGGCCAGACCGGGAATCCGGGACAGGCCAACTACGCCGCGTCCAAGGCGGGGATGACCGGAATGACCAAGGCTCTCGCGGCCGAGGTCGCGGCACGCAACATCACCGTCAACTGCGTGGCGCCGGGGTTTATCGACACCGCGATGACGCAGGGACTCGGCGACGACCGGACCGCGAAGCTGACCGATCGGATTCCGGCCGGACGCCTCGGGACGCCCGAGGATGTCGCATCCTGCGTCGCCTTTCTCGCAAGCGACGAAGCGGCCTACGTCACCGGGCAAACCATCAGCGTCAACGGCGGTATGGCCATGCTGTGACGGGCCGCCGGATTCGGGCGCGCGCTGGAAAGGCGGGGGCAGTTGTGATAGTTGTCGGCCCTCACCGCGCGGCCGAGTATCCCGTTGGACTCTGGTCCCTCAGTGCCCGGTCCACCGCTTACCACACCGAGGAACCCTGACATGAGCGACACCTCCAACCGTGTGAAGAAGATCGTGGTCGAGCATCTTGGCGTCGACGAGGCCAAGGTCACCGACAATGCGAGCTTCATCGACGACCTCGGCGCCGATAGTCTCGACACAGTCGAGCTCGTGATGGCGTTCGAGGAGGAGTTCGGATGCGAGATTCCGGACGACGCGGCGGAGAAGATTCTGACGGTCAAGGATGCGATCAACTTCATCGAAGAGAACGCGAACGCCTGATCGCGGCCGCGGTCCGGGATCCGCGAACCCGGCCGGGCGCCACCCGATGAAGTACGGACAATCGGTGCTGTTATGAGACGTGTCGCCGTTACCGGGCTCGGCCTCGTTACGCCCCTGGGCGCGGGGGTCGGCCATGTGTGGAACCGCCTCGTCAACGGCGAGTCGGGCATCCAGGCCATCCAGACCTTCGACGTCTCGGATCTTCCGTGCAAGATCGCCGGAACGGTGCCCGTCGGGGAGAGCGGCAACGGGCATTTCGATCCCGACACGGTCACCGACGCCAAGGACCGGCGCAAGATGGACGATTTCATCGTCTACACGCTCGGCGCCGCGGCCGAGGCGGTCGAGGACGCGGGCTGGCAGCCCGAAGCCGAAGAGGATCGCGAGCGGACCGGCGTGCTGATCGGATCCGGTATTGGCGGCCTCAAGTTCATTTTCGACGGCTCGATCACGATGAACGAGCGCGGCCCGCGCCGGGTGACGCCGTTCTTCATTCCGGCCACCCTGATCAACCTGGCGTCGGGGCAGGTCTCGATCCGCTACGGGTTCAAGGGCCCGAACCATTCGGTGGTGACGGCTTGCGCGACCGGGGCGCACGCGATCGGGGACGCGGCGCGGATGATCATGCTCGACGATGCCGACGTAATGGTCGCCGGCGGCGCCGAGGCGGCGGTTTGCCGGATCGGAATCGCCGGGTTCGCGTCGGCACGGGCGCTGTCCACCGGGTTCAACGACACGCCCGAACGCGCCTCGCGCCCCTGGGACCGCGACCGCGACGGGTTCGTGATGGGCGAGGGCGCCGGGATCGTCGTGCTTGAGGAGATGGAGCACGCGAAGAAGCGCGGCGCGAAAATGTACGGCGAGGTCGTCGGTTACGGCATGTCGGGCGATGCGCACCACATCACGTCGCCGCCGGAAGACGGCAACGGCGGATACCGTTCGATGCGCGCGGCGCTGAAGCGGGCGGAGCTGAACACCGACGAAATCGACTATATCAACGCGCACGGAACTTCGACCCCGCTCGGCGACGAGATCGAGCTCGGCGCCGTCAAACGGGTCTTCGGCGAGGACGCCTACAAGCTCTCCATGTCGTCCACCAAGTCCGCCATCGGGCATCTTCTCGGAGCCGCCGGCAGCGTCGAGGCGATCTTCTCCATCATGGCGGTCAACGATGGTCTGGTTCCGCCCACGCTCAATCTCGACAACCCCTCGGAGGGCTGCGATCTGGACCTTGCCCCGAACGAGGCCAGGGAACGTCCGATCCGTAACGCCCTGTCAAATTCATTCGGCTTCGGCGGCACTAACGCGTCCCTGATTTTCACAGCGCCTCCCTGACCGCGCGGTCGTGCCGATGGCTCGGCTGGCGCTTCATGCGGCTGTGTTCGGACCGCTTGGGGCGGTCCTGTTCGCGCTGGGGTTTTCCTACTTCGCATATCTCGAATTCGTCCGCCCGGGACCGCTGGCGGACTCCAGGACGCTGGTCGTCCACAAGGGCTCCGGTGTCGAGAGCATCGCAACCGAGCTGCGCGACCGCGGCGTGATCCGCGACCGGTTTCTGTTCAAGGCGGGCGCCCGGTTCACAGGGCGGAGCAGGGCAATGCGCGCGGGCGAATATCGTTTCCCGGCCGGAATTTCGATGGACGGGGCGATCGCGCTTCTCGCGAGCGGCGAAACCGTCAAGCGACGGATCACCGTCGCCGAGGGGCTCACGACCCGGGAGGCGCTCGGCCTCGTCGCCGCCGCCGAGGGTCTCGCGGGCGATTTGCCGGCCGGGGTGGGGGAGGGGTCGCTCCTGCCCGAGACATATTATTTCTCGTATGGCGACAGCCGGGTCGAGCTGGTTCGCCGGATGCGCGAATCGATGAGAGAGACGCTCGATTCCCTGTGGGAAACGCGCGCAGCCGGGATAGCGCTGGCGACGCCGGAAGAGGCGCTGGTCCTGGCCTCGATCATCGAGAGGGAAACCGCCGTGGCGTCCGAGCGGGCGCGCATTTCTGCGGTGTTTCACAACCGGCTTCGCCGGGGGATGCGCCTGCAGTCCGATCCGACGGTAGTCTACGCTCTCACCCTGGGACTCGCGCCGCTCGACCGGCCTCTCGCCAGGAAGGACCTCCGGGTCGAATCGCCCTACAACACCTATCGGACGCACGGCCTGCCGCCCACGCCGATCGCCAATCCGGGTCGCGCCTCGATCGAAGCCGCGCTGCATCCGGCGCGGACCGACGAGCTTTACTTCGTGGCGGACGGGACGGGCGGACATGCGTTCGCCCGCACCTTTCCGGAGCATCTCCGGAACGTCGCGCGATGGCGACGGATCGAACGCGAAAGAAAGGAAGCGGAGCCGCCGGAATAGGCGGCTCTATTCCGCGGCCGGCTTGACCGGCGGGTGCGGTTCGGCGGCGGTTTCCGCGGTCGGGCCGATCACGAGATCGCGGTCGCCACGCGGCATCTGCACCTCGGTATCGATATACTGCGTCTCCGGCAAGGGCTGCGACGCTCCCTCCACCTTCAGATCGGCAAAGCGCCGCGCCTGCGGCATCACCCGCGACTCCAGACTGCCGACGAAGGCGTTGTACCGCCGCACCGACCTGGCGATGTCCTGGCCGAGCCCCGCGATGTGGTCGCCCATCGTACCCATGCGCTGGTAGAGTTCCTGTCCGAGCCTGGCGACTTCCCGCGCGTTTTCGGCGACCTTCTCCTGCCGCCAGCCGAAGGCGACGGCCTTTGCGAGACCCAGCATCACCGTCGGGGTAACGATGAGCACGTTGGATTTGAGCGCATCGTCGTAGAGCGTCGGGTCGCGCTCGATGGCCGCGGCATAGAAGTTGTCGCCCGGCACGAACATCACGACGAAGTCGGGCGTTACGTCGAGGGCGTCCTGGTAACGCTTCGAAGCGAGATTTCGCATGTGGGTTCTGAGCTGCCCGGCGTGCCGCTTGAGCAGTTCTTCGCGCGTTTCGTCGTCTTCCGCCTCGACCGCGTCCATATACGCGCTCAGGGACGTTTTGGCGTCGACGATCATGTAGCGCTCGCCGGGCAGTCGAATGATCACGTCCGGCCGCAGCAACTCTGTGTCCTGGCGCAGCGACTGCTCGGTTCGAAAGTCGCAATGTTCGGTCATGCCCGACAGTTCGAGCACGTTCCTCAGCGTTTCCTCGCCCCATCGTCCGCGCGTCTTGGGTGCCGCGCGAAGCGCATTGACCAGCCTCGCGGCCTCGCCCCTGACCTTCTCCTGACCGTTGACGACGTTCTTCAGTTCCGCGGTGAGGTTTCCGTAATGCTCCCTGCGGGTCTTCTCGATCTCCTCGAGGTTCTTGCGCCAATCGGCGAGCGCGGTCTTGATCGGCTTGAGCTCGCCGTCGACGCGCTCGCGATGCTTGTCGAAGACCTCGTTCGCAAGTCCGAGAAAGGAGGTCTGGTTCTCCTTCAGCGCCTGCTGGGCGAGCGCCTTGAGCTCCTTCTCGATATCGCCGCGGACGCGTTCGAGCGAACCGGTCTTTTCCTTGTGCGCCCGCTCGACTTCCTCGAGCCGCGCGCGGCTGGCCGCAAGCGCGATCCGCTCCGCTTCGAGATCGCGCGATGCCGAGTCCGCGCGCGCCCGTTCCGCGTCGTGAGCGGCGGAGACTCTGGCGACCTCGCTCCGCCTCAAGAGCCATACCATCGCCGCGCCGACTGCGAGCCCGACGAGGGCTGCAATCACCGGTTCCATAGGGAAATCCCCATCGATAACGGGCTCCGACCCTACGCCCCGCCGCGAACGGATGCGAGCCGAAAACAGCCCGAACGCCGGGCGCGATTCGTTCAGGGCATGGGCAATCTGTACTATAGAGGTCCGCTCGCCGCGCAACGTCACGGGTCCCCCCGAAGAGAACATGGCAAAGGCCAGGAAGATCGCAATTGCCGAGGACGGTGCGCGGGAAACGGCTCGCGAACTCCAGAGCATGACCGGTTTCGCGCGCGCCGAGGGCGGCGACGACGAAGTCCGCTGGAATTGGGAAGTCAGAAGCGTCAACGGGCGCAACCTCGATCTCAGAATCCGCACCCCCCACGGACATGACGCACTTGAGCCGCAAGCCCGTGCCCTGGCGGCGGAACGGTTCAGCCGGGGCTCCCTTTCCCTCCACCTGTCGATCGCGCAGTCGACTCGCGCCCCGGAGATCCGGGTCAATGACGACGTGCTGGATCGTCTGCTGGAGATCCATCGCTCGTTGCGGGACCGGCACGATTCCCCTCCCGCGCGGCTCGAGGCGCTGTTGGCTCTTCCAGGCGTCCTGGAAAGGGTGGAGGCGGAAGACAGCGACGCCGAGCGCGAACGGCGCCGCGTCTCGTTGCTGGACACGCTCGCGGCCGCTCTCGACGGTCTTGCCGCGGCCCGGCGCGAGGAGGGCGAGCGGCTGGAAACCATCGTCGAGCGCCAACTGGACGAAATCGACGCGCTCGCGGCGGCCGCCGCGGCGGCCGCCGCCGCCCAGCCCGAACGGGTTCGCGACCGGGTCCGCGACCAGATCGCGGCGCTCCTCGACCCGAACTCCGCGATCGCCGAGGACCGTCTCGCGCAGGAGGTGGCCTATCTCGCGGCGCGGGCGGATATCCGCGAGGAAATCGACCGGCTGGTCGGCCACGTTGCATCGGCCCGGGAATTGTTGAGCGGCGGCGGACCGGTCGGGCGGCGGCTCGACTTCCTCTGTCAGGAATTCAACCGGGAAGCCAACACGTTATGCTCGAAATCGGCCGACAAGGGCCTTACGCGCATCGGTCTTGACCTGAAGGCGGCGGTCGAAGGCCTCCGCGAACAGGTTCAAAACATCGAGTAGGCATGAACGGCGACGGAATTCCCCGCCGCGGGCTGATGCTGGTCCTGTCCTCGCCGTCGGGGGCCGGCAAGACCACCATTTCCCGGCTGCTGCTGGAGGCCGATCCCGGCCTCACGCTGTCGGTGTCGGTGACCACGCGCCCCAAGCGTCCGGACGAGGTAGACCGGCGCGACTATTCGTTCCTCGATTCCGCCGCTTTCGAAAAGATGCGCGCGGCCGGCGATCTGCTGGAACACGCGAAGGTGTTCGGAAACGACTACGGCACGCCCCGGGCCCCGGTCGAAAAAGCGCTCGCGGAAGGTCTCGACGTCCTGTTCGACATCGACTGGCAGGGTGCGCGCCAGCTCAAGGGTAAGGCACCGAAGGACGTCGTGAGCATATTCGTCCTGCCGCCATCGACCGGCGAACTGCACGCGCGTCTGCGGCGGCGCGCGCAGGATTCGGACGACGTCGTTGCGCAGCGCATGAAGCGGGCCCCCGACGAGATCGCGCACTGGAACGAATTCGACTACGTGGTTGTCAACCGCGATATCCAGGAAAGCGTCGCCAGCGTCCGTTCCATTCTCACCGCGGAACGCCTGCGCCGTCAGCGTCAGGTGGGTCTGCCGGTATTCGTCAAGGGTCTCAGCGAGGGGCTCTGAGCCTCGCGAGACCGCGCGCGAGCGCGCAGAAGGCCTCCGGTGGAAGCGTTTCGGCCCGGGCCGTCGGCGCGATTCCTTCTCGCGCCAGGAGCGCCTCCGGATCTTCGACCAGCCCGGCGAGGGCCGAGCGCAGCATCTTGCGTCGGCGGCCGAAGGCGGCGGCGGTAACCGTCTCCAGAGTTGCCATGTCCGCCGGCGCCAGAGGCGCGTCGCGCGGAACCAGGTTGACGACGGTTGAGGTGACCCTGGGCGGCGGCACGAAGGCGGTCGGCGCGACGTCGAAGGCGCGTTTCGCCTCGCAGAGCCACTGCGTGACAACCGCGAGCCGGCCATAGGCGCTCGTGCCCGGGGCCGCGACGATGCGCTCCGCGACCTCCTTCTGGAACATGAGCGTCATCGCGGAGATCGAATCGACGCGCTGCAGCCAGCCGATCAGGAGCGGCGTGGCGACGTTGTAGGGCAGGTTCGCGACGATCGCGATCCGGTCGGTCCCGGCAAGGGCGGAGACGTCGACATCCAGCGCGTCGCCGGCGACCACGTGGAGCCGGTCTCCGTATCTCCGCGAGAGGTCGGAGAGCGCGTCTACGCACCGCGGATCGCGTTCGACCGCGATCACGCGCGCCGCGCCGGTTTCGAGGAGCGCGCGGGTGAGGCCGCCCGGCCCCGGTCCGATCTCGATCGCCGTCTTCCCCGCGAGATCGCCCGCGGCCCGGACGATACGCCGGCAGAGGTTGATATCCAGGAGGAAATGCTGGCCGAGCTGCCGTCTCGCGCGAATCCCGTAACGGGCGATGACCTCGCGCAGAGGCGGCAGGGGCTCAGGCAAGGGCGTCCGACATCCCGGCCCGCGTGCTCGCCATCGTCGCGGCGAGGCGGAGCGCGGCAATCAGGCTGTCCGGCCGGGCAATTCCCTTGCCCGCGATGTCGTAGCCGGTGCCGTGGTCGGGCGAGGTCCGGACGATTGGAAGGCCGAGCGTCACGTTGACTCCGCCGAAGAAGTCGAGCGTCTTGATCGGGATCAGCGCCTGGTCGTGGTACATGCAGAGCGCCGCGTCGTAGTCTTGGCGCGCGTCGTCGTGAAACAGCGTATCCGCCGGGGAGGGTCCGTCGACGTTGAGTCCGTCGCCGCGCAGGATGTCGACCGCCGGTCCGATAACCTCGATTTCCTCGCGTCCCAGATGCCCGCCCTCGCCGGCATGGGGATTGAGACCCGCGACGGCGAGTCTCGGCGCGCGGATCCCGAAGTCGCGCGCGAGTCCCGCCGCGGCCGTGCGTCCGCAGCGAACGATGGCGTCTACGGTGAGGGCATTCGCAGCCTCCGCGAGAGGCAGGTGGACGGTCACCGGGACGACGCGAAGCCCGTCGCAGACGAGCATCATCGCGGGCGGCGACGCGCCGCCGCAGCGCTCGGCGAGATATTCGGTGTGGCCCGGATGACCGAAGCCGCATCGGTAAAGGACGGCCTTCCCGATCGGGTTGGTCACGACCGCCGCGGCTTCGCCCGAGGCGGCAAGTTCGACCGCCCGATCGATGGCTTCTATCGTGGCGGGACCGTTCGAGGGATCCGGCTTGCCGCAGACCGCGGGGGCGGGGAGGGCGATCGGCAATACCGGAAACGAGTCCGTGAAGACGTCGACCGCTTCCGCCGGCCCCGCCACGGACTTCACCGGCACGTCGAGCCCCAGCGTCGCGGCCAGCCGTTCGACGTGATCCCGCCCCCCGAGATAGACGAAAGGCGGGATGCCGGCTTCGCGGCGCCGAACCCAGGATTCCAGCGCGATCTCGGGGCCGATCCCGGCGGCGTCCCCCATGGTGAGGGCTAGGGCGCGCATCGCACCCGCCGGAGCCTACAGGCGAACATCGACGATCGCGGCGCTTCGCAAATCTCTGAGATAGCGCTGCACCGCCAGGTCGAGCCGCTGCAGACGAAGCTGCTCCGTTACCGTCTCCCGGCTGGGCAGGTCCGGCTTCGGGAGGGTGCGGCCGCAAACCACCATCAGCACCAGCCCCCGGGGCGTTCCGATCGGTTCGCTGGCCTTCCCCACCGGCACATCGGCGACATGTCGTCGAACTTCGGCCGAAAGGTCGGCCAGTCGGACCTTGCCCAGATCCTGAGGCGCCTCCGCGCCCAGCCGTTGGGCCGCGGCGGAAAGGTTCTCGCAGCCTTCGATGGCATCGCCTTCCGATCTTGCGGCGTCCGTGCGGGTTCGCAACCCGGCCGGGTCTTCGTCGTCCGGGACCGGAATGAATATCTGCTTGAGGTCGAGTTCCGCCCGGTTCGGATCGGTCGCCGCGATCCTCCGTTTGCCGCCCAGCGTCACGATCCGGAAGCCCGATATCGTCCGAATCGGATCCAGCACCTCGCCCGCCGCGAGACGGTCTATCGCCGCCGCGATCTCGGGATCGAGCTGCGAGCGCGGCGTCCAGCCGAGATCGCCGCCGACCGCGGCCGTCGCGGCCTGCGAGAACTGGCGGGCGAGCGCGCTGAACCGGGCGCCCCCGCGAATCTGTTCCACCAAACGCTCCGCGGTCTCCCGGATCGAGGCTTCTTCGTCCGGACTGTTGACCGACAGGAATATTTCCCAGAGGCGGTACGTGTTCTCCCCCCTGGACGCCTCGAGCCGCGCGAGGACCTCATCCACCTCTTCGGCGCCGATATCGATCCTCGGCGCCAGCCGGCGGTTCACCAGCCTGGACCAGGCCACGCGGCTCCGCATCTGCGCGCGGAGCGATTCGAAGCTCACGCCGTTCCGCCGGAATATGGAGGGGAGGCTCCCGGGCTCCATGCCGTTGCGCTTTTCGATGTCCGCGACGCTCCGCCCGATGTCGTCTTCGGAGGCGGTTATGTTCCACTTTTTCGCTTCCTGAAGCTGCAGGCGCTCGTCGATCAGCGTCCGCAGCACCTGTCTCGCCACCCGTCGCCGTGCGTCCGCGGTGTCTTCGATCCCGCTGGAAAAAACGACCATGCGTATGCGCTGCCGCAGATCCCGGAGGGAAATCACCTCGTCGTTGACGATCGCGGCGATTCGTTGCTCCGACTGGGAGAGCGCCGCCGTGGGCGCCGCGATCGCGGCCGCGACGAGAAGGGCGAAAAAAGGACGCATCCACATGTTCAGGGCGACTCGCTTCGGCCGATGGATTCGCCGGCTCAATTGCCCGAGTTTATACCGCCTGGGGCGAAACCCTGTCCATTTGACAGAAAAGACCGGCCTTGGTCCGGGACGCGTCCAAGGCGGCGGGCAGGTCGCGTTTCGTCCGTTGGCGCCCCCGTCGCGCGACGGGTCGAGTCCGTCGGCGGTTGTGGCGGCACGACCGCCTTCTTAAGTTTGGCCTGCCGACGGCGCCGGGACGCGCCCGGAGATCAGGAGACCGCTCATGAAGATCAGTTTCGCAGCCCCCAGACTTCCCCGCAGCGGCGCGCTCGCGGTGGGCGTCCACGACGGCGACGAGCTTGCCGCGACCGCGGCGGAGGCGGACGAGGCAACCGGCGGCGCCCTGTCGCGGGCGATAGGGTCCAGCCGTTTCAGCGGGAAGAGCAACCAGACCCTGATTGTCAATGCGCCGGCGGGAATGGCCGCGAGCCGGGTGGTTCTTGTCGGGCTCGGAAAGGCCGGCGACTTCGATGCCCGCGCCGCGCAGGGCGTGGGCGGAACGATCGTATCCGCGCTTGAGAAGAGCGGAGACAGCGCGGTCACGATAGCGGTGGACGCGGCGGACGGGTCGTCGATCTCGCCCGCCGCCGCGGCGGCGAATGTCGGGTTCGGCGCGTTGTTGCGGGGTTATCGGTTCGACAAGTACCGCACCAAGGAAAAGCCGGACGACAAGCCGAGCCTCGATCGCGTCACGGTCGCCACCCCGGCCCATGCGCGCGCGCGCGGCGAATTCCGACCGCTTGCCGAGGTCGCGGAGGGCGTTTTCCTGACCCGCGACCTCGTGTCGGAGCCCGCCAACGTGATTTTTCCGGAGAGCCTCGCTGAACGCGCCAAGCCCCTGACCGAGCTCGGCGTCACGGTCGAAATTCTCGACGAAGCTCGGATGGCAAAGCTCGGAATGGGGGCGCTGCTCGGCGTCGCCCAGGGAAGCGCCAAGGCGCCGAGACTGGTGACCATGCGGTGGAACGGCGCGCCGAAGGCGAAGGACAAGAGGCCGATCGCTTTCGTCGGCAAGGGCGTGACGTTCGATACCGGCGGGATTTCCATCAAGCCTTCGGGCGGCATGGAAGACATGAAGTGGGACATTGGAGGCGCCGGGGTCGTCATCGGGCTGATGCGCGCGCTCGCCGGCCGCAAGGCCAAAGTCAACGCGGTGGGCATGGTCGGGCTGGTCGAGAATATGCCGTCGGCGACCGCCCAACGACCCGGCGACGTGGTGACGTCGATGTCCGGCCAGACGGTCGAGGTCATCAACACGGACGCCGAGGGGCGCCTCGTGCTGTGCGACGTGTTCTGGCACTGCCAGGAGAAATACCGCCCGCGGGCGATTGTCGACCTGGCGACGCTGACCGGCGCGATCATCGTCTCCCTCGGACACGAGAATGCCGGGCTCTTCGCCAACGACGACACGCTGGCGGATCGGCTGATCGCCGCGGGCGGCGCCGTCGGCGAATCCGTATGGCGAATGCCGCTCGGGGATGCCTACGACCGGCAAATCGATTCCGACATTGCCGACATGAAGAACGTCGGCGGGCGCGACGCGGGTTCGATCACCGCGGCACAGTTCCTCCAGCGCTTCATCAAGGAGGGCACGCCGTGGGCGCATCTCGATATCGCCGGCGTCACGTGGTCGAAGAAGAGCTCGGCGATCGTGCCCAAGGGCGGAACCGGGTTCGGCGTGCGGCTGCTCGACCGGCTGGTGCGGGATCATTACGAGGCTTGAGCCCGCCGTGACCGATATCGGCTTCTACCACCTGACCCGGAGCACGCTCGAGAGGGCCTTGCCCAGGCTGCTGGAAAAAGCCCATGCGAGCGGCGCGCGCACCGTCGTCATGACCGGTTCGGAGGAGAGGACGAAGGCGCTCGACACGATCCTGTGGACCTACGACCAGAACGCGTTCCTGCCGCACGGCACCGCGCGGGACGGCGATCCCGGGGACCAGCCGATCTGGATCACCCATGAAGACGAAAACCCCAACGACGCCAGCATCCTCGTCCTGACGGACGGGGCGGTGTCCGACCGGATCGGCGATTTCGCCCGATGCCTGGAGATGTTCGACGGTAACGACGACGACGCGGTGGCGAAGGCGCGCGATCGCTGGAAAACCTATTCGGCGGCGGGACACAGCCTGACCTACTGGCAGCAATCGCCCGAAGGCCGCTGGGAAGAGAAAGCCGGCTAGCCGGTTGCCGCACACCCGGGATATGGATATACAGCCGCGCCACCCCCCCGCAGGGACATTCCGACATGGCCGTTGAACGGACGCTTTCGATCATCAAGCCCGACGCCACCCGGCGTAATCTGACGGGACAGATCAATGCCCGGCTCGAAGAGGCCGGACTCAGGATCGTCGCGCAGCGGCGCATCCGGCTGACGCTGGATCAGGCGCGGCGGTTTTACGCGGTTCACGAGGAACGCGCGTTCTTCGACGATCTGTGCAATTTCATGGCGTCCGGCCCGGTCGTCGCGCAGGTTCTCGAAGGAGAGAACGCGATCGCCAAGAATCGGGACGCGATGGGCGCGACCAACCCGGCGAACGCCGCAGACGGCACCATCCGAAAGGCGTTCGGCGAATCGATAGAGGCGAATTCCGTGCACGGCTCCGATTCGGCCGAGACGGCGGCTACCGAAATCGCGTTCTTCTTCTCCGAACGCGATATCGTCGGATAACAGCGAACGCGGCGCTCAGAGCAGGAACAGCGCCATCAGGACGAGCGCCAGGATCACGGCGGCCGTCGACAGGACAGTGAACAGCACGAAACCCTTCCAACCCGCGGCGTGGCGCGCGTTTTCCTGTTCGATGTCGAAAGCCATTCCGATCCTCTCCCCGGTCAACTGAGCGGGCGAAGCTATAGCCTACTGCGGGCGCGAGCGGAAGATATCACGCGCCTTCCCGGGGCGGCGGCGATACCAGCGTCGCGCCCGGCTCTCCCGCGCCGTCGATAACGCAGCGATCTCCCGCGACCCGGACCCTGCCCTCCGCGATCAGCCGTACCGCAAGCGGCAGGCATCGGTGCTCCGCTTCCAGCACACGCGCCGCGAGACGCTCTTCGTCGTCGCCCTCGACGACCGGCACGGCGGCCTGGACCGCAATCGGACCGCTGTCCATTCCGGCACGGACGAAATGGACCGTGCAGCCGCTGATCCGCGCGCCCGAAGCAAGCACGCGGGCATGGGTGTCCAATCCCGGAAACGCGGGCAACAGGGATGGATGGATATTGATCGTCCGATCGCGCCATCGCTCGACGAACCAGGGGGTGAGCAGGCGCATGAACCCGGCGAGACAGACGAGCTCCGTTTCGGCCTCGCGCAGCGCCGAATCCAGGCTTCGTTCGAAGGTCTCCCGGTCCGGAAACGGACGGTGGTCGATGACGCGGACCGGGATGTCCGCGCGCGCCGCGCGTTCGAGCCCCGGGGCGTCCGGGTTGTTCGAGATCGCAATGGCGATCTCGGCCGGATAGCCGGTATCGGCGCAGGCGTCGATCAGGGATTGCAGGTTGGTCCCGCGTCCCGAAATCAGAACGGCGAGCCTCAGCCGCGCCATGCGGTCCCGTGGCCCAGCACCTGGACGGCTGGCAGGTCCGGCGTGCGCTGTACGGTCGTGCCGATATCGAATACCCGCTCGCCCCGGGATTCGAACGCCCGGCGGCAGGCATCGACGTCTTCCACGTCGACGATTGCGACGAGACCGATGCCGCAGTTGAACGTCTCGACCAGGTGCGCCGGGGCGAGTCCTCCCGCTTCGGCCAGCCAGGCGAAGACATCCGGCAGCGGCCAGAGGCGGGCGTCGATCTCGGCGCCCAGCCCGGCGGGCAGGGTGCGGCCGATATTCTCCACTAACCCGCCGCCGGTAATGTGGGCGAACCCCCGAACCGATCTCTCGCGATGCGCGGCGAGCGCGGCGGATGCGTAGAGCCGCGTCGGCGCAAGCAGCGCCGCCCCGAGCGGTCCCTCGGCGAACGGCGCGTCGTCGTCCCATGCAAGCCCCGCATCGGCGACGATCTGTCTGACCAGCGAGAAACCGTTCGAGTGAATTCCCGAGGAGGCCAGCCCGAGAATCCGCTGGCCTTCGCGGATGCCTTCGCCGGTGAGCAGGCTGCCCCGCTCGGCCGCGCCGACCGCGAAGCCGGCGAGGTCGTACTCCCCGTCCGCGTAGTGCCCCGGCATCTCCGCGGTCTCGCCGCCGATCAGGGTGCAGCCGGCTTCGAGACAGCCGCGCGCAATACCCTCGATCACCGTCGCCGCGACCGAGGGTTCCAGCCGCCCCGTCGCGAAATAGTCCAGAAAGAACAGCGGCTCGGCGCCCTGGACGACGATGTCGTTGACGCACATGGCGACCAGATCGACGCCGATCCCCTCGTGCATTCCGCAATCGATCGCGATCCGGAGCTTGGTGCCGACACCGTCCGTCGCGGCAACCAGTATCGGATCTGAGAACCCGGCGGCGCGCGGGTCGAAAAGCCCTCCGAAGCCCCCTATTTCCCCCATCGCGCCGGGCCGCGCGGTAGACTTTGCGAGAGGTCGAATCGTTTCCACGAGGCGGGCCGCGGCGTGTATATCGACGCCTGCATCGCTATAGGGAGACCGGTTGATGACTGCCCCGCAAGAGCTGGAGTGCTAGACTGCGGCCGACAAGCCGTCCTGGGCCGAGCTCGCCGCGACATGAGGATAGATAAACGGCGGCCCTTTTCAATGGCATGCCCAAAGCAACGCAGGAGCAAGCCCAGCGTGCCGGCGACGATCGTCGCTGTCGCGCTCGCGCTTCTTTTGGTTGCGGTCGCCGCGGCCCGGCCCGCGATCGCCCGTGACGCGTCGGTATTTCTGGTCCGGGACGTGGCGGTCGACGCCTCGGCCGAGAATGCCACCCGGGCGCGCGATATCGCTCTGGCGGATGGGCATGCCGTCGCCTTCGGCCGGTTGATCGAGCGAATCGTGCCGCTGGAAGCGGCCGGGACCCTGCCGCGACTGGAAGCGGGCGACATTGCGCCCCTGGTGCAAAGCTTCGAGGTGGATGGGGAGAAGACCTCCCGGGTGCGCTACCTGGCGCGGCTGACGTTCCAGTTCGATCGCGCCGCCGTCCGCCGATTCCTGCACCTGCGCGGCGTGAAGTTCGCGGTCGCGCGGGCGAAGCCGCGCCTGGTGCTACCGGTGCTGCGGATGGCCGGCGCGTACCTGCTGTGGGATCGGCCCAACCCGTGGCTCCAGGCGTGGGCGGGCGTTTCCGGGACCGGCGGGCTGGTGCCGCTCGTGGTCCCGTCCGGGGATCTGAAGGATATCCGCGACATCAGCGCGCGACAGGCGGCGTTCGGCGATCCGGCGCGTCTCGACGCGATCGCGAAGCGCTACGGCGCCGGTTCGGTTGCCGTCATGGTGGCGACCCCGGGGCGCGAGGGCGACTCGCCGCTCGCGATAAACGTTTCGGCCGTCACCCACGGCACCGAAGTCGGCGGAGGACCCGTCGTCGAGACCTTTCCCGTCGATCCCGCAGAGGCGGCCGACGGCCGGTTCCGCTCCGTGGCGTCGCGCATCGCCCGGAGCATTCAGGAGGCGTGGAAATCGAGCAACCTTCTGTTCTTCGACCGCGGAGGACAGATCGAGGTCACGGTTCCCGTTTCGGGTCTCGAAGAGTGGGTCGCGATTTCGCGCGCGCTTTCGGACACGCCGTCCACGCATGAGACCCTCGTCCTTTCCGCGTCCCGCGATGCCGTCCGCGTACGTGTGCGCTATTTCGGTGACGCCGACGGGTTCCGGGCCGCGTTGCGGCGGAGCGATCTTCATCTGCGTCGCGGCGATACCGGCTGGATTCTCACGCACGACGCCAACGAGCGCGTCCCGCGGCAGGGGACGCCGGGGTCGGGATCGTGAACATCCCGAATTCGATCAGCCTGGCCAGGCTGCTGTCCGTGCCGCTGATCGTCTATCTGATCATGAACGCGTCCTATGGCTGGGCCTTCGCGCTTTTCCTGCTGGCGGGCGCTTCGGACGCGATCGACGGCTATATCGCCAAGGTTTTGGACCAGACCTCTACGCTCGGGGTCTATCTCGATCCTCTGGCCGACAAGGCGTTGATCGTCAGCGTCTACGTGACGCTTGGCCTCAGGGGGCAGATCGACGATTTTGTCGTGATCCTGGTGGTTTTCCGCGATGTGCTGATCGTGGGCGGGCTGCTGCTTCTGTTGGTCCTGCGCAAGCATTGGGAGGTCAAGCCGGTACTGCTGAGCAAGGTGAACACCGGGGTGCAGATCTTTCTGGCGGGCGCGGTTCTCGCGCAGTCGGGTCTGTCCGTCGCGATCGCGGACATCGTCGATGTCGCCAGTTACGCGGTGGTGTTGACGACCGTCGGTTCGGGCGGTTGGTATCTGGCGGTCTGGGCCCGTCAAATGACAAACACCGAGTTCCGCCAATGACGACGCAGCGGCAAACGCTGTTCTGGCTGGTCGCGTTCGGCGTTTTCGTCGTCGCGGTCTATCTGCTTCGCGGCATCCTGCTTCCTTTCGTTCTCGGTATCGCGGTGGCCTACTTCCTCGATCCGGTGGCGGACTGGCTGGAGCGGCGGCGTCTGTCCCGGACCCTCGCGGCGACGCTGCTCACCGTCGCCTTTCTCGTCGGCGTCGGGCTCTTCTTCGCGCTTCTGGTGCCGCTGCTCCAGTCCCAGCTGTTCGGTTTCGCGGGCCGCATCCCCGCCTATGCCGAGATGTTCAGGGCCGTGACGGAGGATTTGCTCTCCGTCGTTCAGGCGAACCTGTCCGACGAGGCGGTCGCGCGGCTCCGCGAGGCGGCGGGCGGGCTCGCGTCCGCCACCGTGAGCTGGCTCGGAGATGCGGTCCTCCGCCTTTGGAGCGGCGGACTCGCGCTGTTGAATTTGCTGTCGCTGGTCGTCATCACGCCGATCGTGGCGTTCTACCTTCTTCGCGACTGGGACAGGATCGTTTCCCGGATCGACGGGTGGCTGCCGCGCGATCATGCCGGCACCATCCGCGAGCAGGTGAAGCTGGTCGACGACACGCTGGCGGGTTTCGTCCGGGGACAGGGTATCGTCTGTCTCGGGTTGGGCACGTTCTATGCGGTAGCGCTTTCCATCGTCGGGCTCGATTTCGCCGTGATCGTCGGGCTGGGCACGGGGCTTATTTCCTTCGTTCCCTATTTCGGAATGCTGGTCGGGCTCTGCGCTTCGGTCGGGATGGCGTTCGCCCAGTTCGACACCTGGCAACCGATCGCCATCGTCGCGGCCATCTTCCTGGTCGGCCAGATCGTCGAGGGCAATTTCGTCACGCCCAAGCTGGTGGGCGACCGCGTCGGCCTGCACCCGGTATGGATGATTTTCGCGCTGCTGGCGGGTGGGGCGCTGTTCGGTTTTCTCGGCATTCTGCTGGCGGTGCCCGCCGCGGCGACGATCGGCGTCCTCGTCCGCTTCCTCCTGTCGCGCTACACCGAAAGCCGGCTGTACCTGGGCGCGGGCGGCGAACGCGATGGCGAGTGACCGCCTCCAGAGCGCGCAACTCCCCCTTCCCCTCGACGGCGAACCCGCCTACGGGCGAGAAGACTTCCTGGCCGCCGATTGCAACCGGGAGGCGTTGGCCTGGATCGAGGCGTGGCCCCGCTGGCCCGGAACGCTCACCGTGCTGGCGGGTCCGGAAGGAAGCGGCAAGACGCATCTGGCCCATATCTGGTGCCGCCTTTCGGGCGCCGAAATCGTCGACGTCGAGAGCGTCGATCTCGACTCGGTTTCCGGAACGCCGCTTGCGGTGGAGGATGTCGACCGGACGGCCAGGGACGCGACATTGCTTCATGCCCTCAACCGAGCCGCCGAGGCGGGGGGGCATGTGCTGGTTACGGCCCGCGTGGCGCCCGGCTACTGGCGCGGCCGGCTTCCCGATCTCGTGTCGCGGTTGCGGGCCGCGCCCACCGTGGAGATCGGTCGTCCTGACGACGGCCTGATTACCGCGGTTCTTCGCAAGCTCTTCCGTGACCGCCAGATCGATGTCCCCGACGAGGCGTTCGCGTACTTGCTGCGGCACATGGAGCGCAGCCTGGATGCGGCGCGGCGGACGGTCGACGAGGCGGACCGGCTGGCGCTCGCGGAACGCCGGCCGGTGACGATTCCGCTCCTGCGCCGGGTGCTCAGAGGCTGAGGCCGTCGAGCCAGGCGGCGAAACAGGATCTGCCGGCGGCGTTGCAGGCGCCGGCGAGCCGCCGGCTGTCCTCCCGCAGGACCGCCGGCGACAGGCCGGCCGCCGCGATCTCCACCGCGTGGCCGACCAACCACGATTCCAGCGCCTCGGCGGTGGTCTCGAGGTGGAACTGGAGGCCGAGCGCGTTGGCACCGAACAGGAACGCCTGATTCTCGCAAAGGTCGGTCGATGCGAGGTGCACAGCGCCGTCCGGCAGGTCGAACGTATCGCCGTGCCAGTGCAGCACCGGGAGCTCCCCCTGCGCCAACGGGGCGAGGCAGGAGCCCCGGCCCGGATCGCTCAGCGCGACCGGCTTCCAGCCGATTTCCTTGATGCCGGACGGGTAGACCCGCGCGCCGAGCGCCGCCGCCATCAGCTGGGCGCCGAGGCAGATGCCGAAGGTCGGGAGGCCGCGGGCGAGGCGTTGGCCGACCATCGCGATTTCCCGCGACAGGAACGGGTAGGCATCGGTCTCGTACACGCCGATCGGGCCGCCGAGCACAATCAGGAGGTCGGGCGACGTCGCGTCGAATTCCTGCAGCGGATCGCGGGGTGCATCGATATGGCCGATCGAGATGTCGCGTTCCGCCAGCAAGGGTGCGAGGATGCCCAGATCCTCGAAGCCGACATGCGATACGACCGTCGCTGTCTGCAACCGCCGTCGGTCAGCCTCGGGCGGCATTTCCGATGACCCGAATGCTGCCGTTCTCGATGCCGAGCGCGATCCTGCCGTGCTTGAGGGCGAGCGCGTCCTCGCCGAAGATCTCGCGGCGCCAGCCCCTGAGCGCACGCACCTCGGCCCCGTCGTCCCGGGCGATGGCTTCTATGTCGTCGGCGCTGGCGACCAGCTTTTGCGCGACGTCATTTTCCTCGCAGCGCAGCTTCAGGAGGACTTTCAGGAGGTCGGCGGACGGCCCGGCGTGATTGGCGGCGGGCGCGGGCTTGCGTTCCTTCGGGTAGGTCGAGGGCGCGGCCGCGCGGACCTCGGCGACGATGGCCAGCAGGGCGTCGGCGGAGTCCTTTCCGATATGGCCGCGGCTGAGGCTCCGCAGCTTCCACAGCTCTTCCCGGGTCCGGGGTTCCTGGGCCGCGATCTCGTTCAGGGCCTCTTCGCGCAGCACGCGGTTCCGCGGAACGTCGCGGCGCTGCGCCTCGGCTTCGCGCCAGCCCGCGACCTCTCTCAGGACGGCGAGCTGACGAGGCTTCCTGAGGCGGGTCTTGACCCGGAGCCAGGCGTCCGCCGGATCGAGGCGGTAGGTCGCCGGGTCTGTGAGCGTTCCCATCTCCTCGGCGAGCCAGCCCTCGCGACCGTCCCGCTCCAGCCGGGCCGCGATCTTCTCGTAGACGACGCGCAGATGGGTGACGTCGGAAATCGCGTAATCGTACATCCTGCGGGTCAAAGGGCGGCGCGCCCAATCGGTAAACCGCTGGGCCTTGTCGATCGACGCGCGCGCCAGTTTCGCGACCAGCTTCTCATAGCCCGCCTGATCGCCGAATCCGCAGACCATCGCCGCGACCTGGGTATCGAAGACGGGGGAGGGGACGTGGCCGTCGAGGTGGTAGAAAATCTCGATGTCCTGGCGCGCCGCATGGAACACCTTGAGCACCCCGGGATCGCGCATCAGCGCGAAAAGCGGCGCGAGATCGATGTCCGGCGCCATCGCATCGATCGCCGCCGCCTCGTCCGACGACGCGACCTGCACCAGGCACAGGCGCGGCCAGAACGTGGTGTCCCGCATGAATTCGGTGTCGACGGTGATGTAGCGCGAAGCCGCCAGCCGATCGCAGAGGGGGCGAAGCGACCCGGTGTCGGCGATGAGATGCATGGCCGGGTCTATACACGGTTTGCCGTGGGCGGAAAAGGGAAGCCCGCGGCGCCCGGCCTCGCTTGACAAACCCCGACGCCCGTGCGCTTTTGCGCGCGCCTCGAAGCCCGGACCGGGCTGTCGGGTCCCCGTATCATCGTTGCAAAAACCGAAGGTGAGACCGATGCACGCCTATCGCACCCACACATGCGGTGAGCTGAGGCGCGAGCACGAGGGCGAGCCGGCGCGCCTGTCCGGCTGGGTCCACCGCAAGCGGGATCACGGGAACCTGCTGTTCGTCGATCTGCGCGACCATTACGGGCTGACCCAGTGCGTGATCGATTCGAGCAGCCCGATCTTCGCCGAGGTCGAGGCGATCCGCCTGGAAGCGGTGATCACGGCGACCGGCAGGGTGGTGCGGCGGAGCGCCGATACCGTCAACCCGGACCTGCCGACGGGCGAGGTCGAGCTGGTCATCGAGAGTATCGAGGTGCAGTCCCGCGCCGATCCGCTGCCGCTGGAGGTCAACAGCGACCGCGATTACGGCGAGGAAATCCGCCTTCGCTACCGGTTTCTCGACCTCCGGCGCGACAAGATGCACCGCAACATCATGCTCCGGTCGGCAGTCGTCCAGAGTATCCGGCGACGCATGATGGAAGGGGGCTTCACCGAGTTCCAGACCCCGATCCTGAGCGCCGCGAGCCCCGAGGGCGCGCGGGACTTCCTGGTGCCGAGCCGGCTCCACCCGGGCAGCTTCTACGCCCTGCCGCAGGCGCCCCAGCAGTTCAAGCAGCTCATCATGGCGGCCGGGTTCGACCGCTATTTCCAGATCGCGCCCTGCTTCCGCGACGAGGACGCGCGGGCAGACCGCTCGCCGGGCGAGTTCTACCAGCTCGATTTCGAGATGTCGTTCGTCACCCAGGAGGACGTGTTCGCCGCGCTGGAACCGGTGCTGTTCGGCGTGTTCGAGGAGTTCTCGGGAGGCCGCCCGGTTTCGCCCGCGCCGTTTCCGCGTATCCCCTACGCGGAGGCGATGCTCGCCTATGGCAGCGACAAGCCCGATCTGCGCAACCCGCTCCGGATCGCGGAGGCGACGGACATCTGGCGCGGCACGGACTTCAAGATCTTCGCCCGCCAGATCGAATCGGGCGCGGCGGTGCGCGCGATCCCGGCTCCCGGGGCGGCCGCGCAGCCGCGCAGCTTCTTCGACAGGCTCAACGACTGGGCGCGGGACGAGGGGGCCGGGGGCCTCGGATACATCGTCTTCGACGACGGCGAGGCGAAGGGGCCCATCGCCAGGTTTCTCGATGCGCCGCGCATGGAAGCGCTTCGCGAGGCGACGGGGGTCGGGGACGGCGACGCCGTCTTCTTCAGCTGCGGCGAGGAGGACCGGGCGGCCCGCTTCGCCGGCCGGGCCCGCGACCGGATCGGAGAGGAGCTCGACCTGATCGAGCGGGACCGGTTCCGGTTCTGCTGGATCGTCGATTTCCCCATGTACGAGCGCGACGAGCGGACCGGCGCGATCGAATTCTCTCACAACCCGTTCTCGATGCCGCAGGGCGGCCTGGAGGCGCTGGAGACCGAGGACCCCCTCTCCATCCTCGCCTGGCAGTACGACATCGTGTGCAACGGGGTGGAGCTGTCGAGCGGCGCGATCCGGAACCACCGGCCCGACATCATGTACAAGGCCTTCGAGATCGCGGGTTACGGCAGGGAAGAGGTCGAGGCGCGCTTCGGCGGGATGCTGAACGGGCTTCGGTTCGGGGCGCCGCCGCATGGCGGATCCGCGCCCGGCATCGACCGTATCGTGATGCTGCTCGCCGATGAGCCCAACATCCGCGAGATCACGCTGTTTCCGATGAACCAGCAGGCCCAGGACCTGATGATGGGATCGCCCGCCCCGGTGACGGAAGACCGGCTGCGCGAACTGTCGATCCGCGTCGTCGCGCCGCCCGGCGGCGGCTCCGCGTCTACTTGATCTTCGTTTCCTTGAACACGACGTGCTTGCGCGCCACCGGGTCGTATTTCCGGAATTCGAGCTTGCCGGTCGTCGTCCGCGTGTTCTTCTTGGCGACGTAGAAGTAGCCGGTGTCCGCGGTGCTCTCGAGCTTGATCAGTGTCGTGGTCGGTTTCGCCATCGCGCCGGTCTCCGGAACCCGTTCGGTGCGGGGCGGAAGATAGGGGACCCACCCGTGCTGTCAAGGCTGCGCCGGGTTCGCGAACGGGACGCCGGTCGTTCACTCGTCGCCCTGACCGGGTTCTCGATTCTTCAGACGCCTCTCGTGAAGCATCGCGTACCGGAGCCAATGGTTGTAGGCCGTGGTCACGGAAAACATGAACCCGTACGTGCCCTCTCTCCACCGCCGGCGGAGCACATAGTTGCGAAAGAAGAAATATGGCAGGCCCGCATAGACCCTGAGAGCGGTGGATGACGGCCTGTCGCGGTCGAGAAACCGGACCCGCCGGACCATGGCGCTGCCCTGCTTGCGGGAGAGGTGGGCGATGTCGTCGAACGCGTAGTGCAACAGCGGGCCGTCGAGCCGTCGCACCCGCAGCCCGGTGGGGATCCGGAACTGATCCCATGCGCCATGGGCGGGCATGCGAATCCTGCGGCGGTCGTAGAGCTTCGCGCGCCTCGGTGCGCGCGCCTTTCGCCAGACCCGCCCGGCGGGGTCCACATTCACAAGGGCCAGCCGGTACACGTCCGCGTCGGGTTCCTCGTCCGCGAACAGGCCCCGTATCTCGCGCGCCAGCTCGTCGCTGACGATCTCATCGGCGTCCAGGTCCAACAGCCAGTCGTGGCGGCAGGCATCCTCTCCGACGCGTTTCTGGTGTCCGCCTCCGAGCCAGACCTGTTCGATCACCCGCGCGCCTTCAGATTCGGCGGCTGCGACCGTCCCGTCCGAGGAGCCGGAATCCACGACGATCACCTCGCGCGCCACGGTCAGCGCGGCGCGGACCGTCGCGCCGATCCGCGCCTCTTCGTTGAGGGTACGGATGTAGCAGGAAACAGGGGGGCGCTCCCCGTCGGTCATGCGTCGAGCCCTATCGGCAATCGCCTATCGTCACCGCAATTCCGCGCCGACATGGCGGGTTCTTGCATAGCTGTCCGGACGGGTAAAGCGAACGACCTGTGTGTCGCGGGCTCCAACCGATACCCCGCCTCCCGACTCAAGCGATGGAGCAGACGAGCGAACCGGTTCTCGTACTGACCTCGTCCAACCTCACCTGCAGCGCATCGCCCAGCCGCGCGACGGACCGACCGCGGCGGTCGGTCAGTCGAATGCCGCGCGCATCCACGCGGAGCGGTTCGGCCCGGATGCCGGACATCGGCACCAGCGCGCTGGCGCCGGTTTCTTCCAGCCTGACGAACAGGCCGGCGCGGGTGATCCCGGCGATTGTCGCCGCGAATTCCCCGCCCACCCGGTCGGCCAGGAAGATCGCGCACAGCCGGTCCATCGCGTCGCGTTCGGCGGCGGCGGCGCGCCGTTCCGTGCTGGATACGTGTGCGGCCGTCGCTTCGGCGCGCTCCCGTCCGCCGCCGTCGGACCCGCCCTCGCCGAGACCGCACGCGGCGATCAGGGAGCGATGCACCACAAGGTCCGCGTATCGGCGGATCGGCGAGGTGAAGTGGGCGTATCGACGGAGAGCCAGTCCGAAATGGCCGATATTGGCGATGTCGTAGACGGCCTGCGCCTGCGTTCTGAGGATCGCCTCCCCCACCTGTTCGGCCTCGGGCGTGCCGGCGACCCGGTCGAGCAGCCGCGAGAAATGGCCGACGCGCAACGCGCCGCCCCGAGGAAGACTCAGCCCGAAACTTTCCAGAATCTCGTGCTGGGCCTCGATCTTTTTCGGGTCGGGGCTGTCGTGAACCCGGTAGACGCAGGGCGCGCGCTTCTCTTCCAGGGTCTCGGCCGCGGCGACGTTGGCGGCGATCATGAACTCCTCGATCAGGCGATGGGCGTCGAGCGTCCGGTGGCGCTCGATGCGCGCGATCGAGCCGTCGTCCGCCAGGCTGACCCGGCGCTCGGGAATTTCGAGGTCGAGCGTCCCCCGCGCGCGCCGCGCCTCGTTCAGGGCCAGGAACGCGCGGTGAAGCGCTTCGATGGGGGCCTCGCTCCCTCCCGGGGCGCGCTTGCCGTCGATCGCCGCCTGGACTCCGCCATAGGTCAGCCGCGCGGCCGAGCGCATCAGCCCGCGGACGAAACGGTGCCCGCGCTTGCGCCCCTCCGGATCGATCCGCAGGTGCACGGCGAGGCATGGACGGTCCTCGCCGGGTTTGAGCGAGCACCAGCCGTTGGAAAGGGCCTCCGGCAGCATCGGGACGACCCGGTCGGGAAAGTAGACCGAGTTTCCGCGCTCGCGCGCCTCGTCGTCGAGGGCGGAACCGGGGCGGACATACCAGGCGACGTCGGCGATCGCGACGATCAGGCGAAAGCCGCCGTCCGGGTCGGCCTCGGCCCACACCGCGTCGTCGAAGTCCCGCGCGCTCTCGTCGTCGACGGTCACCAGCGGGATGTCGCGCAAATCCTCGCGTTCTCCGGGCGGCGCCGCGGCCGCGGCTTCCGCTTCCGCGAGCGCTTCGTCGGGGAAGCGGTCGGGGATATCGTGCTCGGCGATCGCGATCAGGCTCGCGGTCGCCACCGGAGAGCCGCGCCCGAGCCTCTCGGTCACGCGTGCCCGGGGCAGGCCGGGCCGGCGTCCCGGGCGGGCTTCGGCGCGCACGATCTCGCCCGGCCTCGCGCCCATCGAGTCGCGGTTGTCGATCGCGTAGGCGGTTCTGATCCGCCGGTCGGTCGGGTCCAGCCGGCCGCGGCCGCCGACCCGCCGGTAGATCCCCACAACGGTCCTGTTCGTTTCGCGCGGAAGGCGGCGCATCGCGCGCGCCTCGTAGGCGTCGGGTCCCACTTTCTCGATTCGCGCGAGAATCCGGTCGCCCGCAGCGATTGCCGGACCCGCGCGGTTGTCGGGCAGAACCCGGATGCGCGGCCGGGTCTCGTCGTCGGTCGCGGGAGAGGGCCGCGCCATGGCGACGCCGTCCTCGTCCACGTCCAGCACTTCGAGAACGGCGACCGGGGGCACGCCTCCATTGTGCCGCCCGGGTGTCTTGGTGGTGCGTTTCCTGCGTCTCAAGGCCGCGGCCGGCCGTTCATGCTTCTGCCGTTCCGGCGCCGGGCTTCTTCTTCCTGCCGCGCGCCGCTTTTGCGCGGGACTTGCCGCCCTTCTTCGCGCGCGCGGCGAGGAGCTCGACCGCGCTCTCGACGGTCAGCGTGTCCACGTCCGCGCCCTTGGGCAGCGAGGCGTTGATCCGCCCGTGCTTGACATAGGGGCCGTAGCGGCCGGAGAGGATCTCGATCGGCTTGCCGTCTTCCGGATGGTTGCCGAGGGATCGCAGCGCCTTCGCCCGGCCCCGCTTCGGCGCTTCTTCGATCAGCGTCACCGCCCGGTTGAGGCCGATCGTCAGCAGGTCCTCGTCCGGACCGAGGGAGGTGTAGCTGCCGTCGTGGCGCAGATAGGGGCCGTACCGGCCGAGGCCCGCGGCGATGGTCTTGCCGGTTCCCGGATGAATGCCGACATCGCGCGGCAGCGACAGAAGGGCCAGCGCCTGGTCGAGGGTGACCTCGTCCGGATCCATCGACTTGAGCAGGGAGACGCGCTTGGGTTTCTGCTTTCCCTTGGCTTCGCCGGCCTGCACGTAGAAGCCGTAAGGCCCTTTGCGCAGCGTCACGGGCTCGCCGGTTTCCGGGTCCTCGCCGATCTCCCTCGGGCCGGCCGGCACCTCGCCGTCCTTCGGGTCGACGGTGAGCGGCCGCGTGAAGGCGCAGTCGGGGTAATTGGAACAGCCGATGAACCCGCCGTTGCGGCCGAGCTTCAGTCCGAGCCGTCCGCCGGCGCAGGCGGGGCATTGCCTTGGGTTGCTTCCGTTCCCGCCGTCGGCCGGGAAGAAATGGGCGCCGAGGTCTTCGTCGAGGGCGTCGATGACGTTGCTGATCGTCAGGTCCCTCGTCTCTCCCACCGCGGCGGAAAAGCCCCGCCAGAACTGCTCCAGCACCGCGCGCCAGTCGAGCTCGCCCCTGGCGATGCCGTCGAGCTCGTCCTCCAGCTCGGCGGTGAAGTTGTACTGGACGTAGCGGTCGAAGAAGCCCGACAGGAACGCGGTGACGATGCGTCCGCGGTCCTCGGGGACGAACCGCCGGCTCTCCAGCCGCACATAGTCACGCTCCTGCAGGACGCTCAGGATCTTGGCGTAGGTCGAGGGCCGGCCGATGCCGAGCTCCTCGAGCTTGCGGACGAGGCTCGCCTCGGTATAGCGCGGCGGTGGCTTGGTGAAATGCTGCTCGGGGCGGGTCCCGGTACGCTCCAGCGCTTCGCCCTCGGAAAGGGGCGGCAGGATGCGGTCTTCCCCGTTCGCCGACTTGTCGTCCTGGCCTTCCTCGTAGAGCCGCAGGAAACCGTCGAACAGCACCACCGAGCCGGTCGCCCGGAACGCCGTCGAACGGTCCGCCGAGGCGATGTCGACCGCGACCTGCTCCAGCACCGCGCTGTCCATCTGGCTCGCCACCGCCCGCTTCCAGATCAGCTCGTAGAGCCGGCTCTCGTCGCGGCCGAGCGCGCGCGCGACCGAGGACGGGTGGCGGGTGACGTCGGTCGGCCGGATCGCCTCGTGCGCCTCCTGCGCGTTGCGGGCCCGCGACCTGAAACGGTGGGGACGCTCCGGCAGGTACGAGGATCCGTAATCCGCCTCGATCAGCCGGCGCATCGCCTGGCGCGCCTCGTCGGCGAGGGCGATGCTGTCGGTGCGCATATAGGTGATCAGGCCGACGGTCTCGCCGCCGATGTCGATCCCCTCGTACAGGCGTTGCGCGATGCTCATGGTCCTCGCCGCGCCGAAGCCGAGCTTGCGCGAGGCTTCCTGCTGCAATGTCGAGGTGGTGAACGGCGGTTGCGGGTTTCGCCGGACCCGTTTCTTCTCGATCTCCGCGACGCCGTAGGCGTGACGCTCGATCTCGCTCACCGCCGCCCGCGCCGCCTGCTCGTCGGCGATGTCGTACCGGCCGAGCTTGTCGCCGTTAAGATGAGTCAGCCGCGCCACCGCCCGCGCCTTCCCGGCGGTCAGGAATTCCGCTTCGACCGACCAGTATTCGCGCGGCTTGAAGACCTCGATCTCGGCTTCCCGTTCGCAGATCAGGCGGAGCGCGACCGACTGCACCCGGCCGGCCGACCGCGCCCCCGTCAGCTTGCGCCAGAGCACCGGCGACAGCGTAAAGCCGACCAGATAGTCGAGCGCGCGGCGCGCGAGATAGGCGTCGATCAGCCCCTGGTCGAGATCGCGCGGGTTGCGCAGCGCCTCGTTGACGGCAGTCTCGGTGACCTCGTGAAACACCACCCGCTTGACGTCGACGCCCTCGAGCGCGGCCCGTTCGGCCAGCACCGCGTATACGTGCCAGGAGATCGCCTCGCCTTCCCGGTCGGGGTCCGTCGCGAGATAGAGATTTTTCGCGCCTTTGACCGCCTTGACGATGGAGGAGAGGTTCTTCTGCGACCGGGCCATGACCTGCCAGCGCATCGCGAAACCGTCGTCCGGCAGAACCGAGCCGTCCTTTTCCGGCAGATCCCGGACATGCCCGTTGCTCGCGACGACGGCGTAACGTCCGCCGACATACTTGCCGATTGTCTTGGCCTTGGTCGGCGACTCGACGACGACGACATCCATGCGGAAAAGGCTCGCGTTTACTTCACGTTATCAGGGAAACGCGGTTCCCCGGCTGGCGCGAGACGCGGCCCGCCAACTCCAATTCCAGCAGGACCGTCTGCACCGAAGCGGCAGACAATTGGCATTCGCGAACCAGTTCGTCAACCGTGAGCGGGGCGTGGCCGAGACGGGAGACCACGATCCCCCGGGTGCTGTCGTCCACCTCGTCGGAGGACGGAGTATCGGGTTCGGGGGCGATTGCCGGCCGCGGACCCGCCGGCCGCGCCATGCCCTCGATCGCCGCCAGCACGTCGTCCGCGTTCTCGGTCAGCACCGCCCCCTGGCGCAGCAGATCGTTGGGTCCGGCGGCGCGCGGGTCGAGCGGCGAGCCGGGGACCGCGAAGACGATGCGCCCCTGTTCGTTGGCGAGGCGGGCGGTGATCAGCGAGCCTGAGCGCAGATTGGCCTCGATCACCGCCACGCCCAGCGAAAGGCCGGAGACGATCCTGTTGCGCGGCGGGAAATGGCGCGCGGTCGCCACGGTGCCGAGCCGCCGGTCGGAGACGACCGCGCCTTCCTCGACAAGCCGGCGGTAGAGCCCCTCGTTCTCGCGCGGATACGGCATGTCGACTCCCCCGGCGAGAACCGCCACCGAGCCCGTCGCGAGCGAGCCCTCGTGCGCCGCGGTGTCGATTCCCCGCGCCATGCCGGAGACCACGACCGCGCCGGCGGCGCCGAGGTCGGCGGCGAGCTTGCGCGCGAACTTGCGCCCGGCCGCCGAGCCGTTGCGCATCCCCACCATACCCACCGCCGGCCCCGCCAGCCGCCCGGCGTCGCCCAGCACCGAGAGCGCGGGCGGCGGATCGGGGATCGCGGCCAGCGCCTCCGGATAGTCCGCGTCTCCCAGAAGCACCATCCGCCCGCCCAGCGCTTCCAGCGCCGCGAGCTCGGTCTCGGCGTCCCGTTCCGGGCAGGGTTTGAGCGGCCGCCGCCGCCCGCCCCGGGCCGACATCCCGGGCAATCCCTCCAGCGCCTCGGCGGCGGTCCGGAAATGCGCCATCAGGCGCAGCCAGGTGCGGGGTCCGACGCCCTCGCTCCGCGCGAGCCGGAGCCGCGCGATCCGGTCGGCATCCCCCGTCATTCGCTTCCGCCGCCGATGCGGGGCTCGGTTCCGGTCAGCAGGCGGCGGACGTTTCCCGCGTGGCGCAGCCAGATCAGCGCGGCCATCAGGATGGAGAATTCCATCTTCTGGGGATCGGCGAACTGCCACAGCCAGACCGGCGCGAGCGCGAAGGACACCAGCGCCGACAGCGAGGAGTAACGGGCGATCCCGGCCACCGCCAGCCAGGTGACGCAAGCCAGCGCGCCGGCGGGCCAGGACAGGCCGATCAGGATGCCGAGCCCGGTCGCGACGCCCTTTCCGCCCCGGAAGCGGAGCCAGACCGGAAACAGGTGTCCCACCAGCGCGCCCAGCGCCGCCACGATGGCGATGTCCGGGCCCCAGCTCATCGCGATCAGGACCGCCGCCGCGCCCTTGCCCCCGTCGAGCAGCAGGGTCGCGGCCGCGAGCGGCTTCGAACCGGTCCGGAGCACGTTGGTCGCGCCGATATTCCCCGACCCGATCTCGCGGATGTCGCCCAGCCCGGCGAGCCGGGTCAGAATCAGCCCGAACGGGATCGACCCCAGCAGATAGGCGAGAACGAAGGCCGCCCCGAAATAGGGCGCGGCATGCTCCCAACTGATCGGATAGATCATCTATCAGGCACGCATTTCTGCGACTTGCAACAATTTTCAAAGACTTCCATAATACCTTTTTTTTTCAATGTTTTAAGTTTCCCACAAACCTCTGGACCTATCCACCAGTTTCCACTAAGCTCATACAATTTGAAACAAACAAAGTAACAATCATGGTGTCGAGACCTTTGACGGCGCGGTTCGTGGAGACGATCAACAAGCCGGGCCGGTATGGCGATGGGCGAGGCGGGCACGGCCTTATCCTGAACGTGCATGAAATGGCAGACGGGCGGATCTCGCGATCATGGATTCAGCGCCTCCGGATCGGCGGGCAGTTTACTCATCTCGGGCTCGGCAGCTACCCGGTGGTCACGTTGGCGGCGGCACGGAAGGTCGCGCTTGTCAACCGGCGGGCGGTGGCCGAGGGGAAGGACCCGCGGTCAGGTGGTGTGCCGACCTTCGCGGTGGCGCTCGACAAGGTGATAGAGATTCAGCGCGAGACATGGCGCGACGGGAAGTCCGAGGCGCAATGGCGGTCGAGCTTGAGCGAGTACGCAAGGGCGCTGATGAGGAAGCGGGTGGACAAGATCACGTCAGCCGACGTGCTGGCGGCGCTCACGCCGATCTGGAACACCAAGCGCGTAACGGCGCAGCGGGTGAAGCAGCGGATCGGTGCGGTGATGAAGTGGGCGATGGCGAACGGCTACCGCGAAAGCAATCCTGTTGACGCGGTTGCGGCGGCGCTCCCGAGGGTCGGCACAGCGAAGGCGCATCACAAGGCGGTCCCCTACGCCGAGGTCGGAGCGACGGTAGCTGCGGTCCGTGGCAGCGTGGCCCTTCCCTCTACCAAGCTGGCATTCGAGTTCCTCGTGTTGACGGCTGCACGATCGAACGAGGTGCGGGGCGCGACGTGGAACGAGATCGACTTGGACGCTGCGATTTGGACGGTTCCGGCCAGCCGGATGAAGGCGAAGAAGGAGCACCGGGTGCCGCTTGCCGATGCCACGCTCGCGGTGCTTGCCGAGGCGGCGAAATACCGCCGGGACGACTCCGACTTCGTATTCCCGAGCGCTCGGGGCGGTGGGGTGATGTCGAACGTTGCGTTTTGGTCGCTGCTCCAGAAACTGGACATCGATGCGACCGTTCACGGCTTCCGGTCGAGCTTCCGTGACTGGGCGTCGGAGTGCACGAACACGCCGCACGCCGTCATGGAGAGCGCGCTGGCGCACGTCATCAAGGACAAGGCCGAAGCGGCTTATGCCAGGTCAGACTTGCTTGAAAAGCGCCGCGCGCTGATGGACGCATGGGCCGTGTTCGTCACTTCGGACAGGGCCGATGCGAACGTGTTGCAGCTTCGACACTCAGGCGTCGTTGCCGGTCACGCGGGGGTGGTTGGCTAGACGCGCCCACCTGCGACTGGTGGGCGCGGCGCGTACCCGCAGGCACTGGCCGAGAGCCCGGTCCAGCTGGCCCGTTTCGATCCAGTAGTGGATCGCGCGGCAGTTCACCCTGATACGCGGCGACAGTACCGCCTTCGAAACGCCCCGAACCGGGGTCAAATCTGGCCAGGCTGCGGTTGATTCTCGACGTTTCCAAAACGGGCCTCACGCAGCCTGTCCCGCTCTTTCAAGCTGTTCCACTCTAGAATTCACTGTCTTTTCAATGAGTTGCAGGACAACAACATCGATTCCATGGCGCCCAAACCGGCGCAGATTGGTCATCGAAAACCGCCAAAACGGCACGAAACGGCTCTAAACGAACCCAAAGTTCCGCTGAAGTTTTTTTGTCGAAATGCGTTGGCGATCGCGGACAGAATATGCGCTCAGTCGAACGATGGGGAGCCCGACGAAATGGCTAACGACCACGATAGGTTGATTGACGCGACGGCTGTATGCGAGCGGCTAGACGTTTCGATCGCGACGCTGCACCGAATGCGAAAGCGGGGCTTCCCGCAGCCGCTTCGGCTTGGGCCGCAAACCGTGCGGTGGCGGTCAGACGAGGTGGACGCATTTATCAAGGAGGCGTCGGCAAAACGGGACGGGCAACGCTCGGCCGACAACCGTGCGCCACAGCCGGACGCCGCATGATGGAAAAACTTGAGCGCCTGCGGCGCCGCGAGAACCTCGAAAAGCTGTTCGATCTCCGGAAAACGGCGATTTACGAGCTGGCGCATAATGGCGTACTGCCGGCGGCACCTCAAGAGTGCGGATATCGCGCTTTACGCGGTCCATTCTATGCGGGCGTGCGGGGCGGAGTTCGCGGCGCCGGGACGGCCGCCGGAGAAAATTGGCCAAGATGGCCAAATTTCCGACGGCGAGCCCGAACCGACACCGGAACAGGCCACCGAGGCGGCTCAGGAAGCCAGCGAAAGCCCGCCCGCCGACGATCGACCCGCGCACCGTGGCCGACACGGCGGGGGTGTCGGAACGGATGACGACATGACCGATAATGACCCCTTCGTAGCGTACCTGCGCGAGCAATGGCGTGCCGCCGGCAACGACCCGCAACGCCGCGCCGGAGTGATCGAAAGTGCCAAGACGCTCCTGTCCGACCCGCCGACCGATGGCGAGGCATCGCCGCGCGCCCGGCTCGAGGCTGCGCTCGACAATCCCGATGATGCCGCGGTGTAGGCCGCGCTTGGCGTGCGCCGTGCCCAACCGCTGATCGACATCGCGGCCTGCCTGCCGGATCGGCTCTTGGCCGCGCATGGCCATGGCGGATCGCTCGTCGCCCGCGGCACGTTGGCGGTGCTGGCCGGCGAAGGCGGTATCGCGAAATCCTCCCTCGCCCTGTCGATCGGGTGCGGCATGGCTGGCTTCGGCGACGGGATCGCTGGTAACCCGCCCCTGTTCGCCGGCGAGAACGGCCCGGTGCTGTTCGCCACCTACGAGGACGACCCCTCGGTGACCGCGTGGCGCGCGAAGGCCCTCGCGGCGGCAGCTGCGGGCGGCGTGAGGGACGGAGCGCTTGCCCGCGTCCATGTCCTGCCGATGACGGGGCGGCCCCTGTTCGGTCCGTCCGATGCCCGCGGCGGGTTTTACAACGCTCGCCCCGGCCCGCTTGCCGGCTGGCGCGACCTGTGGACGGAAGCGGAGCGGATAGAGCCTGCATTGATCGTGATCGACCCCGCGCTTTCGGCCTTTGTCGGGGAGCCGAACGCTGCCGCGCCGGTGCGGGAGTTCCTCGGCGCCGTTGCCGAGGCGGCCGGTCGGATCGGGGCCGGCGTGCTGATCGTGGCGCACTCGACCAAGGCGGCGCGCGGAAACGGGAAAAACTCGGCCGATCCGTACGATCCCGGCCAGGTCGGCGGGTCGGCCGCATGGACGGACGGAGCGCGAGCGGCGCTCAACATGACTTGGCAGGGGGAGCCGGGCGCGCGGTTCCGATGCCTCGCCGTCGCGAAGGCGAACTACGGTCCGGCGCGGATCTGGTGCGAGGTCGCGCCGATCCGTGCCGGCAGGTTGCACGGTAATGGCATGGACGCCATCGTCGGCTTTCGGGCGACGGAGAACGGCTGGCAGGCCGGCGAGCCATCCGACGAACTTGGCGGCGGCGCGGCAACGGACGGATCAGAGCTCGCGGCGTGACCCGCCGCGGCCCGACTCGGGATCGAGCCTTGCGGGCGGCCCTGCTCGAGGCTCGTACCCCTGCGGACATCATCGCCGGGGTGGCCGGTGTCGAGTGGCGGCGAGTGCATCCTGGCGAGGACTGTCCCCCTGAGATGATCCCCTCGTCGGAGGCCGTGGCTGCGTGGCTCTCGCCCACGGGACTGGACAATCGCGGCCGGCCGGCGGGCGATCCGCCCTGCCCGGTCGCGGCGAGACGGGCCGCCAGCGATTCCCTGTGCGTAGTCTTCCGGCTGGAATGGCCGGCGGACCGGTTGCCTCGATGCCCGCACGGCTCGTGGCAGTTGTTCACCTGGCCCTCCCAAGCGGCGATTGTCGCGCTGGTGTTCGACGTCTCCGGATGCCGGTCCGGCAGTGTCGATCATGTACACCGGCTGTGGCGCGAAATGCCGGAGGGCGAGCGGCCGGCACACCCTCTCGCGGCCATCATCCGGGAGTGGCAGGCCAAGCCGCGCGAAACGCCTCCGTTCCTTCCGAAGCGCCGGGGCAGCCTGCCGCGACTTCACAAGCTGACGGACGAAGATGTCCAGTTGCCGGACCTGCCCGGCCGCGAGCCGACGGAAGGAACGCAACTCGCCCTGCCCGGCTTCGAGCTGGAGATCCCGCACTGCCCGTCATGGCTGCTTTGGATGTTCGACCGGGCGGGGGGCGAAAGTATGGCGGCGGGCCGAGGCGCGCCGTGGGATATGCGGCTGTTCGTCGGTGCGCTGCTGCACCTCGCCACAGGCGAGCGCGACGGGCATTGGCGCACGCTGCGCTTTCCGCATCTGCGCAGGCATGAAGCTGACTGGCCGGTGCTCGGAACGCCGTCCATTGAGGCGTGGCTGCACCCGAACGGCTGGACGAACCGCCGGCGCGATTGGGAGCGCTTGCCAGCCGCGCTGCATCGGATACGCCGCGAGCTTAGCTATGTGCCGGTGCCTGGGATCGGCAGCGTGGCGGTGCTGCTCCCGTCCGCGATCCCGAAATCGCCCGACGATCCTCTTGTCGAGTTCACGATCCGGATTCCGAAGGCCGCGGCCAGCGGCGCGCGGATCGAGTGGCCCCGGCTGCGGCAATACGGCACCGAGTCGGCGGCGCACTATCGAGCCTATCTCGCCGTGGCCGCATACCTGGACCGGTCAGCGCGGCACGGGCACCCGATAACGCGCGAGGTCGCCGCGCCCCTGCTACACGCGGACGGACGGCCCGTGCGTCGGAAGGGCGGCCGTATTGTGCGCTCCTCACATGACACTGTGGATAACCCGGCCGCACGTTATGTGCCGCTGCTGACCGATGCGGATCTAGCCCGGATGATCGGCTTGGACGGCGATGATCGGAAACACCGGTTTTTGGCGCGAAGAGCCCGGACCCGCCTGGAAATCGACGGCGTGATAGAGGTCGAGACCGACCGCAACGGCAGCTTCCGCCTGTTCGGGCCGGGGAAGCGGCAATGACCGCGATTGGTTGCTGCTCGCGCTCGTTCAGTAGCATTGGGAGCGGCGTAGGCGTTCCGTCATGACACACCCAAGGGTCGGGGTGTGTCATGCGGGAACGCTGGGCGTGTCATGCGGGAACGCTGAGCGTGTCATGCGGGAACGCTGAGCGTGTCATGCCGGAACGCTTTTCGTCGGAAACCTGCAGAAAACATAGGGTTTCTGATTCCGTCCTGACTCTCCCTGAGTCCCCCAGACTCGAGGGAGAGGCAGGAGAGCGCTTCGCGGTGGGCGCTTGGGGCGCCGCGCTCACGCGGTTCCCCGACCAGACCCGCCGCCCCGTGCCGGGCGTGAAGGGGCGATGGGGGTGGGCGCGATCCGGGAGGTGTAGCTGTCGATCGAGCGGCGGGAGACCTTGAGCCGCGCGGCGGGCCAGTCCTTGCGTCCGCCGAGCCGATCCAGCGGGACCGGAAACTTGGTGGGCTTCCCTTCGGCGTCCGGGTGTAACCATCCGCCGGAAACCGCAGGGTGCGATATCGACATCGTGATCCGACCGTCAGGTTCGGACACCGGAGGAACGCTCCGCATCGCGCCATCGGAAGTCTGATAACGATCCTCGCCCGCACTGTGCTGCCTCGCGGGGGGCGCCGGCGGTATCCGAAAACGTGATTGAGCGCATGTGGAGGACGCTGCACGACACCGTGAGAGTGTTGGTGCCGGCGGTGGTATCGTTGGAACCACAACGGGGACAATGGCGACCGTCGCGGGCCGAGGCCCTGCTGGCCGAGGCGAAGGGGGACCTGGAGCGGGCGGCGGAACTCCCGGAAGACAGGTCGGGGGTGGAGACGCTGCGCACACTCTCGGAGACGCTCAACCGGACGCTGCTGCGCGAGGACCGGGCGGAAATCGAACGGCTCCGGAACGAGCGCGCCCAGGAGCGATCGCGCCGGCGGGACAGAAGCCAGGACCGCGACTTCTCGATATGAGGCGCCGGTCCGGCGCCGGGATCGCTCCGGACGCGCAATACCGCCTCGTCCGGATCGCGTCGCGAATACTGTGACTCGATCGGGACAGGAGCGCGACGCCCCGGTGCCGGCATCGGGAATGCGGAGCGTTATCCCGTCCCGGCCCCGGGCACTCCCCCGATCGTCCGCCGCTTCGGCAGGTATCGGCCAGCCCGCTACCGGCTGCTCTCTCCTCCCCACGCAGCGCCTCAAGTGCAATCTTCGGCTTCTGTTCCCCTGAAAACCGACGTCGCTTTCCGCTCATCTGCATCCCTCCGTCAGACGGTGGAATACGCCTTGACGAACTGTCCGATTTTCCGGGGCCACTTCAATGGCAACTACCGCTCAGCATCAGGACCATTTGCATTTTGACCTTAGTGGACCGATAGACTTTCCCCCGCAGGACCACGCTCTTTACGAGTGCCGCCTCTGGCGTGATGTCGAATGCAAGTGGAGCGGCCCGCTCCCCCCGGCCGCCGTCAGCGTCATGGACTGGTCCGCAGTCCTCACCGCAACGCGGTTGCTCAGGCTGGAATCGCGTCCAGAATGCTGGACAGCGGCGCTAATCGTCTCTTCCGCACAGTCGACAAACTTACCTACTGTGATCCCGAGATCGTTAATTCCAGGGCGGACCAGCATCGGTCGGTCGTAGACGCCGCCGGTGCGTGGCTCGGCGTGGGCCGTAGTCGTGAGCAAAAGGGCCGCGAAGATCAGGCGATAGCGCATGATGTTCTCCATACCATGGAACTTCTTGGGAAATTATATTCCTAAGGGCCGGGTAGGAGGGGTCGTTTCCCGAGCCCTCCCCCCCGCAGAACAGCTGATTGGTGTTCACGTCGTGGCGCCGCGCCACAACCGATACAGAAACATCGGCTGGTAGCTCTCCGCCATGATCCGAGGTCTCTCGGCCTCGCTCCAACGGCGACGAGGGGGAGACCGGCCTTCCTCTGTGCCAATCGGCTCCTGCGCTTCCTCCAGCATCCGCGATCGTGTCCACTTGATCGGCTGATCGACACCAAGCCGGCGGCCATCAACGATCAATCACTCTCGTCGAAGCTCGCCAAACCAGACGGGCGGTCCTCGGCGAAGGGTTACCTACGAGTAGAGATTGCGGGCATGCCGACGTGACCGTGGTCGCCCCGCCTGCCGCTTCGATTCTGCCCAACGAAGACCGCGAATCTACCTACCGCGAACCTACCGCCGGCGTCCCGCCCTACAACGCGACCCGACAGCTCGTGCTCGACCTGGGGTACCAGCCCGTGGTGCCGCCGCTCAGGACCCGGCTCCGGCTTTGGCAGTACGACCGCGAGATGTACAAGCGGCGCAACGAAGTCGAGCGCCTGTTCCGACAGCACAGGGCTTCCGGCGCATCTTCACACGTTTCGAGAAGCTCGACACCCTGTTCCTAGACTTCATCCTCATCGCATTCATCGTCGATGAAGTGCAATAGTGTTAACAGCCCCTAGCCGGCCGCCAAGGTGGCCATGCGCTCACGGTCGAGGACGGCCCCGTGGCTTACCACATGGGCGGGGGCGCTGTGGTTGCGCAGCGCCTCGACCGTATTCGGTTCCTCCAGCACCACCAGATGAGCGGGATTGCCCGGCGCCAGGACGAAGTCCGCGACATTCATCGCGCGAGCGGCATCCACCGTCACCAGCTCGTAGAGCCGGTCGATCTCCTCGCTTGCGGTCATCCAGAGCAGGTGGGAGGCGAGGAAGGCGACTTCCAGCATGTTGTTGCGGCCGAACGGGTAGTAGGCGTCCGAGATGTCGTCCTGTCCGAGACAGACCAGGACGCCGTCTTGGAGAAGTTCATGGACGCGCGCGTGCAGCGGGCCGGTATGCGGATCGCTCACCACCGGGACACCGGCGCGTTTTAGGATCGCCGAGAGGCGCTTGAAATAAGCCTCCGGGTAGAGCGCCATGGCGCGGCAATGATGCGCCAGAGCGCGGCCTTCCCAGCCCCGCTCGATCGCCTCGATCGCCATCATCTCGAGCGTCCTCAGGCCCGGGTCGCCGGCGTCGTCGAGCAGCATCGAGACGTCCTTGTCGAATTCCTGAGCGAGATCGAAACAGATCCGCACATGCCGGGCGGCGTCGGCGTCGGTGAACTCGATCCACGGGATCCCGCCAACGACATCGGCCCCGAGTTCCATCGCCTCGCGCAACAGCGCCTCGGCGCCGGGTTCGCGGACGATCCCGTCCTGGGCGAATGCGACGACCTGGATGTCGACAATGCCGCGAAACTCGTCCCTGACCACAAGCACGCCCTTCACCCCCTCCAGCCCTGCCTTGGTATCGACATCGGCAAAGGCGCGGATATGCAGGTTGCCGTGCAGCGCCGCGAGCGCGGCCGCGCGCCTTGCGTTCTCCGTGATCCAGGACGCATGGTAATTCTCCTTGACGATGCTGGCCCGCTCGATGGCGGACATCGCCTTGCCCATCGAACTCTCGCGATAGGCCTTGAGAGATTCCTCGTGCATCATCTCAAGCGTCCACACCTTGCACAGGTGGAGATGCGGGTTGGCGAAGGATTCGGTGACCAACCCGCCCGCGGCATCGATCTCGGTATCGGCCGCGACCTCGAGCCCGGGACCGATCCGGTCGATCATGCCTCCGGCGATGGAGATATCTCGCAGCCCCTCCGCCGCTCCGCGAAGCCGCGCGTTTCGGATCAGGATGTCGCAGTTTTCAGGCACCGTCTTTCTCCCTTTCTCCGGGGCTGTACGGCCGGACGAGACGCGAGGCATATGCGTCCAAGTACTCGTCGCGCCGTGCCTCCACCCGGGTTCGGATCTTGTCCCCCGAGGCGCTCATTTCCGCGAGGTCGGCATTCGAGAGCGTACCGGTCAGGACCGTCGCGAAGCTCGCCCGTGACTTGATGCGACCCCACCAGGCCGCGGTCGCGGGATGGCCGGCGATCCAGATATCGAGCAGACCGAGATATTCGGCACGGGCGAAATAGGGCGTCACCGCCGCCTCGGCGAGCGAGTACCGGCCCCCGGCCAGCCAGCTCCTGGTCGTCGCCAGCCGGGCCTCCAGATCCCGGACCAGCCTCTCATATGCGGCGACCGCTCTGAATGCGAAACGCGAGGCGACCCCATCCTCGACCGAAGACCGGTAGAAATCCTCGCGGCCCGGGTTGCCCACATTGCGAAACCGCTCTTCCCGTTCCGCCTCTTCCATGACCAGCATGCGGTCTCGGAACATGGCGCAGAAGCTCAGCACCGAGCCGGCTTCGTGGATTTCCTCGTCGACCAGCTTGGTCCATTGACGAACCTGCGCTCGCCCGGCCGGGTCGCCGGGCATCAGCGGCGAGGCGGGGAAGGTCTCGTCCACGTATTCGCAGATGACGGTCGATTCGATGATCGTCGCGCCGTCATGCACCAGGGTCGGCACCACGCCGCGTGGATTTAGCCGGAGATAGTCCGGGTCGTACTGCGCGCTGCGGAACAAGGGAACCGTCACGGCCTCGAAGTCCAGTCCCTTTTCGGCCAGAACCAACTCGACCTTGTGGCAACAGACCGCGTTGTGGTCGCGGTATAGTGTCAGCATGACGGGCGGGCGCTCCCGCGCAGGACGGCGTCCGCGAATTCTGGGAAGGCAGAGCGCGCCCCGCAAGGGGCATCTATTGACGCGGACTCGTCGCGATTTACACTTTTGCTGGTGCCATAGAACGACAACAACCCACAGGAGGAACGGCCAATGCGAGACAAGTCACGCCTATCGGCTATAAGGAACCTGCTCGCGCTTTCCGCCGCCGCCGGCCTCGCCCTGTCCGCCAGCGCAGCCAGCGCGGAAAAGATCAAGGTAGCGCTGGCTCTGCCCGGCGCGGTCAGCGACAAGGGCTTCAATGCCAGCGCGCATGCCGGGCTGATGCTGATCAAGAAGACCCTGGGCGACAAGGTGGAAGTGGCGTTTTCGGAAAGCGTCAAGCGGCCCGATTTCGTCGCCACGCTTCGCGACTACGCCAATCGCGGCTACAACGTGATCTACGCCCACGGATTCCAATGGGGCGATGCGATCGCCAAGGTCGCGGCGGAAAACCCCGACAAGCATTTCTTCAACACCTATGGTTCGGGCAAGGCCAAGAACCTCGCCAATCTCTACGTCTCCTTCCAGGAGCTGTTCTATGTGACCGGCCAGTTGGCCGCCAAGCTCAGCAAGGCCGGCATCGTCGGAGCGGTCGGCGGCTGGGAAATCCCGCCGATCCGGATCCAGGTGGACGCCTTCCGCAAGGGAGTGCTGGCCGCCAAGCCCAAGGCGAAATTCGTCGCGATCTATACCGGGACCTTCTACGACGCGGTCAAGGGCAAGGAGGCGGCGCGCGCGGTGATCTCGCAGGGCGCCGACATCGTGGCCCACATGGCGGACGCGACTGGGCTGGGCGTGATCCAGGCGGCGAAGGAGAAGAAGGTGCCGGTGATCGGCTATTTCGCCGACCAGAGGAGCCTCGCCCCCGATCTCGTCGTCTCCTCGGCGGTGATCAAGGTGGACGACATGCTGCTCAAGTCGATCCGGTCGGTGATGGACGGCAAGTTCAAGGCGGGACCGAACAGCTTCGGGCTCGCGTCCGGAGTGCTTGAGGTCGGCCCCTACGGGCCGATGGTTCCGGACAGCGTGAAGGCCGAGGTCGCCAAACTGGTCGCCGACATCAAGTCCGGTGCGGTCAAGGTCCCAGCGCCCAACGTGCCGGCGCTGATGAAGCAGAAGATCAACAAGATCTAGGCCGGCCGGCAGCGCGATATCGCCCGCCGCCCTCAGCGCGGCGGGCGTCTTCATTCCGCATCTCTGGGAATCTGGCGATGCCCCTCTTGCGCATGGAGCGGATCACCAAGACCTTCCCGGGCGTGGTGGCCAACGACCGCGTCGATTTTGCGGTCGACCGTGGCGAGATCCACGCGCTTCTGGGGGAGAACGGCTCGGGTAAGACGACACTGATGAATGCGCTCTACGGCCTGCACCGGCCGGATTCCGGGCGCATGCTGCTGGACGGTGAGGAGGTTGGCTTCACCTCTCCGATCGATGCCATCGCCGCCGGGATCGGCATGGTGCATCAGCACTTCATGCTGGTCCCGCCGCTCACCGTGGTCGAGAACATCGTACTCGGCCTCAAGACCGCGAACGCGCGGGGCAGCCCCCTGCTCGACCTCAGGACGGCCGCCGCCCGCATCCGCGAACTCGCCGCGGCGCACGGGCTCGACATCGATACCGACGCCCAGGTATGGCAATTGCCTGTCGGCGCCCAGCAACGGGTGGAGATCCTGAAGGCGCTCTACCGCGATGCCGATCTGTTGATCCTCGACGAGCCGACGGCGGTGCTGGCGCCATCGGAGGTGGAACACCTGATCGGCGTCCTGCGGAGCCTTGCGGCAAGCGGCAAGGCAATCATCTTTATCTCGCACAAGCTCAACGAGGTGATGGAGGTCGCCGACCGGATCAGCGTGCTGCGCGGCGGTCGGCTCGCCGGCACGGTGGCCGCCGCCGAGACCGACCCGTCCGAACTCGCCAGACTCATGGTGGGCCGCGACATCGTGCCGCCGCGCAGGCGCAGCAGCCGGCCGGGCGCCCCGGTCTTGTGGATCGAAGACCTGAGCGTCCGGGACGACCGGGGCTTGCGCGCGGTAGACGGCGTCGGATTTTCGCTGTTCGAGGGCGAAATACTCGGAATCGCCGGCGTCGACGGCAACGGCCAGAAGGAGCTGACGGAGGCGATCGCGGGCGTGCGCGCCGTCGAAGACGGGCGCCTCGACCTGCCCGGGCTTGCCCCCTCGCGCGGCGCGCGGTTCCGCGATATCGGTCATGTCACCGAGGACCGCCACCAGACCGGCCTCCTGATGTCTTTCCGTCTGTGGGAGAACCTGGCCCTCAAGTCGAGTGGCCGCCCCCCGTTCGGCTCGCCCTTCTGGCTCCGCGTGGGCGCGATGCGCGATGCGACCGTGCGGGCGATCGAAACCTTCTCGATCAAGGCGCCGGGTCCCGACATCCCGGCTTCCGTGCTGTCGGGCGGAAATCAGCAAAAGCTCGTGCTTGCGCGCGAGCTCGGTCTCGGCCCGAAGCTGCTGTTGGCGGCGCAGCCGACCCGCGGGCTCGACGTGGGCGCAACCGAATACGTCCACCGGCGCTTGCTGGCCGCGCGCGACGACGGCATGGCGATCCTCCTGGTCTCCACCGAGCTCGATGAGATCCTCGCCCTCAGCGACCGGATACTGGTGATGTACGAGGGTCGGGCGATGGGGCAGGTGAACGCCGACGAGGTGACGCGTGAGACCATCGGGTTGATGATGTCGGGGATCGCGTCGCGCGAGGCTGCGACGGGGAGCGCATCGTGAGTGAGGCTGCGGCCGCACGCATTCCCGAGGTTCTGCGCGCGACATCGATTTCGCTCGCGGCCATCGCGCTCGCTTTGGCGGCGAGCGCGGTGCTGATCCTGCTCGCCGGCGCCGACCCCCTCGTCGCCTATTGGGCACTGCTTCAAGGCGCCGTCGGCGACGGGTTCGCGCTCGGCAACACTCTCGCGCGCACCACTCCGCTGATCTTCACCGGGCTCGCCGTGGCATTCGCCTTCCGCTGCAACCTGCTCAATATCGGCGCGGAGGGGCAGCTCTACGCCGGCGCGCTGGCGAGCGTGGTAATCGGGATCTACCTCACCGGCCTGCCGGCGGTGCTGCACATCGCGCTCGCCATTGCCGGTGGGTTCATGGCCGGCGCGGCGTGGGGCGGAGTCGCGGGCTATCTGCGGTCCGCACGAGGGATCAACGAAATCATTTCGACGATCATGCTCAACTTCGTCGCGATATTCTTCGTGAGCTACCTGGTCCACGGCCCGCTGGCGGAACCGCCCGGCTTCTTCCACCAGACGGCCATGGTCGCCGAGAGCGCCCGGCTTCCGGTCCTGTACGCCAAGTCGGACCTTTCGATCGCCATCTTCATCGCCGTCGGTTTCGCCCTCGTCACGGCCTATGTTCTGTGGCGCACGCCGTTCGGGCTGAAGCTGCGCGCAGTCGGCGAGTCGACGGGGACCGCGCGCTTCGCCGGGGTGCCCGTCAACCGCTACGTGTTCGGCGCGATGAGCGTCTCCGGCGGGCTCGCGGGGCTCGCCGGCACCACCGAGATGATCGGCGGCCAGTACCGACTGCTCGACTTCTTCTCCCCGGGCTACGGCTTCGACGGAATCGCGGTGGCGTTCCTCGGCCGGTCGGATCCCATCGGCGTGGTGTTCGCGGCCTTCCTGTTCGCCGCCCTCAGGGTCGGCGCCAACCAGATGCAGAGGACGACCGGGCTCCCGACCTCGCTGATCCTGGTGATTCAGGGCATGGTCATCCTGTTCATCCTCGGCGTCGCGGTGCTCGAATGGCACCGCCGGCGCAGGCGGGGTTGAGGGGGCGGCGATGGAGATGTTCTTCGGCCTGCTTGACCCCGATTACTTCGCCGCCACGATCCGGCTGGCGACGCCGCTGCTGTTCGCCACGCTCGGCGGAATCCTCAACGAGCGCGCGGGCATCATCAATATCGGCCTCGAAGGCACCATGCTGATGGCTGCGCTTACGGGCGTGTTCGGCGCCTGGTTCATCGGCTCGCCGTGGCTGGGCTTCGCCTGCGGGGTCGTCGCCGGCGCCCTGGTCGCCTGGATCCACGCCTTCGTCTCGATATCTCTGGGCGCCAACCAGATCGTCTCGGGCACCGCGATCAACCTGCTCGGCCTCGGCCTCTCCAGCTTCTTGATCCGCATCGTCTTCGGGCTCAAGGAGCAGCAGCGCGTGGTGCCCCATTTCGATCTTGTCTCGCTGCCCCTGCTGGCCGACCTCCCTTTGCTCGGGCCGGTCCTCTTCCACCAGCACGCCCTGGTCTATGTCGCCTTCCTGCTGGTCCCCGTGCTCTGGGTGATCCTCTACAGGACGCGCTGGGGGTTGATGATCACCGCCGCCGGAGAGCACCCGCATGCCGCGTCCTCGGTCGGCATCGATCCGCTCCGGGTACGCTATGCCTGCACGGTGCTGTCGGGCGCGCTGGCCGGCGCTGGCGGGGCGTTTCTCTCGCTCGGACAGCTGCACTTCTTCCAGGACGAGATGGTCGCCGGGCGCGGCTTCATCGCGCTGGCGGCGCTGATCTTCGGGCGCTGGAACCCGGTCGGCGGCATGATAGCCTGCCTGATCTTCGGCGCCGCCGACGCCCTTCAGTTCCGCGGCCAGGCGGTCGGGCTCGCCATCCCGCACCAGTTCATGCTGATGTTTCCCTATGTGCTGACGCTCGCCATTCTCATCGTCGTCGGCGGCAAGAGCCAGGGGCCGGCGGCGATCGGAATACCGTATCGCAGGAACTGACCGGGCGCAGGCCAAACCACCCCGGCGGAGGGATTTTGGGTCCGCTGGCGAGGCAGTCGACTGGATACTGGGTGTGAGAGCTTGCCACCACGCCAGCCGTTTGGATGTCCCGGTAGCGTATGGGAGGGATCCGGGCGTGGGGCGACGCACCGTCACCCTCGTCCCGACCGTGCGAACGACGCCAGCTCGATCGTTCGTCTCGCGACGATGGCGGCAACAGCTCCCTTGCGCCTTTCGGTTGGGACGCTCGTGCATATGGGGCGAGAAAGCCTGAAGTGGCATCCTCCCCGCGTGATAGGGTTCTGCAACGGTGAGGAGGCGGGGATGAAACCGAGACGCTGCGGGGATGTCGGCATCTGGGCCGTGCGGGAAGCGGTTCGGCCATATCGCGATCCCCTGGAGGTCTACCCGGACGCCACCCCCGAAATGGTCGAGCGCCACCGCCACTGGCTCGAACCCGTCTGCCTGGCGCCCGAAACCGGGAAGATGATCTTCGCCTTCCAGAGCTACCTGGTCAGAACCGGCCGATACACCATTTTGATCGACGCCTGCGTCGGGGAGGACAAGGAACGCCCCCATTTCCCCAACTGGCATCGCAAGAAATGGCCGTGGCTCGCCAGCCTGAAGGCTGCCGGCGCGACACCAGAAGACATCGACTTCGTTTTCTGCACCCACCTCCACGTCGATCACGTCGGCTGGAACACGAGGCTGGAGAACGGCCGCTGGGTGCCGACCTTCCCGAACGCGACCTACTTGTTCGGCGATACCGAGTACCGCCACTGGGAGACGGCGCACAAGGAGATCGACCACATGCACAGCGTGTTCGTCGACAGCGTGCTGCCGGTGGTGGAGGCCGGTCAGGTGACGTTCGTCGACAAGGACTTCGAGATCGAGACCGGGTTTTCCATCGAGCCTACGCCGGGGCATACCCCCGGCCATAACTGCCTCAACCTCGCGCGGGGCGGCGAGACGGCGGTGTTTTCGGGCGATCTCATGCACTACCCGCTACAGGTGCCGGAGCCCCAGCTTTCCACGGTTTACTGCACCGATCCCGAGGAGTCGCGTCGCACCCGGATGGCCTTCGTCGAGCGCTATGCCGATACCGACACGGTGATTCTGCCGGCCCATTTTCCTGGCGCGTCGGCGGGCCGCATCAGGGCGGAGAACGGCACCACCTGGTTCGATTTCTGCGAGGAGTGAGCGGAGGGCGCTACTGGCCGACCCGCGCGGCATTCCGCAATCCTCGGCCTTCTTTCCACCGCCTGACGTTTTCCAGAGTGGCATAGGGGCGGAGCATTTCCGGATCGAAGGCCACAGGCGTCTCGTCCCGCGCGATCTTTCTCGGCCAGTGGGGGTCGGCGAGCGCGCCCTTGGCGATCGCGGCCGCATCGGCGGTCCCGTCTTCGAGCAGTGCGTCCGCCAGGGAAGGGTCGTTCAGCTTGCCGCAGGCGACGATCGCCACGTCGCCCGGCGCAGCTTCCCGGGCCAGGCGGGCGAGCGACTTGCCTGACCCGAAGACCGGTTCGAAGCCGCGATGGGCGTTGACGTGGATGTAGCTCGGCCCCGCCTCGCCAACCGCGCCGAAAATCGTCTTCGCGTCGTCGGCTCCGTCCGCCCAGCTATGGGCCAGATCGTTGACCTTGGTCTCGGAGATGCGAATCCCGAATGGGGCGCGGCCGTTGAGCGACTGCTTCACGGCGGCGACGATTTCCGTGTGGTAGCGTACCCTTCGCGCCGTCGGCCCGCCGTACTCGTCGTCGCGCGCATTGGTGTAATCGGTGAGGAATTGATCGGCGAGATATCCATTCGCGCCATGGATCTCCGCGCCGTCGAAACCGGAGTCGATCGCCCTGACGGCAGCGGCGCCGAACCCCGCGGCGATGTCCTTCATTTCCTGTCTGGTGATTTCGCGCGGAATAGGAAACTTTCCGTCGCCCTTGTAGTGCGGCGCCATCTCGCCCACCGGTTCCACGGCCGACGGGGCGACGGCCTCGCCGACATAGTCGTTGTGCTGGATCAGCGCGCCCGCGTGCAGCAACTGCATGAAGATCGCCACGCCCTCGGCGTGGACGGCGTCCACCACCTTCTTCCAGGAATCGCGCTGGGCGTCGTTGGCGATGCCGGGCTGGTCGACATAGCCCTGGCTGTGGGCTTCGTCGATATAGGTGCCCTCGGTGATGACCAGCCCGAACCCGCCGCGGGCGTAGTCGGCGTAATAGGTCGCCATCTCGTCGGTCGCCAGCCCGCCCGGACCCGCGCTGATCCGCGTCATCGGCGCGACGACGGCGCGGTTGTCCAGCGCGACGCCGCCGATTCGCCCCGGCGAAAAAAGGTTGGCAAATCTGGTCGTTCCTGTATCGCTCACGGCGCGGCTCCGGGACGTTGGGGAAAGGAAAGATGAAACTGTTCAGTTACTGGCGTTCGCTCGCGTCGTTTCGCGTGCGCATCGCGCTCAATCTCAAGGGAATTCCGTGTGACATTGAGACGATCGATCTGCTTGAGGGCGACCAGTTCCGGGAGTCCTATCTCGCGGTCAATCCCCAACCCGTCGTGCCCACGCTGGTCGACGGCGGCACGGCCCTCTTCCAGTCCCTCGCGATCGTCGAGTATCTCGACGAGACCTGCCCCGAGCCGCCGCTGCTTCCGGCCGATCCCACGGGTCGCGCTCGGGTGCGAGGCATTGCCCAGATCGCGAGTTCGGATTCGCATCCGCTGATCGTCCCGCGGATCCGGAAGTATCTGACCGAGGATCTCGAACTGTCGGACGAGCAGCTTGCGGCCTGGATCCGCAATTGGATGGGCGCTGGCCTTGCCGCCATGGAGGCTCATCTGGCGGCCGGCTCCGATACCGGAGCTTATTGCCACGGTGATCGGCCGGGCCTCGCCGATCTCTGCCTGGTACCGCAGATCGTCGGCAGCCGCATGTTCGGCTGTCCGATGGAGGCTTATCCGACCGCGATGCGGATTTTCGAGACCTGCATGGCGCTCGATGCGTTCGCCGACGCCCATCCGACGAAACAGCCCGACTTCCCCTCCGACACCTAGGCGTTGAGCCGGCGCCCCTCTTCGAGCTTTCGGGCGAACTGTTCGTTGTCGAGCACCCAGCCGAGGCACCGCATGACATTCTGAAGTCCGAATTCGTGGAGGTCGTCGCCATACATGCTGGCGACGCAATCGGACAGCACCACCGCCGCATAGTTCTTGTTGTGCGCGGTGAAGGCCGTGTTGAGGACGCAGGTGTTGGTGTTGATGCCCATCAGGCACACATTTCTTGCCCCGACATTTTCCAGCAGCATGTCAAGGTCGGTCCCCATGAAGCAATCGAGCCGCTTCTTGTTGTCGATCACGTAGTCGGTCTCGGCATAGAGCGCGGAAATGATCTGCGTGCCGGGGCTGCCCTCGATGTTGTGGTCGTTCACGGTCGATTTGCGGCCGAGAGTCAGGCGGTTTTCCTCGTCGGTGATCTCGGACATCGCGGCCCAGAACGGCGCCGTCATGCCTTCGCTCCCCAAGCTTGGGATCCTGCGGTAGACCAGGATGACGTGGATCACCGGAATTCCGTGCTCGCGCGCGAGGTCGAGGACTACCTTGGCATTGGCGATCACCCGGGCGCTGTCTTCCGCCTTCGCCGGCATGGTCGCGACCTCCGGATCGAGATGGCCGCGATGCATGTCTACGGTGACGATGGCCGTCTCCGCAGGCTTCAATTGCAGCAGCCCGGTCATCCTTTCGACCATCTCCGACCGGTCGAGTATCTCCACGCTGCGTTCCGCCATGGCTGCCCTCCCTTCTGGCCCGATTATCGTATTGGCGTATATTTGTCGTATCAGAAAACCGCCAGACGTCAAATCCAGGGCGGCATCATTGACTGGAGATGTTCATGAGCGACCACAGGACCGAGATCAGGGACGGGATGATGATCGAATGGGACGTGCCGATCGAGATGGATGACGGTGTCGTTCTCCGCTGCGACGTTTACCGCCCGATCGAGGACGGGAAATACCCGGTCATCATCTCTTACGGTCCCTACGGGAAGCTCCTGCATTTCGAGGACCTGTACACCGATCAATGGCGCCGGATGGCCCAGAACCATCCGGACGTGGTCGCGGGTTCGTCCAACCTCTACCAGAACTGGGAGGTGGTCGACCCGGAAAAATGGGTTCCCGACGGCTATGCCGTGGTGCGCGTCGATTCGCGCGGCGCCGGACGCTCGCCGGGCTTCCTCGATATCTGGTCGGCGCGCGAGGCGCGCGACTTCCACGATTGCATCGAGTGGGCGGGCACCCAGGCGTGGTCGAACGGCAAGGTGGGCGCGAACGGCATTTCGTATTACGCGATGAACCAGTGGCAGGTCGCCGCGCTCCAGCCGCCGCATCTCGCGGCGATATGCATCTGGGAAGGCGCGGCCGACTTTTACCGCGACCTCGCCTATCACGGCGGCATCCTGTGCGCCTTCGGGCGCGCCTGGTATCCGTCCCAGGTCAAGACCGTGCAACACGGCGTCGGCAAGAACGGGTTCCGCAGCCGCATGAACGGCGACTGGGTCGCGGGCCCGCCAACAATCGGCCAGGAGGAGCTCGGCTCCAACCGCGCCGATTTCTGGCAGGATTGCCAGGACAACCCGCTCGACAGCGCCGAGTACTGGCAGTCTCGCATGCCCGACTGGTCCAGGGTGGAGGTGCCGCTGTTCTCGTCCGGAAACTGGGGCGGGCAGGGGCTCCATCCGCGCGGCAATTTCGAGGGATTCGTGCGCTCGGCCTCGGACCAGAAATGGCTGGAGGTTCACGGGATCGAGCACTGGACGGAGTTCTACACCGATTACGGTGTGGCCCTTCAGAAGAAGTTCTTCGGCCATTTCCTGAAAGGCGAGGACACCGGCTGGAAGGACCAGCCCCGGGTCCAGCTTCAGGTCCGCCATCCGGGCGAGAAGTTCGTCGAGCGCCACGAGGACGCCTGGCCGATCCCGCGCACGAGATGGACGAAATTCCATCTCAACGCCGGCGACCACGCGCTCACCGAGGAGCCGGCGGCGGACGGCACCGTCACCTATGCCGGGCTCGGCGACGGCGCCACCTTCGTGACCGCGCCGATGGCGGAGGACACCGAGATCACCGGGCCCATGGCGGCCAAGCTCTGGGTGTCGTCGTCGACGGAGGATGCGGATTTGTTCCTCGTGGTGCGCGTGTTCGCGCCCGATTTCAGGGAAGTAACCTTCCAGGGCGCGCTCGACCCGAACACGCCCATCGCACAGGGCTGGTTGCGTGCCTCACATCGCAAGCTCGACCAAAGCCTCTCCGAGCCTTACCGGCCCTACCACACCCACGACGAGGTCCAGCCCCTGACTCCGGGCGAAGTCTACGAGCTCGATATCGAGATCTGGCCGAGCTGCATCGTCGTGCCCAAGGACTATCGCGTCGGTCTGTCGGTGCGCGGGCGCGACTACGAATGGCCCGGCGGCCAGGCGGTCGGACTCGGCACGCTGGGGGCCGTCTTTACCGGGGTGGGTCCGTTCAAGCACGACGATTCGCGCGACCGGCCGGCCAGGGTTTACGGCGGCGACGTGACGATTCACATGGGTCCGGACCGACCGTCCCATCTCCTTCTGCCCATTGTCCCGTCCTGACCGGACCGTGGACATTCCGCGTCGCAGCGCCTAATCAGAAGAGATGGAAGGGGACGGAACACGGCCCGTCGCGGCGCGCACGGATGGAACGCTGGGTCCGCGGGTCCGGCGGATCCGCAAGGATCTCGGCATGACCCTCGCCGAAGTGTCCCAGGCCACGGGGATTTCGATCTCGGCGATCTCGAAGATCGAGAACGACCAGGTGTCGCCGACCTTCGCGAACCTGATGCGGCTCGCTGAGGGGCTGGATATTCCCCTCGGCCGACTCGTCTCGATCGACAGCGAGGACCGGTCCGGCTCGGCCCGGATGACCGTCACCCGGGCCGGCGACGCCAAGTACAGGACGACCCAGAGTTACGATATCTGGGCCTTGTGCACCAACATCCAGCACAAGCGCATGATGCCGATGGTTGAACGGGTCCGAAGCCGGGATCCCGACAGCGCTGACGGGATGATCAGCCATTCGGGCGAGGAGTTCGTCTTTGTCCTGAAGGGCGCGGTCGCGGTCCACACGGAACATTACGAGCCCGTCAGGCTGGAAGAGGGCGACAGCCTCTACATGGACAGCCAGATGGCCCACACCTACACGACGTTGAGCCAGGAGGACGCAGAGATCCTGATGGTGTGGCTCAGCCCCGCGGCGCAGAGCAGCAGCGACAACACCCGGATGGTGGAGTCGCTCCTGAACCGCAAGTCGTAGGGCGGCTGCCTCGCACGCTCAGGCGGACCGCTCCGAAGCCCCGCCACCCTCGATCAGGTCGCAAAGCTCCTCAGGGCTCACCGGATAGGACCGGATGACCACGTCGAACGGCTCAAGCGCGTTCTCGATCGCGGCCACGACCGCCGCCGTCGCCGGGATCGTGCCGCCTTCCCCGGCGCCCTTGATGCCGAGCGGGTTGAACGGAGAAGGCGTTTCCTGGTGGGTGACCGCGATGGGAGGCATTTCGGTGGCGATGGGCAGCAGATATTCGCCGTAGTTGTTGTTCAGCGGCTGCCCGGCCTCGTCGTACACCAGCCGCTCGAACAACGCGTTGCCGATTCCGTGGACCACGCCGCCCACGATTTGCCCGTCCACCATCATCGGATTGATCATCTTCCCGCAATCGTGCGCCACCGAGTAGCGCAGCACGCGCACCTCGCCGGTGCCTATATCGACCTCGACCTCGGCGATGTTGGAACCCGAAGCCGTCGGCATACCTTCGGAAGTCCTGTAGGACGTCGCTTCGAGACCCGGCGAGAAGCCTTTCGGCAGCGGGCCTCCCGCCATCGGCGCAAGCTGCTTCGCGAGTTCCCCGTACGTGACCTTCATCTCCGGAACGCCCGCGACGCCGATTACGCCGTCCTCGACTTCCAAATCCTCGACCGAGGCCTCGAGCCGCTCGGCGGCAAGTTGCAACGCCTTGTCCCGAACGCTTTCCGCCGCATCGAAAACCGCTGTCGAGGCGTTGACCGCGACCCGGCTGCCGATGGTGCCCACGCCCTGCGGGAAGGCACCGGTATCGGCGGCCCTGACGTAGATATCCTCCAGCGCAACGTCGAGCCGGTCGGCACAGACCTGAGCCAGCATCGTCTCGTGTCCCTGACCCTGGCTCGCGGCGCCGGTCTGTATCTGCACCTTGCCGTCGGGTTGCACACGGACGGTGGCCCCTTCGTACGGGCCCACGCCCGTATCCTCGATGCAACTCGAAACGCCGATCCCCAGGTAACGGCCCTCGGCCCGCGCCTCGGCCTGGCGTTCGGCGAAGCCCGCATAGCCCGAAAGCTCGACCACCTTGTCGAGGCAGCCTTCGAAATCGCCGCTGTCGTACTTGATCGCCGAACCGTCCCGGAACTTCTGCCCGGTGTCGTATGGAAACCCGTCCGCCGGGACGTAGTTGCGGCGCCGGACTTCCGCCTGGTCCAGATCGAGCTCCCGCGCGACCCGGGCGATCAGGCGCTCCATCGCGAAGGCGGCGTTCGGCCTGCCGGCGCCTCGGATAGGAGAATTCGGCGCGGTATTCGTGAACACCACGTCCATCGCGACATCGAGCGCCGGCACCGCGTAAGGGCCGGGGAGCGGCGTCAGCGAGGTCATCGGCAGCAGCAGCCCGTAGGGCACGAACGCCCCGTTGTCGTGAATGACCCGTCCCCGGACGCCGAGCAGCTTGCCGTCGGCGTCAACCGCCGCCTCGAGCGTCCATTCCTGGTCGCGCTGGGTGTTGGTCGTTACGAAATGCTCGCGCCGGTCCTCGATCCACTTGACCGGCCGCCCCAGCGCGGCAGCCGCCAGGGGAACGACGATTTCCTCGGCATAAACGCCCGCCTTGGGCCCGAACCCGCCGCCGACGTCGGGCGCGACGACCCTCACCCGACCTTCGTCTCGGCCCAGATAGGCGGCGACGTTGCGGCGCACGAGATACGGGCATTGGGTGGCCGAGACGATCGTCAGTCCGTCGTGAAGGGGACGGTCCTCGGCGATGACGCCGCGGCATTCCATCGCGTGGCAGCCGCCGCGATGCTGAAGAAAACGCTCCTCGAACACATGCGCCGCATCGGCGAAGGCGGTTTCCACCTCGCCGAACGCGACGCGAAGACGCGCCACGATATTGTCGGGGGAACCGGCATGTGCGAGCGGCGCATCGGTCTTGACCGCTTCGCGGCAGTCGACCACGGCGGGCAACGGCTCGTAATCGACGGCGACGAGACCCGCCGCATCTTCCGCTATGTGCCGCGTTTCCGCGACCACGATCGCGATCGCCTGGCCTACGAAGCACACCTCGTCCCTCGCCAACGGATGCTGGGTGGTAGGCTGGAGCAGGACCGGCGCCGGGTAGGGCTGGACCATCGGCCGATCGTGATATTCCGCCGGAAAGTCCTGCAAGGTGAACACGGCGTGCACGCCGGGCAGCGCCCTCGCGGCGGCCGCGTCGATCGAACGGATTCGCGCATGCGCCTCGGTCGATCTGACCATCACGGCTTCAAGCATGCCGGGCAACTCGATGTCGTCCACGTAGCGCCCCTTGCCGGTGACAAGGCGCGGATCCTCGACCCGGCGCACCTCGGCGCCGAAATAGCGAACGCCCATTCCTCAGTTCTCCCCTTCGATCGCCTCGTCTCCGGTCGCGGCGAGCGCGGCCGCGACGATCGGTTGATAGCCGGTGCAGCGGCAGATATTCCCGGAAATCGCCTCGCGAACCTCCCTGTCAGTCGGCGCCGGGTTGTCGCGCAGGAAGGCGGTCAGCGAGGTCAGCATGCCGGGCGTGCAGAACCCGCATTGCAGCGCGTGGTGTTCGCGGAACGCTTCCTGCAGCGGCGAAAGCGTGCCGTCCTCCGCTGCCAGCCCCTCCACGGTGGTCACGTCCGATCCGCGCGCCTGGACCGCCAGCATCAGGCAGGACCGGACCGCCCGCCCGTCGACCAGCACGGTGCAGGCGCCGCAGACGCCGTGCTCGCAGCCGAGATGGGTGCCGGTCAGCTTCAGCTCGCGGCGCAGAAAGTCTGCCAGATGCAGCCGGTCCTCGACCTCGGTCTCGACGGGCCTGCCGTTCACGGTGAGTGAGATACGGTGAGTGTGCTTCATGTTACGCGGCCTCCCGAGCCCTTGCCGCCGCCTTCGTGAGCGCGCGTTCCACCAACACCCCGGTCAGGCGCTGTCGATATTTGCCGCTGACATAGGCATCGCTCATCGCTTCGATACCGCGCGCTTCCCTGGCCGCCGCCTTGAACGTCGCTTCGTTCGCCGGTTCGCCTTCGAGCGCCGCTTCCACCTCTCGGAGGCGGATCGGATGCGAGCCCACGCCAGCCACCGCGATAGAGGCGCCTTCGATCGTTTCCCCTTCTAGCGAGACCATTGCCGCCACGCCCGCGATGGCGAAGTCGCCATGACGTCGGGCGAACTCCAGGAAGGCCTGACCGGCGAGCGCCGTGCGCTTGGGCAAACGGATACCGATCAGCGCTTCGTCCGCCTCGAGGTTGGGCGTCATGTAGGCGAGTGGCCAGTCCGCCATCGCGATCTCGCGCTCCCCGCGTGGGCCGCGGATCGCGAGACGCGCGTCGGTGGCCGCGGCGATGCAGGGCAGCTCGGCCGAAGGATCGAGGTGGCACAGGCTGCCTCCCACGGTCCCGCGGTTGCGAGTCTGGAAATGACCGACCTGGGTCAGCGCCTCCGCGAGAATGGGGAAGCGGTCGTTGGCCGGAGCGGCCGCCATCAGATCGCACTGGCGGGTCATCGCCCCGATTTCGATCGCATCGTCGGTTTCCACGATCCCTGCGAGCGACGCGACACCGTTCAGGTCGATCACATGGTCGGGCATCGCGTAGCGCATGTTGAGCATCGGCATCAGCGACTGACCTCCGGCCAGCAGCTTGGCGTTCTCCTTGTCCGCCAACAGGCCCATCAGCTCGTGGACGGTCGTCGGATCGTGATAGGCGAACGGCGCAGACTTCATTCCGTACCCCTTTTCCACCGGTTTGTTTTTTCCAATCTCACGAATTTTTCCAAAAGTGCAATTCTCTTGTTCGGCCTCCGGGATTTCGTTAGCTTGCAAGTCCGAAGAATGAACCCGCTGGGTCGTATCAAGGATCAGGGGAGGTCCACCGAATGAGCAAGTTTTCAAGGCGAGATGTCGTCAAGGGCGGTTTGACCGTCGCCTCGCTGTCCGCGCTGCCGGTCGGCATTCCGGGGCTCGCCTGGGGCGCTACCGAGAACGAGAAGATCATCGCCGCCGCCAAGGGCGCGGGCGGGGGCGACCTGAAAGGCATGATCTGGTCGAACTACTACGTCGCCATGACACCCTCGATGGAGCGGTTCAAGCAGGCGACCGGGATCGGCGTCGGCAGCATCCAGGACATTTCGATCTTCGTTATCCCGCAGCGTGCGATGGCCGAGGCCCTGTCGCGCTCGCCGGAGTTCGATTTCTTCCACGTCGACTCCAACATGATTCCCTCGCTCGCCTCGGCCGGCCTTCTCGAGCCGCTGGACGGGTACATGAAGAAGGCCGATTTCTCGATCGACGCTGTCGGGACCTACGGCAATTTCATGCGCTACAAGGGCAACACCTACGGCGTCCCGACCGACGGCAACGTCCATGTCCAGTTCACCCGCAAGGACCTGATGGAGAACCCCGACGAGCAGAAGCGGTTCGAGGACAAGCACGGCAAGAAGCTCGCCTATCCGGTGACCTGGGAAGACGACCAGCAGTTGATGGAGTTCTTCCACCGTCCGGACCAGGAGCTGTGGGGTTCGGCCAATCTGCGCAACCGCGCCAACGGCGTGACCTGGTGGTACATGTATTTCTACTCGGCGGGCGGTTTCCCGTTCGACGACGACATGAACCCGACGCTCGACACGCCGGCGGGGCGCTACGCGGTCGAGACCTATCTCAACATCAAGAAGGTCTCCCACCCCGAGGCGCCGGGCTGGGGCACGCCGCAGATGATCCCGCGGATCACAACCGGCAAGGCGTTCGCCTGCCAGTACTGGGACGGCATCATCGCGCTCAACGAGAACCCCAAGAAGTCGAAGACCGCGGGCAAGTGGCATTACAGTCTGGCGCCCGGCTCGAAGTTCTCGGGCAAGCTGATCCACCGAGCGATCTCCTCGCCGCTAGGCGCGATCCTCGTCAACAAGTATTCCAAGAACAAGGAGAAGGCGGCCTATATGGCGATGTGGTGGGGTTCGCTCAAGAACTCCGAGGAAATCGTCGCCGACCGGGTCAACACGTTCCACGATCCGTGGCACACCGGGCACATGACCTCGGACGCGGTCAAGACGGCCTATACGCCGGGCGGCATCGCCGCGATCGAGACCAGCCTCAAGGTCGCCTCGCCGCCGATCTACCTGACCGGCTACCTGGAGTTCCAGGACCAGCTCGCCAAGAACCTGTCAGAGGCGTATGTCGGACAGAAGAAGGCCGACCGCGTGCTGAAGGACACCGAGGAAGCGTGGGCGAAAATCGTCAAGCGGATCGGCAAGCGCCGGCTCAAGAAGGAGCTCGGAAGCTACAAGGCTGTCTTCCCCAAGGTCGACGTTCCGACCTGATCCGGGTAGGGTCTCGAAGCCGTTGGAGGCGCGCCGCCGCGCGCCTCCAATCGCTTTAGGGGCAGAGCTAGATGGCGACCGAGGCAGCGGCCGCAATTCCTGGCGAGATCAGGGCCGGCAAGCGCGAGATGACTCAGGCCCGCGCCGTCCGCCGCTTCAAGTGGTCGGTGCTGAGCGTGTTCATCGCCCTGATGGTCGGCGTACTCGGCCCGGTGCTGTTCCTGCAGCTCTATTTCTCGTTCCACGACTTTTCGATCTACCTGGGAAGCTGGTGGGACGCCGAATTCGCCGGGCTGGAGATCTTCGAGGAGGTGGTTACCGATCCCAGGCTGGGTATCGCGATCGTGCGTTCGGTGCTGTTCGCGGCCGGCTCGACCCTCGGCTGCTTCGTGATCGGCTTCGGTCTGGCGCTGCTGATGTACCGGCCGTTCCGCGGCCAGGCGCTGTTCTACATCGTGTTCATCCTTCCCATGCTCACCGTGCCGATCGTGATCGCCTATACCGGCGAGATGCTGCTCTACCAGAAAGGTCCGCTGAATGACGTGCTGAGCTGGATCTCGGGTCAGGACGTCAACGTCATCTGGCTCGCCAACGCGAGGATGGCGCTGACCACGGTCATGCTGCTCGAAATCTGGAACTGGGTCCCGTTCTCCTTCATCATCATGATCGCGGGCCTCGCATCCCTGCCCAAGGAGCCGCAGGAAGCGGCCCAGATACTGGGCGCGTCGAAGTGGCGGATATTCCTTGAGATCCAGCTGCCGCTGCTCAGGCCGGTGATCATCCTCGCGATCATCCTGCGGTTCCTCGAGGCCATGGCCGAGTTCCCCAAGGCGTGGTCCCTGTTCCAAGGGGGGCCCGGCTCGGCGACCGAGACCATCCCGATCTACCTCTACATCACCACCTGGCAGTACTTCGAGGTCTCCAAGGGCGCCGCCATGTCCTACGTGGTGATGATGATCATGATCGCGATCGTGCTGGCGGCGATCTATTTCCTGAGGCGCGAGAAGCGCGCGCTGGACGAGATGTACGGCGCCGCCGACGAGGACAGGGCGGGCTGATCGATGGCGATGTCCCGCGCACGGAAGAAGACCGTCTTCGAGGTCGGACGCTACACGATACTGGTGATATGGCTGTTGATCGTCGCGTTCCCGATGTTCTGGGTAATCTCGACCTCGTTCAAGCCGGATCACGAGTGGTTTGCGTGGCCGCCGGTCTACTGGTCGCAGGAACCGACCTTGAACAACTACCTCAATGTCTGGACCGACTATTCCGAATACGAGGACACCCAATACATCAAGTCGCTGCAAAAGCCCTGGATTGCGCTCCGGAACAGCCTGATCATCTCGCTCACCTCCACCTTCCTGGCCGTGGGTTTCGGGGCCATCCTGGCCTATGGCGTGTCGCGATACCGGATATTGTCCGAAACGCGCATGTTTCAGCTCCTGATGCTGCGCATGGTCCCGCCCATCGTCGTGGTGGCGCCGCTCTCGCTCTACTACTCGACGCTCGGTCTGCTGGATACCGTAATCGGGCTTGTAATCGTCTACTTCCTGACCACGCTTCCCTATGCGGTGTGGATGACCAAGAGCTTCATCGACGAGGTGCCGCGCGAGGTCGAGCAAGCGGCGATGATCCTGGGCGCGAGCCGCTGGCGAACCATCTGGGAGGTGGTGCTGCCGCTGGTCCGTTCAGGGCTGGTAGCCACTTTCTTGTTCATCCTGATCCTGACCTGGAGCGAGTACCTGCTCGCCCTGATCCTGTCCAAGACCGAGGTGGTGACGCTGCCCGTCGAGCTCAGCAAATACGAGGGGTCGACCGAGGGGCGGGTCTACGGACGGCAGGCGGCGCTCGCCGTCGGGGTCACCATCCCGCTGGTGATTATCGGCGTCTTCATCCGCAAGCATCTGGCGCGCGGGTTCAGCTTCGGCATGGTGAGAAGGTAGCGACGTGGCACGCATCGAACTGCAAAACCTGCGCAAGGAGTTCGGCCGTTCGGTTGTCGCCGTCAAGGACCTCAGCCTGACCATCGAGGACGGCGAGTTCCTGGTCATGGTCGGCCCCTCCGGCTGCGGCAAGACGACGACGCTCCGGATGATCGCGGGTTTCGAGGACCCGAGTTCGGGGGAGATCCGGATGGACGGCGCCACGGTCAACGAGCTGGAACCGGGCGACCGCAACCTGGGCATGGTGTTTCAGAGCCATGCGCTGTTCCCGCACAAGACGGTGGCTCAGAACATCGAGTTCGGCCCCAGGATGCAGAAGATCGAACCCGAGACCCGCCGCCGACGCGTACGGGAGGTGGCCGAAATGGTCCGGATCGCCCACCTGCTCGATAAGATGCCGGGCCAGTGCTCGGGCGGTGAATCCCAACGCGTCGCGCTCGCGCGGACACTGATCACCGAGCCCGATACCTTTCTCCTCGACGAACCGCTGTCGAGCCTGGACGCCAAGCTCAGGCGCGAGATGCGTGCAGAGGTCGACCGGCTCCATCAGGAACTCGGCAAGACCTTCATCTACGTCACCCACGACCAGGAAGAGGCGATGACGCTCGCGGACCGCATCGTGGTCATGCGCGCGGGCGAAATCGAGCAGGTAGGCACGCCGCTGGAGATCTACAGCGATCCGGTCTCGCTGTTCGTCGCCGATTTCTTCGGCAGCCCGTCGATGAACCTGATTCCCGGCACGATCGAAAAATCGGACGGCGACGTCGTGTTCAGGAACGCCCGGACTTCGATCTCTTTGCCTCCCGCATTCTCCGGGGCGGAGCCCGGACCGGGCACCTTGGGGATTCGGCCGGAGCATCTGACGGTGGGTACCGAAGGCGAGCTCGTCGAAAAGATCCATCTCGTCGAACCGCTCGGGAAGGACACGCTTCTCTATTTCGACTATGGAGGCGAAGACGACCTGATTGCGATCGTGGACGGTGTCTCGTCGTATCGCGCCGGTACGGAGCTGGGCATACGCTTCACGCCCGAGCATCTCTTTCTGTTCCACGAAAGCGGGCGGCGCATCGGCCGCGCCGGCTGACGGACGCCCGATCCGATCCGCTTCCGTCCGGCAATCGTCGGAAGCAGCGCCCGCGCACGACCGATCAGCTCTTTGCGCGTGGCCGCATTGGCGCGGCCGTCAATCACCGCAGCCGTCCCGGAGTCCGCCTCAAGGATCGCTTCCTCGAGCTTTCCCCTGTTCGGGTGCTCGACCCTGCTCGTCGGCCGGTCCGGTTCGGATATCAGCGCGGTGAGCGGTCTGTCGTATTGCCGTGAGCCGGGCGATCGGGCCCCTCACACGCGATCGCCGCCTATAGCGACCGCTACATGCACGTCGAACGAGAGGCGTGTGAAGCGAAGCACGGCATGTGGGCGCACGCCCACAATTTCGACCCCAGGGCTCACCGGCACCGGAAACCCGGAATGGGTTGAGGTGGTCCGGGGATCCTGCTCGGGTCTCTGCGCAACGTGTTTGGATACCAGCCGTTGTACTCCACGGCGTGGCAACATACGCGGCGAATTTTGCCAACGTGGCGCCGACGGAGCGGAAGATTGTCGCCGACAGTCACCCGGACCCCGCGCGGTACGAGATGTACAAGACCTAGTTGTCCGTTTGCTCTGCGCACGGCGTCATGTTTGCGTCGCGGCAATCTACGTGAGGACTTCTGCGTCACTCAGGATGAAACGGGAGAAGGCTGCGGCCCGCTTCCGGCCTCTGCGGGAGCGGTGGTGACCTGCCGCCGTCGCCGCTCCGGTAGTTGGCGACGAAGGCCTTGGTCCCAGAGGGGATGGATGCGGAGGTCCCGCTAAGGACGCCTCGGGAGCGCACAGGGCCGGGAATGAGTGGCGCGGCGCGGAGAGGCCCGTCGCCTACACCTGTGCTGCGGTCACGGCATCGACAATCCACCCTGGTTGAATCGGAGTGTGGTTCACCTTGATCCCGAAGGGCTTCAGCGCGTCGGTCACGGCGTTGGCGATCGCCGCCGGCGGGTTCACCGCGCCGCTTTCGCCCATGCCTTTGAACCCGCCGATGCTGTGGGGCGACGGGCTTTCGCGATAGTGGATTTCCATCCTCGGCATGCTGCCGGCGTCGGGGATCATGTAGTCGGCGAAGTTCACCGCGCGCGGATGGCCTCTTCGTCGTAGGCGGCATGCTCATAGGGTACCTGACCGATGCCCTGTGCGATGCCGCTATGCAGCTGGCCTTCGACGATCATGGGATTGACCACCGTTCCGCAGTCCTCGATCACCAAGTAGCGGAGGATGTCGACGGCCCCGGTCCGTACATTAACCTCGACCACGGCCGCGGGGAGCGCGTTGGAAAACGTCCCCGGATCTTGGCGGTCGTGATCGCAGCGCGCCGTTTCGGCCTCCAGATCGGCAACCCCAGGTAGTCCGGCGATGCCGGTATCCGCCGGATTCTGTCGAGCACATTCTAAGTTGACCGGTTTATGTACCAGATGAATTGACCGCTTCTGTTGCGGTTTTTGGGCCTGTGGGGAAGTGGTCGGGCGCGGAGCGGCCGTCCACTTGTCCACAGGCCTGCGGCGGGTCGCGTCGAAG
>JAJEHI010000105.1 GCA_022823775.1 Defluviicoccus sp. | reverse complement strand
GAAATCGCCCGCCGATTCGTCGCGCTCCGCCTCCGCAACCGTCATGATGCCGAATGGTCCGGCGGAACGTCATGGCGCCGACCCCGTTCCATCGAGAAAACCAAAGCTGTCACCCCGGACTTGTTCCGGGGTCCAGGGATGTCGGGCGAAATGGGCGCCCGTGACTCTGGACCCCGAAACAGGTCCGGGGTGACAGCTTTGGTTTTCTCGATGGAACGGGGTCGGCGCCATGACGTTCCGCCGGACCATTCGGCATCATGACGGTTGCGGAGGCGGAGCGCGACGAATCGGCGGGCGATTTCGTCCGGAGCATCGTCAGGGACGACATCGCCGCCGGGCGAACCGCTGAGGTGGTTACCCGCTTCCCGCCCGAGCCCAACGGCTATCTTCATATCGGCCACGCCAAGTCGATCGTGCTCAATTTCGGCGTGGCCGAGGAATTCGGCGGGCGCTGCCATCTCCGCTTCGACGACACCAACCCGGTCAAGGAAGAGACCGCGTTCATCGACTCCATCCAGGCCGACGTCCGATGGCTCGGCTATGACTGGGCAGAGCATCTCCACTTCGCATCCGACCATTTCGACCGGCTTTACGAATGGGCCGAGTATCTGGTTCGCCAGGGGAAGGCCTATGTCGACGATTCGAGCGCCGACGAGATCCGCGCGATGCGGGGGACGCTGACCGAACCCGGAACCGAAAGCCCCTTTCGCGACCGCCCGGCCGCCGAAAACCTCGATCTTCTGCGCCGGATGCGGGCGGGCGAGTTCAAGGAGGGCGCCCGCGTTCTCCGCGCGAGGATCGACATGGGCTCGGGCAATATCAACCTGCGCGACCCCGTGCTCTACCGCATCCTGCGGGCGAGCCATCCGCGAACCGGAGAGACCTGGTGCATCTACCCCACCTACGATTTCGCGCACGGGCAGTCGGACGCGATCGAGGGGGTGACGCATTCCCTCTGCACGCTCGAATTCGCCGACCATCGTCCGCTCTATGACTGGCTGATCGACAACCTGCCGGTGCCGGCGCGCCCCCGCCAGTACGAGTTCGCGCGGCTCAATCTCGCCCATACGGTGCTCTCCAAACGGCGCCTGATCCGGCTGGTCGAGGAGGGGCATGTCGCGGGCTGGGACGATCCCCGGATGCCGACGCTGGCGGGGCTCCGCCGACGCGGTGTGCCGCCCGCCGCGATACGCGATTTCGCGCGGCGCATCGGCGTGGCGCGGGCCGACAACCTGGTCGATCCGGCGCTGCTCGATCACTGCATCCGCGACGCGCTCAACGACACCGCCGAACGCCGGCTCGCCGTGCTCCGCCCGCTCAAGGTCGTCATCGAGAACTGGCCCGAGGGCCGGACCGAGATGCTCCCCGCCCGGAACAACCCCAACGATCCGGGCGCCGGCAGCCGCGAGATCCCGTTCGGCCGCGAAATCTGGGTCGAGCGGGACGACTTCATGGAGGACCCGCCGCGAAAATTCCACCGCCTCGCTCCGGGCCGCGAGGTGCGCCTGCGCTACGCTTATTTCGTCACTTGCGTCGGGGTCGAAAAGGATGCCGACGGCGAGCCCGTTCTGCTCCGCTGCACCTACGATCCGGAAACCCGGGGCGGCGATGCGCCGGACGGCCGCAAGGTGCGGGGCACCGTCCACTGGGTCTCCGCCGCGCACCCCGCGCCCGCCGAGGTCAGGCTCTACGACCACCTGTTCTCGGTGCCGGAGCCGGGCGCCAACGGCGATTTCCTCGACGATCTGAATCCGGATTCGCTGGTCGTTCTGAACGACTGCATGCTCGAGCCCTCGCTCGCCGAACCCGGCGACGCGCCGGTGCAGTTCGAGCGCCAGGGCTATTTCCGCCCCGATCCCGCCTCGCGCGCTGGCCGGCCCGTCTTCAACCGGGTCGTGGCGCTCCGCGATTCGTGGGCGAAGATCCGGGCGAAGGGGGGCTGATGGCGAAGACACCGGACTATTTCCACGGCAAGACCGTACTGATCACCGGCGCCGCCAGCGGAATCGGCCGGGCGACGGCGGATATATTCGCCCGCGAGGGCGCCAACATCGTCGCCTGCGATATCGACGCCGCCGGCGCGGAAAAGACGGCTTCGGGCAAGAACGCCATCGCGGTCGCCGCCGACGTGACCGACCGCGCAGCGGTGGATGCCGCCGTAGCCGCCGGGATCGACGCCTTCGGGGGCATCGACTTCCTGTTCAACAGCGCCGGCGCGGCGGGCCGCCGTTCGCCCTTCCTCGACATCGACGCGGCACTCTGGCGAGAGACCTACGCGCTCAATGTCGATGGCACCTTCCATGTCATGCAGGCCGTTCTTCCGCACATGCTGGAACGCGGATCCGGGGTGATCGTCAACATGGCGAGCATGGCGCACCGCCGCGGCGGGCCCGGCCATTCGGTCCACTACGCCTCGGCCAAGGGCGCGGTTGTGACGATGACCATGGGGGTCGCCCGCGAGTTCGCGGACCGAGGCATCCGCGCGCTCTCCATCTCCCCCGGCCCCATCGACACGCCGTTCCAGGCCGCCGCGGCGACATCGCCAGAACTTGCCGCGCGGATGCTGGAGGACGTGCCGATGAAGCGCTTCGGCGCCCCGGATGAGATCGGCGAACTCGTCCTGTTCCTGTGCTCCGACGCCTGCGGCTTCATGACCGCGGACACGGTCTATGCGAGCGGCGGCGGCGGCTGGCGCTAGACCTGCCGCGACGGGTGGAGCCGATACGGGCCATCCTCTACCATCCCGGGGCGGAGCGTCCCGTCGGGAACCTGCCAGCCGACCGAAGCAACCAACCGGAGGAAACGGTGAGCGAGAAAACACGAAATGCGCTCTCGCGCAGAAAGTTCGTCAAGACCACCGCCGCGGCGACCGTAGCGGCCGGCGGAGCCATCGCCGGATTCCCGGCGATAGCCCAGGGAAAACGCAAGCTGCGCTACATCGCATTCATCAACCGCCAGTCGGTGTGGGGCAAGGTTTACGATTTCCTCGCCGCCGAGGTCGACAGGATGTCCGGCGGCGAGTTGGAGATCCAGTATGCCGGCGGCTCGGAAGTCGTCGGCGGCTTCGATGCGCCCGAAGCGGTGGCCAAGGGCGTGTTCGACATGAGCCATTCGGCCAACTCCTATTTCGCCGGCGCGATGCCTTCGTCGATCTCGCTCGCCAGCGGCACGGCCTCCATCGAGCGGTTGCGCGAGGCCGGCGTGCTGGACGCCTATGCCGACGTCCTGATGAAGAAGCGGGGCGTGATGCTGCTCGGCATCCCGATGAGCGGCGTGGGCTACGTGTTTCAGGTGAGGTTCAAACCGACGGACCTCTCGACCTTCAAGGGCAGAAAGATCCGTTCCATCCCGCTCTACGACCCGATCCTGGAGGCGCTCGGGGCGGTGCCGGTCACGACCTCTCCGGCCGAGGCCTATACCTCGATGGAGCGGGGCGTGGTCGACGGGCTCGGCTGGCCGGATATCGGTCTTCTCGACTTCAAGTTCTACGAGCACGCCAAGTACATCGTCTCGCCGACATTCTATCGGCTCCGCACGTGCACCCTGCTGAACCCGAACAGCTTCAAGAAGCTGCCCAAGGAGCTGCAGGACATCCTGGTCAAGGCGTCGCGTTCGGCGGACAAGATCGGCGAGAAATGGTGCATCGAGACGCGCAATGCCGAGCATGAGCAAATGAAGAAGCACGGGCTCGAGATCGTCGAATTGCCGCCGGCCGATGCCACGAAGTTCGTCAGCCTGACCGAAGAGAAGCTGTGGGCCAAGATTCTCAAGCAGTCGCCGGAGAACGGCGCACGGCTGAAGGCTCTGTTCGACAAGGCGGCGGGCTAGGGGGCGCCGCCCTTCGATACGCGGCTTCGCCGCTACTCGGGGTGAGGGAAAACAGGCAACTGCCCTCATCCCGGGTAGGCGCCTCGGTGCCGTATCGAGGGACGGGAAGCAGACGGTGAAGGGTTTCGCACGGCTGGTCGAGCGACCGGCCCGGTGGCTCGCCTGGCTGTCCGCCCTGCTCATCCTCGCGATGAGCTTGTGGATCACATACGACGTGGCGACCCGGAACCTGTTCGGCTGGGCCTCGCCGTGGGCGTTCGACCTGTCCGAGTACTCCCTGGTCTGGATGACCTTCCTGGCCGCGCCGTGGATATTGCTGCGGGACGGCCATGTGCGGGTGGAGATTCTGGTCGACTCGCTGGGCCCCGGCACGCAGCGGGCGATCGGGGTCGTCGTTTCCGTCCTCGGGTTGATCGTTTGCGCCATACTGGCCTGGCGCACCGGGATCGCGGCCGTCGAATACGCCCAGAACGACGTGCGCATGGGCCGGATCTGGAACGTTCCCCGCATCTACCCCTATGTCGTGGTGCCGCTGGGCAGCGCGGCGCTGGCACTGGCGTTTGTGGCGCGTCTGCTGACCTATCTCGGCGAGCGAGACCCCGAGGCCGTCCTCCGGGCGAGCGGCGGCCGGGGCGACAGCACGCTCGGCGGAACCTGAGGCGGCAATGGAGCTGGACTGGTCGCTCCTGCTGCTGCTGTTCTTCGTGCTGCTCGCCGTCGTGCTGGCGAGCGGCATGCCGGTCGCGTTCGGCTTTCTCACCCTCAACATCCTCGGTCTCTACTTCTTCATGGGCGGCGAGGTCGCGCTGTCCCTGCTGGCGACCAGCGCGTTCTCCTCGGTCGGCCAGTTCGCGCTGATCCCGATCCCGCTGTTCATCCTGATGGGCGAGCTGCTGATGCGCACCGGCCTCGCCAACATGACGGTCGACGCCGCCGATCACTGGATCGGGCGGCTGCCAGGCCGCCTCGCGGTCTCCGCGGTCGGCGGCGGCACGCTGTTCGGTGCGTTGAGCGGCGCCAGCATGGCGTCGGTCGCCATGTTGGGTTCGACGCTGGTGCCCGAGATGACCAAACGCGAGTACCGCTCGGAGTTCTCGGTGGGTTCGATCCTCGCCGGCGGCGGACTCGCCGTGCTGATTCCGCCCAGCGCCCTCGGCGTGCTGCTCGGCGCGCTCGCCAAGGTGTCGATCGCCAAGCTGTTGCTCGCGGGACTGCTGCCGGGGTTGGTGCTGGCCGCGCTCTACTTCGCCTATTTCACCCTGCGGGCGAAGCTCCAGCCGCATCTCGCCCCGCCTTATGTCGCGCCGCCGCTGACGCTGGCGGAAAAGCTGTGGAGCCTGCTTCGGGTCGCGCCGCTGTTCAGCCTGATAATCGTCGTGACGGGCTTCATCTTCATGGGTATCGCGACGCCGTCCGAGGCCGCCGCCATGGGGGTGGTCGCGACGATCGCCATTGCCGTCTGCTATCGCCGCCTGACCTGGGAGGCGATGAAGGCGGCCCTGATGTCGACCGCCACGACGACGTCGATGATGCTGCTGGTGATCGTGGGATCGGCCGGATTTTCTCAGATCCTCGCCGCGACCGGCTCGACCTCCTCGCTGGTCGACGCCGTGGCAGAGCTGGATCTCTCGCCCGTGGCGATGGTCATCATCATGCAGCTCATGGTGTTGATCCTCGGCTGCTTCATCGACACGATCTCCATCATGATGGTCTCGATCCCGGTGTTCATGCCGCTGGTGCTGGCGCTCGGGCTCGATCCGATCTGGTTCTCGATCCTGATTCTGGTGCAGCTCGAGCTCGCCGGGATCACGCCGCCCTTCGGCGTGCTGCTGTTCGTGATGAAGGGCGTTCAGCCGAGGCTGGGCATGGGCGAAATCTATCGTGCGGCGGTTCCCATCGTGGGGATACAGCTCATCCTGATCGCCCTCTTGATGATCTTTCCGGGGATCGTCACCATCCTGCCCGCGGCCATGCGCTGAGAGCGGGCCGGTGGCCGCGGAACGGCGGATAAACGGGACAAGCGAGGAACCATGACCGAAAATCGTTTCGACGTTGACGGCAAGGTCGTCGTCATCACCGGGGCGGGCCAAGGGCTGGGCCGGGAATATGCGCTGGCGTTCGCCGAGGCGGGGGCGGTTCCGGTTCTCGCCGAGCTGAACCGGGAAAATCTCGCCAACGTGGAAGCGGAAATCCGCGACCGGGGCGGCAACTGCCTTGCGATCGAGACCGACGTGGGATCGCCGGAATCCGTTCGGGCGGCGGTCGCGGGCACGCTCGACGCCCACGGCCGGATCGACGTGCTGATCAACAACGCGGCGGTCTTCGCGACCATCCCCCGCCGCAGGTTCGACGAGATCCCCTACGACGAATGGAACAGGGTGATCCACGTCAACATCACCGGCTCCTGGCTCTGCGCCGTCGCGGTCGCGCCCTCGATGCGGGAGGCGGGGCAGGGGCGGATCGTCAACATCTCGTCGGGCACGGTCCCCCAAGGCTCTCCCGGATTCATGCACTACGTCACGTCGAAGGCCGCCGTCGTCGGGATGACGCGGACGATGGCGCGCGAGCTCGGCGACGACAATATCAACGTCAACGCCGTAATGCCGGGCTACACCCCGACCGAGATGGAGCACGCGAGCATGGACGACGGGCTGCACGACTTCATCCAGGGAAAGCGGATCCTGAAGCGGCCGGAGACGCCCGACGACCTGATCGGGCTGGTGCTGTTCCTCGCATCGCCCGCCAGCTCCTTCATCACCGGCCAGTGCATCGCCTGCTGCGGCGGCGAGGTGATGCTGTAGGGACCGATTTCTCTCCATGGTCAGGCTCGACAGGATCTATACCGGCGGCGGAGACCGCGGCGAGACCTCGCTCTCCGACGGCACCCGCGTCCCGAAGCATGCCGTTCGCACGGCCGCGATAGGCGACATCGACGAGGCCAACGCGGCGATCGGGCTCGCGCGGCTCCATGCCGGCGGTGGCGAGGCGGATGCGATCCTGGCGAGGATCCAGAACGACATGTTCGATCTCGGCGCGGACATCGCGACCCCGGGCGACGGCTCCGCCGACGAAGGCAAGGCGCTTCGCATCCGCGCTTCCCAGGTCGCCCGGCTGGAGAGCGAGATCGACGCCATCGCCGCCGACCTGGAGCCGCTGAAGTCGTTCGTGCTGCGCGGCGGCACCAGCGCGGCGGCCCATCTCCACCACGCCTGCACGGTGGCGCGTCGGGCGGAGCGTTCGGTCTGGGCGGTCGCCGCCGGGGAGCCGGTCAACCCCGACGCGCTCACCTACCTCAACCGGCTTTCCGACCTCCTCTTCGTGCTCGCGCGCGAGGCCAATGCGGGCGGGACCGCGGACGTGCTGTGGCGGCCCGGCCTGACCCGGGGCTGACTCAGACCGCGAGCCAGCCGCCGTCGATCGCGAGCGTATGGCCGGTGACCATTGAGGACGCCCTGCTGCAGAGATAGAGGATGCCGCCGGCGAGTTCCTCCGGCTCTCCCAGCCGGCCGAGCGGCGTGCGGGACTCGATCTCCGCCACCACTTCGGGGCGGCGCTGGCGCATGTCGGCACCGAGGTTGGTGTAGAAGAAGGTCGGCGCGATGGCGTTGACCCGGATGCCGCGATCGGCCCATTCGACGGCCAGCGAGCGCGTCATGTTGACGATCGCGCCCTTGGTCGCCTGGTATGGGATATGGGGGAAGATCGCGTTGGCGCGGAACCCCATGATCGAGGCGATCGAAACGATCCGCCCTTCGCCCTGGGCCAGCATGTATTTCGCGGCCCGCCGCGCGCAGACGAAGGGAGCGGTCATGTTGACCTCGACCACCGCGTCCCAGTCTTCGTCGGGAAACGTTTCCGTCGCCCCCCGCCGAGCGATACCGGCGTTATTGATCAGGATCTGAAGCCCGCCGAACTGCTCCGCCGCCGCGTCGATCACCGCGTCGATACGCTGGCGGTCGGCTACGTCGAGCTGCCAGGGCTGGGAGATGCCACCGGCTTCGCGGATCTCCCCAGCGACGCGCTCGGCCGCCGCCCGGTCGATATCGGTAACGGCGACGTGCGCACCGGCGCCGGCAAGCGCGAGCGCGGCGATGCGCCCGAGCCCGCCGCCCGCCCCGGTGACCAGCGCCGTATCCCCGTCGATGCGAAACAGCGTCTCGATCGAGACCTTGTCGAAACCCGCCATGCCAGCCTCCCGCGCTTTCGGACCGGCTCATTGTCCGCAAGACGGGGCGCGATGTCGAAGCCCCGCGGGCCGAAACGGTTTGGCCGCAACCCTCGCGCCCGTTACATTGCCGCCGCGCGGGGAGTTCCGCTCTCCGCCTGTCGCCCATCGGAAAGGGAATCTGCTATGCGAAAATCCATATGCGCGAGCGCGGCCGCGGCGCTCGGCGCGGCCATGCTCCTGTCATCGCCGGTTTCGGCCAAGGTCTACAAGCTCACGGCCGGGTCGAGCCACCCGCCGATCGTGCCCTGGGTGGCGACGATCAAGAACCTGGTGGTCCCGGAGGCGGCCAAACGGGTCGCGGCCGCGGGCAAGGGCGACACCATCGAGTGGACCGAGGCCTATGCCGGGGCGCTCTATAACTTCAAGAACACGCTGGAAGGGATCGAGACCGGGCTCGCCGACATAGGCTGGGTCGGCACGCTCTGGGAGCCGGTCAAGATGCCGCTCATGAACGTGACGTTCTACACGCCCTTCGCCACCGGCGACGTCAAGGCGCTGATCGAAATCGGCGAGGAGCTCCACGACAAAGTTCCCGCCCTGAACGCGTCCTGGGACAAGTACAACCAGGTGTTCCTCGGCATCCAGGTAGCCGATACCTACAACGTGTTCAGCACCTTTCCGATCAAGTCGCTGGCCGACCTGAAAGGTCGGAAGATCTTCGCGCCGGGCGCGGCGGCCGGCTGGCTCAAGGGAACCGGCGCCATCGGCATCGATGGCGGTCTGCCGGTCTACTACAACGGCGTGAAGACCGGGATCGCCGATGGCGGCATTACCATCACCACCGGCATGTTCCCCTTCAAGCTGCATGAGGCGGGCAAGTACATCACGGTGGTCGACATGGGCGGACCGATTTCCGGCGGGCTGACCATGAACAAGGACACGTGGAAGTCCCTGCCGGCCTATATCCGCGACATCTTCAAGGACCTCGGCAAGGAATACGCGCGCGTGCAGGGCGGCATCGTTGCCAAGAACGCGGAGAAGTTCTTCGGCCTGATGGCCAAGCAGGGCGCGATCGTCAGCACCCTGCCGGAAGCCGAGCGGAAGAAATGGGCCCAGTCCATGCCCAACGTGGCAGCCGAATGGGTCAAGTCGGTCGAGGCCAAGGGCGTTCCGGCCGCGCAGGTGGTCAAGGCGTTCATGAAGGCCGTGCGCGATCGTGGCGGCAAGCCGCTTCGCGACTGGGACAAGGGCCTCTAGCCGCCTCTTCCTTCCAAGCCTCCTCCCGTGGGTTCCCCGGGATCGCGCGATAGCGGGGCGTCCCTACCCGGGCGCCTCGTTCGCGCTTTCACGCTGTTCTCCGGCCTGATGAACCGGGCCGGCACGCTGTGGATCTTCGGGGTGATGTTCCTGATCTGCGCCGACATCGTCGCGCGCAACCTGTTTGCCGCGCCGATTCGGGGCGTCGCCGAGATCGTCGCCTATTCGATCGTCGGAATCGTCTATCTGCAGCTCGCCAACACCCTGCATGCCGGGCGGTTTACCCGCGCCGAGATGTTGCCGGACTGGCTCGGACTGCGGCGTCCGTTCGCGGGAAGGGCGTTTCGCGCGGCGTTCGACCTGACCGGGGCGGCGCTCTTCGCGGTGGTCACGTCGGGAGTGTGGCCCGCGTTCGCCAACGCGTGGGTCGAGAACGAGGTGGCAGGCGTCCCGGGCGATTTCACCTTCATCGTCTGGCCGTTCAAGCTGCTGGTCGTCGTCGGCGTCGCCGCCACCGCCATCGAGTTCGCCGTCCAGTTCGTGCGCAACGCGGTGGCGGGCGCCGAGGCCTGGCGCGAGGCCGGACAGCCCGGGTCGACGGTCCGCCGCGGCTGGGGCTGGCTCGCCGCGCTCTTCGTTTTCGTCCTGTTCGTCTACCTGATGGCGGGGGCGGAGTTGACCAACGTGCAGATCGGGACGCTCTCGATCCTCTGCATGCTCATCCTGATCTATGCCGGGATGCCGATCGGGCTTGCGCTCATGCTGCTCGGCTTCGTCGGCATCTGGATGATGAAGGGCAACACCATCGTCGCCGAACGCACGCTCGCGCTCGCGGCTTCTGAGTTTCTCAGGAACTACTTCTTCGGCGTGGTCCCGCTGTTCGTCCTGATGGGTCTGCTGGTCAGCGAATCCGACATCGGCAAGGAAACGTTCGACGTTGCCCGACGCATGCTGCGGAAGCTGCGCGGCGGTCTCGGCATTGCCACCGTGGCCGCCAACGCAATTTTCGCCGCGATTACCGGCTCATCCATCGCTTCGGCGGCCGTGTTCACCCGCGTGGCCACGCCCGAAATGCTGTCGCACGGCTATACACCGCGTTTCTCGGTCGGCGTCGTCGCCGGATCGTCGGTCCTCGGCATGCTGATTCCGCCGAGTCTGTTGCTCATCGTCTACGGTTTCATCTCCGAACAGTCGGTCGGCATCCTGTTCGTTGCCGCCATCATCCCCGGCCTGATCCTTGCCGCGGCGTTCGCGCTGACGATCCTCGCGATGGCGACCTGGCGGCCGCACTGGATCGGCGAAACCGCGGGAGCGGCGGCCGAGACGTCTTCCGAACCCGTCCTGGCCGACGCCCTGAAGCTGCTGCCGATCTTCGTTCTCGTGGCGCTGGTGATCGGCGGGATATACGGCGGTGTCTTCACGCCCACCGAAGCGGGGGCGGCCGGCGCCGCCGGAGCGCTGGTCATCGGCCTGGCGAGGCGCAGGCTCAACTTGCGGAAGCTCTGGGGCGTGCTCGTGGAGACCGGGCATATCACGGTCTCCATCCTGTTACTGATCCTCGCCGCCAACGTCTATGCGCGGATGCTGGCCCTGTCGGGACTGCCGCAGCAGACCGGGGAATTCATCGGTTCCACCGGCCTCGGCTTCGCCGGCTTCATAGCGCTCTACATTGTGCTCCTGATATTGCTCGGCATGATCCTCGATTCGATCTCGATCATGCTGATTGTCCTGCCGCTCGCCCTTCCGGTACTGGCGCAGTTCGGGGGCGATCCGGTGTGGTTCGGGATCGTGACCGTCATCGCCGTCGAGATCGGATTGCTGACGCCCCCGCTCGGCATCACCTGCTATGTCGTCAAGTCCACTCTGGGCGACGAGCGGATCACGCTGAACCAGATTTTTCTCGGCGCGGCGCCGTTCGCGGTGGCGATGCTGGCGGTCACCGTGCTGCTGATACTGGTCCCCGAGATCAGCCTGGTCTTCGCCTGACGCGGCTTCAGCGGTCGAGCGGCGGTCTCCGGTCCAGCAGCCCGGCGGCGCGCTCGAAGGCGTGCGCCGCCCGCAGCACCGTCGCCTCGTCCCAGTGCCTGCCGGCGATCTGCGCGCCGATCGGCGTCCCGTCCTCGAAGAAGCCCGCCCGCACCGCGAGGCAGGGATGGGCGGTCAGATTGAACGGAATACCGATGGTCGGCACGTCGATGAAGGGGAACGGTTCGGTGTCGTCGAGCGGCGGCGCGGGCGTCATCATGCCGGTGGTCACGACGATGTCGCAGCGCCGGAGCACCGCTTCCAGCTCTCCCAGCAGTTCGGTCCGCCGCCGCTGCGCCTGGATGTAGTCCACGGCGCGGAACAAGCTCCCCAGCATCAGTCGGTTGCGCGCGAGCCGTCCGTACTCCTCCCACCGGGTTTGCAGCCGCTCCTCGTGGATCGCGAACGCCTCGGCCGGAACCAGGACCCGCCCGACGGCATGCCAGTCGATCAGGGACGAAACCGATACTTCCTCGACCTCGGCGCCGAGTCCGGCGAGGGTCTCCGCCACGCCGTCGATGGCCGCGACGATTTCGGGCGGCGAGGCGAAATCGTCGGTGTAGAAATGCCGGATCAGCCCGATCCGAAGCCCTTCGACCCCGTTGTTCAGCCCGGCGACGTAGTCCGGCACCGGGATGTCCGCGCTCATCGGATCGCGCGGGTCGTGCCCGGCGAGCGCCTGCAGCATGATCGCGGCGTCCTCGCTGGTCCACGCCATCGGACCCACGCAGTCGAAGGAGTAGGTGAGCGGCATGTCGCCATAGGCGCTGACCCGGCCGATGGTGGGCTTCAGCCCGGCAATGCCGCAGAACGCGGCCGGCAGCCGGATCGATCCCCCGGCATCGGTGCCGAGCGCGCCGAGGCAGAGTCCTGCGGCGACCGCCGCGCCCGACCCGCTCGACGACCCGCCGGTGATCCGTCCCGTGTGCCATGGGTTGAGCGCGGGCGGGAAGGGGGGCTCGGTCGACGGACGGCCGCCGAAGGTGAACTCGTAGGTGTTGAGCTGGCCCAGCAGGACCGCGCCGCCCTCCTTGAGCCGGGTGACGACGCCCGCGTCCTCATCCGCCTCGAAATCGAGCATCACGCGCGAATTGGAGGTCGTCTTCTTGCCTTTCCAGTAAAAGACGTCCTTGAGCGCAATGGGGATCCCGTGCAGCGGCCCGAGATCCTCGCCCCGGCCCAGCGCGTTAGCGGCCGCCCGCGCCGCCGCCATCGCTTCGTCCGCGAAGACCCGGTGGTAGGTGCGGAGCTTTCCGTCATGGCGTTCGATGCGCTCGAGGCAGAGCGCGGTGACGTCGACCGGCGACAGCGTACCGTCCCGGAAGCCGCGCGCGGCTTCCGCGATCGTCGGGAGATCAGCACTCATCCGCTGGCGCCTGCGGCGTGAAATGGGGGAGCGTCCGGACCTCCCAGCTCCGTCCCGGCCGGCGGGTGCGTTTGGCGAGTTTCATCAGGGTGAGGTAGGTCTTGCGGAGGTCGGCCTTCTCGTCGTCCGAGACCGGCACGCCGGAAGCCTCGATCAGCGCTTCGAACATCGCGTTGCGGTCCGTCATCGCTTTCCCCTCAGCCGCGCGGGTCGATCGGCGTCGCGATCCCCGCGCGCGCCTCGATCACCTCGCCCGCCGCCAGCAGGCGCTCTTCGCCGAACCGGGCGGAGACGATCTGGACTCCCGCCGGCACGCCGTCCGCGAGGCTCACCGGGACCGAGAGCCCGGGCAGGCCGAGCAGGGAAATCGCCAGCATCGGCCGGTGCGCGTCGAGCATTTCGCGCACCGCGTCGTCGCCCTTCTGGTCGTGGTCGATGGGGTAGGGGCGCTGCCACGAAATCGGCATGACGAGGATCGGGTAGCGTTCGAAGAAGGCGTACCATTCGCGCAGCATGGTGGTCCGGGACGCGAGCGCGCGGACGTACGAGTCGTAGTCGAGGTCTCCCGCATAGGCGCGGACCGACGCGCGGGCGCGCTTGACCGCCTCGTCGCCGTACCGTTCGATACCGCTCGAAGACGCCGCGCGTTCGGCCGCCGTCGCCGCGCGCTCCTCCGCCATCAGGATGGGCCAGAACAGGCCGGAGGCTTCGTCGAGCCGGGGCGGGGCCGCCTCCTCGACGTCGTAGCCCGCGTCCTGCAGCCAGGCGCCCGCTTTCCGCACTGCCTCGGTTACCGCCGGGTCGGCGTCGGCGCCCGGCAGCGAGGAGAGGATGGCCGCGCGGCCTCTTTCCGTCGCTCCCCCCGCGTCGAGCGGTACCGGGACCGACCACGGATCGCGCGGATCGGGCGCCGCCAGGGCTTTCAGGCCGAGACGGATGTCACCGATCGAGCGCGCGAGCGGGCCCTGGACGTTCGCCATCTGGGACGAGATACCGCGCTCCTCGCTGGCCGACGGGTTGAAGTCGGGCACCCGGCCGAGGCTCGGGCGCAGGCCCGCCACGCCGCAGGCATAGGCCGGGTAGCGCACCGATCCGGCACGATCGTTGCCGTGTCCGATCGGCCCGATGCCCGACGCGACCGCCGCTGCCGCGCCGCCGCTCGATCCCCCCGGCGTGCGCCCGGCATCCCACGGGTTCAGCGTCCGACCGTGCAGGTCGTTGTCGGTGAAATAGCGGGTCGAAAATCCCGGGACGTTGGTGCGGCCGAGGATCACGGCGCCCGCCTTGCGCAGATTTGCGACGGAGATGCTGTCTTCCTCCGCGGCCATGTTGGCGAAGGCGGTCACGCCGTTGGTGGTCGCCCGGCCGGCATAATCGACATTGATCTTGACCGTGACCGGCACCCCGTGGAGCGCCCCCGGCGCCTCGCCCCGGCGGATCGCATCGTCCGCCCGGTCGGCGGTGGCAATCGCCTCGTCGGCCAGCGGATCGACCACGGCGTTGATCCCGGGATTGACCGCATCGAGCCGTGCGAGACAGCTCTCGGTCGCTTCGCGGCTCGAAATCGCCCGCGTACCGATGCCGCGGACCAACTCTTCCGCCGTCCAGCGCCAGAGTTCGTCGCTCATGCCTGCCCCCCGGTTTTGCCCGCCTCGCCGAATGTCTAGTTTAGGACGATGGATGGCCTGCCGGAAGAATACCCGCCATGGATGACGCGCCTGCTGGATGACACGCCGGCCGCGTCCCTTCTCGGCGCGCAACCGATCTCCCTTGATGCCGCAAGCGGCGCGTTCCGCATCGGATTCGAAGGGAAGGACGCGTTCTGCAACATGCTCGGCGTGCTCCAGGGCGGCTTCGTCACGGCCATGCTGGACATGGCGATGTCGTTCGCGGCGATCGCCAGGATAGGCCCCGAGTTCCGGGTGCCGACGCTGGAGATGAAGACCGTCTTCATCGCCCCCGCCCGGCCCGGCCGCCTGATCGGCGAGGGCCGGCCGGTGCGGGCCGGAAAGACGATCTGCTTCATGGAAGGCCGGCTGCTCGATCCCGAGGGAGCTCTGCTCGCGACCGCCAGCAGCACCGCGCGGGTGTGGCGGGCGCGGGGGTGAGGGGCCGCAAGACGTGACCCTTACGGCCGCATTGCGGCGGCCGGCCGCGCTGGTCGCCGTGGTGTGCCTCGTGGAAGTGCTGACGATGGCCGGTTTCGCGGCCTATTGGTCGCTGCTGCCCGTGCTGCAGCCCGCGTGGCAGATGAGCAACGCCATGGCCGGCTGGCTGTCCGGTGCGTTCTTCGGCGGCTATGTGCTCGCGGTCCCGTTTCTTTCCGCGATGACCGACCGGATCGATGCCCGCCATATCGTGATTCTGGGTGCGTCGCTCTCCGCCCTCGGACTGGCGGGGCTGGCGCTCTTCGCGAGCGGCTTCTGGTCCGCTCTGCCGTGGCGCGTGATAGCCGGTGCCGGCCTCGCCGGCAGCTACATGCCGGGCCTCAAGATGCTCACCGACCGGCTGCCGCAGGCCCGGCACGCGCGGGCGGTCGCGTTCTATACCGCCAGCTTCAGCATCGGCACCGCGCTCTCCTATTCGCTCGCGGGCGTCGCCCTGGAGTGGTTCGGATGGCGCGGCGCGTTCCTGTTCACGGCCGCGGGGCCGGCGCTGTCCGGTCTTCTTCTGGCGGTGGCGGTTGTGTCGCGGTCGCCCGAAGCGGCCGTCGAAGAACGCCGCCACGTGCTGGATTTCCGTCCGGTCCTGCGCTCGCGCGAGACCATGGGTTACATCATCGCCTATGCCGGCCACGGAGCCGAGTTGTTCGCCATGCGCTCCTGGATCGTTCCGTTCCTCGTATTTTGCCTTGGCAGCTGCGCCGGGTTCGAGCTCGACGCCACGCTGTTCGCCACCGTGTTCGCCCTCGTCTCGGTGGTTTCCAGCATCGCCGGCGCGGAACTTGCATTGCGCATCGGGCGCGCACGTCTCATCGCCTGGGTCATGCTCGGGACCTTCGGGATCGGCGCCGCGGCCGGGTTTTCCTCTCCGCTACCATTCGCCGTCGCGGCCTTCCTGTGTCTGCTCTATTCCGCGGCGATCCAGGCGGATTCGGCTGCGCTCACCGCCGGCGCCGTGGCTACGTCTCCGGCTGGCCATCGCGGCGCGACTCTCGCGGTGCACTCGGTTTTCGGGTTCAGCGGATCCCTGTTCGCGCCGGCGCTGGTGGGGCTGGTCCTCGATCTGGCCGCGCCGCTCGGCGGCGCCAACGCCTGGGGGCTCGCCTTCCTGGCGATGGGCTCGATGGCATTGCTGAGCTTTTTCTGCGCGCTTCCCTTCATGCTCCCGCGCCGGCGCTAGTCGACAAAATTTCCGCGATCTCCGGGCTGTGGGTGAGCGTCATCATGTGACCGGCTCCCGGCAGGTCGGTGACCGCGGCGCCGGGGATCTCGCCGGCGACGAGCTCCGACAGCCTTGCGTGCAGCGGGTCGGTCGCGCCGCCCCGGATCACGGTGACCGGCGCGGCGATGGCGGCCAGGTCCGCCCGGCTCATCTCCAGCCGCCCGACCGCGTCGAGCCCCATGGCCAGACGCTCCGACAGGGCCAGCATTCGCGTCCGCGTTTCTCCATCCAGGCTTCGCCAGTAGCCCGGCCGGTCGTTGAAATAGTCGAGATAGCTCTCCATCGCCGCGTCGTTGAGGCCGCCCCCGCGCACGGTCGCGATGAAATCCCGGTTGCGCCCCTCGATCTCTTCGGCGAACGCGGTCTCGCCCGCGTCCCGGAGCAGGGGATAGGGCGCGGGCTCCAGCAGGGTCAGCCTGCCCAACAGTTCCGGCCATTCGAACGCGAGCGCCAGCCCGATCGTGCCGCCATAGGAGTGGCCCACAAAATGGGCGCGTTCGCTGGCGGTGTACCGCAACTCGGCGCGGACGATGGCGGCGGTCGCCGCCGCTTCGTCGCGGATCGTCATCGGCGCCGGACCGGCGAACGGTTCGGTATCCCCGTAGCCCGAGGGGTTCACCGCCACGGTGCGGAAACGGTCTTGCAGCCGGGCCGCGACCGACCGCCAGATCGACGCGCCGCTCGCGCCCGGCGGCTGAAGCACCAGCAGGGGCGCGGAACCGTCATCCGGCCCGCCCGCCTCGTAGCCGATCTTCCGCCCGTCGCAGTCGACGAGGGGCATGGCGCGGCAAAGGCCCGCCTAGTTCTTGTCGGCGTATGGGCTCCCGACGATCCCCTTGTCGGCATCGGCGACGCCGAGCGGCGGGGTCGGGACGTAGTGCTCGGGCGTATGTGCGCCGTTGCCCCGCCTTGCCCGCGCCTCGTCCGGGGTCTCGATCGCGTCCTTGGCCGCGAGCGCCTGCTTGCGGTCGACCATGAAGGGCTCGGGGGAGTCCGGCGGTGGCATCATGTTGGCGTGGTAATAGGCCATCTTCTGATTTGCCGGGTCGAGCTTCTTGGACGGGTCGATGTCGCGCCGGTTGGTCGCCTTGGGCTCGGTGGCGACGCCGTTCACCACCTCGTGGTCGAACCACCATTTCTTCAGCGGGTTGCGCTTGCCGTTGCCGAGAACGTCGTCGAGCCATGCCGCGACAGGGACCATCAGCGGCTTCAGGAACATCGCGTTGATGCCGAGCCAGCTCGCCACCCGGGTCACCAGCGGCCCGTCCGCGTCCACGACCTTGTTAAGCGGGCAGGTCTTCATGCAGCGCCCGCAGGCCGACCCCTTGACGTTGGTGAGGCGGTAGCGGGTGCAGCGTTCGACATCCGGCTTCCAGATTTCGTAGCCGTTGAACATCACCTTGTCGCCCCACGGGATCGCGTCGCAGGGGCACTCGCGGGCGCATTTGAAGCAATGGTTGCAGAAATACTGGAGGCCGAAATCGATCGGCTTGTCGGGGACCAGCGGCATGTCGGTGGTCATCACCACGGTCTTGAGCCGGGGCCCGAGGAACGGGTTGAGGATCAGCTCGCCGATGCGCGACAGCTCGCCCAGCCCGGCCCAGAGAACCAGCGGGATATGCAGCACGTCCGAGTCGGCGTTGGTCTGCGAGCGCGCCGGGAAGCCGTTGGCGCGGATGAGGTCGGCCATCACCGAGGCGATTTCGGCGCCCCTCAAATAGGCGCGCATCGACTGGGCGCCGGAAATCCAGTCGTCGCCGCTGGCTCCCTCCATGGTGTCGAAGCCCTGGTCGATCAGCATCACCACGGCGTATTTGTGGTAGGGCTCGATCGCTTCGCTGTTTGCCTTGTGCGAATACCACGCATAGCGCGGCACCTCGCACACCCCGGCGACGTCGGTGCCGAGGAAATAGGCGAGCGATTTCAGCGCCCTGGTGTTGGCCTCGGCGTCCTCGAAGCGGCCGGTTTCGACCTCGGCGACCGGCCCGTCCTGGTAGGGCACCATGCCGCGGATCACCTTGAGCTGGCTCAGCGAGAGCGGGTGCTTGAAGGAGAACACGCGGCGCGCCATCTGCGCCTTGACCCCGAGATCGCCCTGCAGCGCGCGTTCGAAGAAGCTCGCCCTCTTGGGGACGCGCGGCACCTCCTCATCGAGGATCAGCGTCGTCGGCCGTTCGACCCGCTTGACGGTCTCCATCGCGAAGGGACCCAGATCGGTGCGACGCTTCGCGCGCCGGTTCCGCTCGCGTCCGGACCGCGCGCCGTTGCGCCCGAGCCAGTAGCCGAACCCTCGATCCGCACCGACCGCCTTGTCCGCGAGCGGCTTGTCGACGGCCAGGGGATAGTCAGTGGAGACGACGCAAACCGAGAACGCCTCGCCGACGAACGGGTTGACGATGCTGTCGCCCCGCCGGACCGCGAGCCCGGCGAGCACCGTCAGGCGTTCCGCGTCGAGCCGTTCCGCGTCGATCCCGTGCATGTGCGCGCCATAGCCCATGACGCGGATGTGGCCGGCGATCAGGGCGGCGATCTCGGCCGCGCGCATTTCCGCGTTGGCCGCGACGGCGGGCAGCATCCAGTCGCGGGCGAGATTGCCTTCCTCCGCGACGCGCGAATGCTCGATCAGGACGACGATCGCATGGTCGTGGCCGAAACGCTCCGAACCCGCGAGCCAAGCGTTGTCCGGGATCCGGCAAATGCCGACCTGGCTCGCGTCCATGAAATAGCCCACGCCCTTGATGTCGACCGAGCGGCGTTCGAGGTCGTCCGAGACCGGCGCCTTTTCCTTCGCCGCCTCGGCATCGGCGAATTCGGCGTAGAGCCGCGTAAATTTGTCCAGGGAGTCGACAAGCTGGCCGCGGGGGCGCTCTCGATCCCGAGCCGCGACGGGCGGACGCTCCGCTTCCGCTTCGATCGCCGCCTCGTCGCGCGGGAGCGTCTCCAGCGGGAAGGGGCCGAAATGGAACGGCCGGCTGGCCGAACGCGATTTGAATAACACGGGCTCACCCTCTCTGGCTCGGCTATGGCTTTCTCAGACCGTTACACGGGCGGCCGTGCGATGCCAAACGATTTAACCGTCGCGGGCCGCCCGAATCGCGCTCCAGACCCGGAACGGGGTCGCCGGCATCGTCAGGTCCGCGACGCCGAGCGGCCGGAGCGCATCCACGATGGCGTTGACGATGACCGCCAGCGCGGGCGTCGTCCCGCCCTCGCCGCCCGCCTTCACGCCGAGCGGATTGGTCGGCGAGAGGACCTCGTTGAGCGCGGTGTCGAAGAACGGGAACCGGTCCGCGCGCGGCAGGGCGTAATCCATGAAGGAGCCGGCGAGCGGCTGCTGGCTCTCGGGGTCGTTGACGCAGAGTTCCCACATCGCCTGGCCGACCCCCTGGACGATGCCGCCATGCGTTTGACCGTCGACGATGAGCGGGTTGATCGCGCGCCCCACGTCGTCCACCGCGGCGTATCGGACGATCTCGGCCTCGCCGGTTTCCGGATCCACCTCGACCTCGCAGACATGGCAGCCGTTGGGGAAGACCGGGGTGTGCATCTCGTTGTCCGCCACGATCCCCAGAACCCCTTCGTCCGCCGCCGCCGCGACTTCGTAAAGCGTGACCGCGCGATCCGTGCCCGCGACCGAGAACCGTCCGTCGGCGAATGCGACATCGATCTCCGCCGCTTCGAGCAGGCCGGCCGCGACCGCCTTTGCCTTCTCCAGCAGAGCATCGACGCCCTTCGCGATCACCGTTCCCGCCATCCGCATCGAGCGGCCCGAATGCGACCCGCCGCCCACCTTCACGATATCCGTATCCCCCATGACGATACGGACCTCGTCGACGCCGACCCCGAGGCGCTCGGCGGCGACCTGGGCGAAGCTGGTCTCGTGGCCCTGGCCGCTCGGCTGCGTGCCGATAACCACCTCGACCCGGGGGTCGCCGCCAAAGACCCGGATCCGGGTCTGCTCGACCGGAGTGCCGATCGAGGACTCGACGTAATGGGCCACACCGCGCCCCAGCATCTTTCCGCGTGCTTCGGCCTCTTCCCTGCGCGCCGCGAACCGGTCCGGTTCGGAGAGGTCGAGCGCCATGTCCAGGCTCTTCTCGTATTCGCCGCTGTCGTAGGTCATGCCGACCGGATTGCGGTAGGGCATCTCTTCCGGTGCGACGAGGTTCCTTCGCCGCAACTCGACCGCGTCGATGCCGAGCTCTTCGACAGCGATTTCGATCAGCCGTTCGATCGCGAATATGCATTCCGGCCGGCCCGAGCTGCGATAGGCGTTGGTCGGCGGGGTATTGGAGAAGGTCGCTCGCGAGCGCAGCCATGCGGCCGGAACGCGGTAGGAGCCGGTAACGATTCCCGACCCTTTTGACAGCGGCGACAAGGAGACGCAGCGCGCGCCGACATTGCTCAGATTCTCTCCGCGCAGGCCGAGTATCCCGCCGTCCCGGTCGAAGGCGAGCGCGATCTCGGTCACCAGGTCGCGGCCCTGGTAATCGCTGATCAGGGCCTCGCTCCGCTCCACCGTGCACTTGACCGGCCGCCCGACTTTCCGCGACGCCCAGGCGACCAGCGGGAATTCCACGTAGCACCGGTTGCGCGTTCCGAAATTGCCGCCGACGTCGTAGGCGTGCATACGTACCCGGTCGGGCTCGACGCCCAGGACCGCGGCGATCTCGCGCTTCTGGCGCACCGCGCCGCCGCTCCCGGCGTAAATCGTGTAGCGCCCCGTCCCCGGGTCGTAATGCGCCAGCGCCGCGCGGGGCTCGAGCGGGCAGCCGGTGACTCGGGGGACGACGAACCGGCGGCGGACGACATGCGCGGCTTCCGCGAAAGCGGCTTCGGTGCCCGCCTCGTCCCCGAAGAAGGTCTCGACGAGGATATTGTCCGGGCGGCCGTCCCAGAGAAGCGGCGCGCCCGGTCCGGCGGCAGCGACCGTGTCGGTGACCGCCGGCAGCGGCTCGTAGTCGACGAAGACCGCCTCTGCCGCGTCCTGCGCCGCGGCTTTCGTCCCGGCCACCGCCATCGCGACCGCCTCGCCCGCATAGCGCACCCTGTCGGCGGGCAGCAGCGCGTGCTCGCCGACGAAGACCTCCGACCCGCCGGGGCCGTGCAGCTTGAGATCGAAACGGGTCTTCGGCAGCGGACTGTGGTCGAGCTGGCCGAGCCCGTCCGCCGTGCAGTCCGCCCCGGTGAAGACGGCCAGCACGCCGGGCAGCGCCAGGGCGGCGGATGCGTCCACCGAGACGATTCGTGCGTGCGGATGGGGCGAGCGCACCATCGCCGCATGGACCTGGCCGGGCAAGGAGAAGTCGTCGGTGAAACGGCCCCTGCCGGTCAGCAGGCGCGCGTCCTCCTTGCGCCGGACAGGCCGGCCGATGGTCCTGAAATGTTCGATGCTACGCCTGCGACTCAGTGGAGCTCGGCGACGCGCTCGCGGGTGTAGATGTCGTTCCACTGCCGGTAGGAGTATTCCCACTGGTAGCCCGATGCACGCGGCTCGGGCGCGAGGTCGACCGGCTCGCCGCCGCGATAGACGGCTCTGATCGCCTCACGCTTCTGCAGGATCGCGATGTCGTCGAGCGGATTGCCGTCGACGACCGTAATGTCGGCATAGGCGCCCTCGACGAGGCGGCCGACATCGTCCTGTTCGCGCAGCAGCTCCGAATTGACGCTCGTCGTCGCCTTGAGCGCCTCGCCGGGAGTGAAGCCGAGATCGTCGACCATGAGCTCCAGCTCCTTCGCGTGCCACTCTCCATAGGGCGTGATCGCGAACCCGGAATCGGTGCCCACCATGAAGGGGACGCCCTGCTCCCGCGCTTTGACCAGCATCTCGCGGGCATCGTCGATGACGCGGCGGTTCTGGCCCGGCCGCCACTTGAAGCATGGATCCGTGGGGCGGGTGAACTCGGCCGTGTTGGCGACGAAGGTAAGCGCGGGAGACAGCACCGAGCCGCTCTCGAGCATCGCGTCGAGTCCTTCCTCGTCCATCTCGAATGCGTGAAAGATGACATCGACGCCGGCGCGGGCCGAGGTCAGCACCGCCTCGCGTCCCCGGGCGTGGGTGATCACCTTGCGTCCGAGGCGATGGCTTTCCTCGACCATCGCGTCCATCTCGCGCTGGTTGAAGCACGCCATCAGCTCGCCGTCCGAATCCTTCCGGTGCAGCCCGTCGAGCGCGATCTTGACGAAATCGACCCGATCCTTGACCTGCATCCGGATCTCCTCGATCGCCTCGTCGGTGTTTCGCACCAGCACGCCGACCGAGCTCTCGGGGACGCCGATCCAGGTCGGATACCAGTCCGCGAGCCCCTGGCGCGCGGTGATCTGCCGTCCCGAGGTGGTGATGCGCGGCCCGTCGAACATGCCGGCGTTGATCGCGTCGCGGACGCCCACCGTCGTCCGCCCGGTCGAGGCCGGGTCGGCGATCGAGGTATAGCCCGCCTTCATCACCGTCTGCGCCGCGCGGAGCGCGCGCAGCGCCCGGTATTCGGGCGGGGAGAATATGTCGATGTCCTCGTTCGCCTGGGCGTCGCCGTAGCTCAGATGGACGTGGATGTCGATCAGCCCCGGCATGACGAAGTCGCCGCTGTGGTCGATCACCGCCTCGCCCGGCCTCTGGTCCGGCGCTTCCGCGGACGGCCCGACATAGGCGATCCGGTCGTCGTCGATGACGACCGTCCGGTCGGTCTTCGCGGTCTCGTCGAGGCCGTCGAACAGCGTCCCGCAGATCAGGTGCTTGCGCATGTCTTCCTCCGTACCCGCCGCCCCGAACTCAGATCGGTATGGCGATCAGGTTGTTGATCATGCCGTGGTCGCAGACGACGACGCGTTCCCTGAACCGCGCGCCTTCGTCCCCGACCACGATAACGTCACGATACGCGCCGGTCGAGAACACGGCCATCGTTCCGTCGCGCATCGTCCGGGTCACCAGATAGTTCGAGTGCACCCGGTGTTCAGTCCCTTCCCTCGCCAGCACGCGGATCGCGCTCACCATGTGGCGGTAGCGGTGCGGCTCGAACACGTTGGCGTGGCGCACCGAGACGACGCGGTCGAGCAGCATCGCGCGCGAATCGCACCAGACCAGGGAAGCCGGCAGGCCGCGTTCCTCGTTGTCGCGCGTGGCGATCCGGTAGATACAGGGATCGGTGAAGAAATCCGGCCAGTCCTCCAGCCGGTCGTCGTCGATCGCGTGGACGTAGTCCGCCATCAGCGCGGTAATCGCCGCCGGGACGTGCGCCGAATCTTCGACGATAGTTGCCATCAGACGCCCATCAGCTCGCGATAGGCGGTCCAGAAGCCGCGCACGCCGCATTCCGAGGCGCGGCTGTTGACGATGGTCTCGATGGACCGGCCCGCCATTTCCATCACCGAGGACTTGTCCTTGTCGCCCTCGATCCCCTTCTGCACCAGCGAGCCTACCATCCCGTCCTCGAGCGAGATGTAGCCCGACGGTCCGATCAAATTGCCCTGCTTGAGCCGGATCCGGGTCTGCTCTTCGTCGTCGTCGGCATAGCCCAGTACGGTCCACACCAGCTCCGAGCCTTCCGGTCCGCGCGGAACGAGGTAGCGGGTGGCGATGGCGTTGTGGATCTGCTGCAGGACGAAATTGGGAAACGCGGTCTGGATCGCGGTGGTGATGCCGTCGCCGAACTCGTCCCACTGCTCGATCACCGAGGCGTCGTGGAGGCCGAACGCGTCGAAATCGTCCCCGCCGCTCCGGAACGCCTCTGTCTCGTAGACTTCTCCGTGCTGATCGGTCGCCATCTTGGACCAGCTCAGATGGTGCCAGCCCCGCTCGCTCATCTCGATCGCGCCCTCCATGGTGAAGCGGTTGAGCTTCAGCCGGGTCGCCCAGGCATGCAGGATCGTCGCGTGGTAGGGGTCGCTCGCGTTCTCGAAATAGAGCTTCCAGTTGGAATCGAGGTGCTGGCTGTAATAGCCGAGCACCTTGAACGGCCGCGAGGTCATGCGGCGGTAGTTCGCCATCAGCCGCTCGCCGATATAGATCTCGATCGGCGGCGTGGCGTCCGAGAACGTGCCGAAGATTATCCCGCCCAGGCTCTCGACGCGGAGCCGGTCGAGCCCGTTCGCCGCCATGTCGAAGGTCTCCGGCATGCCCCCCTTGCCGTTGATTCCTTTCGCGAAGGGGACGCTCTTGAGGCAGCCCTCCAGGTCGTAGGCCCAGTTGTGGTAGATGCACATCAGCCGGTCGACCCGGCCGAACGGCTCGAACAGCAGCATCGTCCCCTTGTGGGCGCAGCGGTTGACCAGGGCGTTGAGCCCGCCGTCCGAATTCCGGAGCACGATCACCGGCGTGTCGCCGACATCGATCAGACGGTAGTCCCCCGGCTCCGGCAGCTCGGCTTCCAGCCCGAGATAGTGCCAGACCGGCCCGCGAAAGATCCGCCGCATCTCCGCCGCATAGACATCGGGATCGGAGAACACCGCATAGGGCGCCCGCGCGACGCCTTCCTCGGGCCAGTCGATCAGGGTGTCGGTTTCGGGCATGTGCGTCCGTGATCCGATTTGGGTTTCCGAAGTCCGTTTGCCTTCGGGTTTCCTAGAGGTTCTCATGAAATTGGCGAAGTTCATCGAACACCCGATCGATCGGGATCGCCCGCCCCGGTTCGTCCCGCATGGCGATCGCTACCGGTACGACCTCCTCGCGCAGCCAGCGCTCGAAAGCGACGTCGGGTTGCCGTTCAACTGTCATGTCGAAGGCTCGCTTGGCGGCAGGAGGTCATAGCGCGATCTTTGTCCGAGATGGCGGAACCGCAAGGTAAGGTATTTCCCGACCCGCTTCCACGAAAACGACCGCCGACCATGACAGAAGGATTGAAACGGTGGGAACGGTTCCGTCCGGACCGGGTTTGGTCTAGGGTCTCCCGGTCGAACCCACAACGCCCCGGTCCCATGCCAGACGGTGTCGACAGGTCTCAGGATTTCTTCGCCGCGCTGGATGCGCGACGCGCCGGCATTCTCGATTCGTGCACCAAGTGCGGGGCATGCGTGGAGATCTGTCCGATGCCGGGGCCGGCCGGGCTCGACGTGGCCGACGCCGAAGGCGTGGCGTCCGGCGTCATCGAGCTGATCCGCACCGGGGAGGGGCCGGACGTCGCGCGCCGCTGGGCGGAAGTCTGCACCGGCAGCGGGCATTGCATCCCGGCCTGCGAATACGGCGTCAACCCGCGCTTCATGCTGGCGCTCGCCCGGATCGCCGACCTGCGCACCACGCGCCCGGCCGACGATCTCAGGACCGGCGGCGGCAAGCAGTTCGGCGCCATGAGCCGGGGCGTGCGGACCCTTACCCGCCTCCAGCTTCCGCCCGACCTGCTGGCGCGGCTGGGCCAGATCGGCGCGCTCGCGCCCGAGCCGGAGAGCCCGGAAACGATCTTCTACACCGGATGCAACGTGCTCAAGACGCCGCATATCGCACTCCTCTGCCTCGACGTGATGGAGGCCCTCGGGGTCGAGTACGTCGTCCGGGGAGGGCCCAGCTATTGCTGCGGCGTCTACCAGTTCCGCTCGGGCGATCTGGAGAAGTTCGCCGACCTTTCGGGGCGCACCATCGACCGCTTCGCGGAGTCGGGCGTCGACGAGGTGCTGTCCTGGTGTCCGAGCTGCCAGGTCCATCTCGGGGAGGCCGCGCTGGAGACCCGCGAAGCGGCCGGCGATTCGCCCTTCGACCTCACCCCCTTCGTGATCTGGCTCGAGAGCAGGCTCGACGATCTGCGCCCGCTGATGACCCGGCGGGTGGAGAAGCGGGTCGGGCTCCACGAGCACCCGGGCGTCGCGGGCATCGCCGAGGCCGCCGAGAGCATCCTGCGCGCGGTGCCCGGTCTGGAATTCGTCGATCTCGCGCAGCCCCGCGTCGGCTATATGTGCAACACGCTCTCGGTGCTGCCGGACTACAAGCGAGACGTGCATGCCGAACAGCTCGCCGCGGCGGAGGCCGCGGGCGTCGACGCGCTGGCCGGGATCTACCATGCCTGCCACCGCGAGCTCTGCAGCCACGAGCGCGACTGGCCGTTCGAGGTGGTCAATTTCATGGAACTCGTCGGCGAGAGCATGGGGCTTTGCCGCCCCGACCTCTTCAAGCGGCTCAAGATCATGCAGGACGCCGACACCATCCTCGCCGACTCGGCCGACATGATCGCCGAATACGGCCTCGACGCGGATCGTGTCCGCGAGGTCGTGGTCGGCGCGATGCTGTCCGAACAGCCCCTGCCGCTGGGCCGTCCCTGAAGCGATATCCGGCCGACTGCCGCAGTGTTCCCCCTCACCCTGACCCTCTCCCCGGCGGGGAGAGGGGAAGTCACTCGGCGGCGCCTTTCCTTCTCCCCTCCCGCTTGCGGGTGGGGCCGGGGGAGGGCGGCGTCAACTCCCCGAACCGAGCGCGCGTTCGAGGTCCTCGTTCAGATATTCCATCGAGTCGTCGCTCAATCCGCGCAGGCACTGCCGGAACGTGGCGACGATCCGGTTCGCCGTCTTGAACTTGCACAGATCGTAATTGAAGCGGGCGAACCGGATGGCGGCGGCGGAGACGCCGTCGCGCTCGGCGTCTCCCAGTATCGACGTCCAGATCGTATCGGCGTCGCCGGCGGGCAGGGCGTTCGATATCCGGGTCATGAGGCGCACCGCCGGCATGCGGTCCGGATCGCGGTCGACGATGACGGCGGCCAGCCGCCTTGCCTCGCCGGTCGCCCACGCGATTTCGTCCGCCGTCTGAGGGCGCAGATCGTCCGAAACGGCGACCGGAACGGCGGCGACGGTCTCGCCGATCCCGATTTTCGCGCCCTTGAGACCGTGCCGGTCGATCAGCGAGCGCGGAATGGACACCTCGACCGATACATGGGTACGCGCGGCCGATATCGCGACCTCTCGGTCGAGCGGGATGGACATTTCCGTGCCGTCCGGACCGCGTCCGGTCAGGGTAAGCGTCTGCCCGGCGGCGAGACGGTAGCCGCGGCCCGGCCGCGGCACGCGCCGGCCGGGCTGTAGACACAGAGTCGGCATTTCGGCGCGGCACGTCCCGCCCTCGCAGGCGAGCGCGACGGGCCGGTCGGTCGAGAACAGCGCCAGCACCTGCGGCGCGGCAGCGGCGCCGGATGCGAAGAAGGCGGCGGTCGCGGCGACCACGGCGGCCGCCAGGGTGCGGCGGAGCACGTGACGGTTCATCTGTTTCCTCCCACGTCGGCGGGCGATGGCGTTGCCGCTATCCTATCGGGGACCGTTTTCGCCGGTCCATCGAATTGCGCCCGCCCGCGATCGACAATTCGCGCGCCGCCGGAAGCTCGCGTCGTCGGAATGACCGATACCGTCCGCCCTCCCCCGGCCCCACCCCCAAGCGGGAGGGGATAAGAAAATGAAGGATGGGCGGCGCCAAACCCCACTCCCCCACGGGGGAGAGGGTTAGGGTGAGGGGGTCGGCCGCGATCGTGCCCGGTCGAAAAACGCTCCGGTCCGGGAGAGAGTCCCGCCCCATTCATCCTTCACCCCGCCCTTCCTTCTCCTGCTCGCGCAGGCGGAAGCGCTGCATCTTGCCGGTCTCGGTCTTGGGAAGATCGGAGACGAACTCGATCTCGCGCGGGTACTTGTAGGGCGCGATCTCCGCCTTCACGAAGTCCTGCAGCCGCTGGACCGTGGCCGCGCCCGGTTCCGATCCCTCGCGCAGGACGACGAACGCCTTGACGATGTTGGTCCGCGCGGGGTCCGGCTTGCCGATCACCGCGCACTCGGCGACCGCCGGGTGGTCGAGCAGCGCCGCTTCGACCTCCGGACCGGAGATGTTGTAGCCGGACGAGATGATCATGTCGTCGGCGCGCGCGACGTAGCGGAAATACCCGTCCTCTTCCATCGCGTAGACGTCGCCCGGGTAGTTCCAGCCGTGCCGGACATAGACCTGCTGGCGTTCGATGTCGTCGAGATAGCGGCAGCCCGTGGGGCCGCGCACCGCGAGCAGGCCGGGCTCTCCCGGAGGCAGCTCGTGGCCCGCCTCGTCGACGATCCGCGCCCGGTATCCCGGGATGGCGCGCCCGGTGTAGCCCGCGCGCATCTCGTCCCGGCTGGCGGACACGAAAATGTGGAGCATCTCGGTCGAGCCCAGCCCGTCCACGATGGGAATCCCCGTGGCCGCGTGGAACGCCTCCCAGGTCGCCTTGGGCAGGGTCTCCCCGGCCGAGACGCATTTGACCAGGCTCGAGAGATCGTGCCTGTGCGCGATGTCGGCCATGATGCGGTATGCGGTGGGCGCGGTGTAAAGGCTCGTGATGCGATAGCGCTCCACCGCCTCGATCATCTCCTCCGGCGACATCGGGCCCGGGAAGTAGCGCGTCGAGGCGCCGAACCGCATAGGAAAGGTGGTCAGCCCGCCGAGCCCGAAGGTGAAGGCGAGCGGCGGCGTGCCGGCGAACACGTCGCCCGGCGCCGACATGTCGAAATAGCGGGGGAAGCAGTCGCACATCGCGATCACGTCGCGGTGGAAGTGCATCGTCGCCTTCGGGTTGCCCGTGGTGCCGGAGGTGAACGCGATCAGCGCCACGTCGTTCGCGGCGGTATCGCAATTCGCGAAGCCCGAGGGCTTTTCCGCCGCCGCGCGGTCGAGGGACGCGTCGTCGGGCCGGTCGCCAAGGGGTGTGAAGGTCAGCAGGTGTTGGAGCAGCCCGCCGGTGCGATCGCGCGCCTCCTCCATCTCCTCCGTCAGCGCGAGATCGCAGAGCGCGTGGCTTACCTGCGCCTTCTCGACGATGTGGACGAGCTCGCGGGCGCGCAGGAGCTGCATCGTGGTCACGCAGATCCCGCCCGCCTTGAGCACCGCGAACCAGCACGCCACCAGCATCGGCGTGTTGGCCGAGCGCAGCAGCACGCGGTTGCCCGGGACCAGCCCGCAATCCTCGACCAGCACACGCGCGATCCGTTCGGACAGGTCCTGGAGGTCGCCGTAGCTCCAGGTGGTTTCGCCGAGATGGAGGACCGGGCGGTCGCGGTGGCCGGCGGCGGCGGTGTCGTCGAGCAGGATGGCGCCGCAGTTCATGCGGGACGGGTAGGCGCGGAGCTCCGGCAGGCTGTCGTAGTCGAACCCCGGCCAGAGCTCCCGCGGCGGCAGGTTCTCCGCCGCGAACCGGTCCCGATGGGCGGTCGGTCCGCCGGGCTCAGGCATCGGCGCTCTCCATCGTTCCTTTTGCATACGCCCTTTCCCCCAGCGGCGCAAAGCGGCGTGCGACGCGAAGCCGGACTCGAAGAACCACCGTGAGGCCGAGGCACGCCAAACGCATGTTCTTTACCCGTTGAAGGTCAGTAAAGACTTACCTACACTGCGTCTCAACCGACCGTATCGGAGAGACGGCCTCATGCCGAGGGTGAGCGCGAAGCGTCAGATCACCTTGCCCATACATCAATGCAGGGAAGTCGGGATCGGTCCCGGGGACGAGTATGTCAGCTACGTGGCCGACGGCCGCATCACCATCGTGCGGAAAACCCGAGGCGCGGCAAAGGGGTTCCTGCGCCATGTGGCCGGCGATCCTGCCCTCGGCGATAAGGAGTCCCTTGAGGGCGCGCTGGACGAGGCGGCGCATTGATCGCCGTCGACACCAGTGTCCTCCTTCGTTACCTGCTGCACGACGATGAAGCCCAGGCGGCGCGCGCGGACGCCGTTTTCGACGCTGACGAGACCATCCTGATCGCCGATATCGTGCTGGCGGAAACGGTTTGGACGCTTTGCGGCCGCAAGTACCGGCTGGCGAAAGTCGAGATTGTGGCCGTCCTCGAACGGTTGTTCAGCGAGCCGGGCATCCGTTTCGAAGACGATCAGGCGGTCTGGCGGGCCCTCCAGGCGTACAAGACCTCCTCGGCATCGGCGAAAGGTACGGGGTTCGCGGACGCGTTGATCGTGTTCAAGGCGCGGCGCGCCGCGGCCGAGGCCGGCGAGGCGTTGAACGGCGTCTACACCTTCGATGAGGCGATGCGCCAGTTTCCGCACACGGCAGCGCTCTGAAGGCGATCCGGTTTTTCGCCCGCTTCGATCGGGAGCGACACACGAGCTTGTCGGAGGGGACATATCGGGGGTCGGTATACGCTCTACGGTTGCAACCGAGGCGAACAGGTTCTAACTTCATGACATGAGCGCCGAAATCATCACCATGCTGGGCGGCTTTGCCACCCTGCTCGCATCCGGCGGGACATTCGCGATGTTCATGTTTCGGCTGTTCGCGCGGCTGGAAAACAGGGTGGATGCGCGCATGGACCGGGTGGAAGACAAGGTCGACAACCTCGCCCGGGAGGTCTCGGAGTTGCGCGGCGAATTTCGCGGTTACTTCGTTTCCCAACCGGCTGCCGAATAAGACCCTGCGGGGCGATCCGTCACCCGCGATAGATTTCAATTCCCCGCAAGCGTCTGTCCCGCGACGATCAGCTTCTGGATCTCGCTGGTGCCCTCGTAGATGCGGAGCGCGCGGATCTCGCGGTAGAGGCGTTCCACCGGGTTGCCGACGATCACGCCCTGGCCGCCGAACACCTGCACCGCCTGGTCGACGACCTCCTGCGCGGCCTCGGTGGCGTACAGCTTGGCGATCGCGGCCTCGCGGGTCACCCGGCTCCGGAAACGGTCCTTGGTCCAGGCCGAGCGGTAGACCAGCAGCGCCGACGCGTCGATCTTCACCGCCATGTCGGCGATCTTCTCCTGGATCAGCTGGGTCTCGGCGATCGGCTTGCCGAAGGCGATCCGGGTGCGGGCGCGCGCCAGCGTCTCGTCGAGCGCGCGCCGGGCGAAGCCGAGCGCGGCGGCCCCGACGGTCGAGCGGAACACGTCGAGCGACGCCATCGCCACCTTGAAGCCGTCGCCGGGCCCGGCCAGCATCTGCGTGGCGGGCACTCGGCAGCCGGCGAACCGGACCGTCCCGAGGGGGTGCGGCGCGATGACGGGGAAGCGTTCCGGCACGCTCAGACCCGGGGTACCGGCATCCACCGCGAAGGCGGAAATACCCTTCGCGCCCTCCTCCTTTCCGGTGCGGGCGAAGACCACATATTGCGTGGCGATGCCCGCGTTCGAGATCAGGGTCTTCTCGCCGTCGAGCACATAGTCGGCGCCGTCCGCCGTAGCCGTCGTGGTCATCGCCGCGACGTCCGATCCGCTGGCCGGCTCGCTCAGCGCGAACGCCGCGATCCGCTCCCCGGCGGCGATCTCCGGCAAGTAGCGGGACTTCAGCGCCTCGGTCCCGAACAGCGAGATCGCCCCCGAGCCGAGCCCCTGCATGACGAAGCAGAAATCGGCGAGCCCGGACCGCCGCGCGAGGGTCTCGCGGATGAGGCAGAGGCTCCGGACGTCGAGCTCGTCCGTCACCCCGCCATGCGATCCCGGGACGCAATAGCGCAGCCATCCGCCGTCGGCGAGTAGCCCCACGAGCCGGCGGCAGAGCGCATCGAGCGCCGCGTCGTCGTGCGGCTCCTCGTCCTCCAGCGGCGCGATGACCTCGTCGGTCCATGCCTCGACCTCCTCAGCGAGGGCGCGGTGGGCATCGTCGAGGAAGGGCCAGTCGAGAAAGCTGCGGTCCGGCATCAGTCGCCCTCGAAGACCGGGCGTTCCTTCCTGGCGAAGGCTTCGTAGGCGCGCCGGAAGTCTTTCGTCTGCATGCAGATCGCCTGGGCGTCGGCCTCGGCGTCTATCGCGTCGTCCAGCGCCATCGGCCATTCCCGGTGCAGCATCCGCTTGGTCATCGCGTGCGCGAAGGTCGGTCCGTCGGCAAGCTTCCTCGCCTCCTCCCGCGCGGTCGCCAGCACCTCGTCGGGCGGACAGAGCCGGTTGAAGAAGCCCCACTCCAGCGCTTCCTTCCCGCTCATGCTGCGCCCCGAATAAAGCAGCTCGGCCGCGCGCCCCTGGCCGACGATGCGCGGCAGCACGCTGCACGCCCCCATGTCGCAGCCGGCGAGCCCGACGCGGACGAACAGGAAGGCGACCCTCGCGTCCTCGGTGCCGAAGCGCATGTCGGAGTGCATCGCGATGGCCGCGCCCGCGCCCGCGCAGATGCCGTCGATCGCGGCGATTATCGGCTGCGGGCAGACGCGCATCGCCTTCACGAGGTCCCCGGTCATGCGGGTGAATTCCAGCAATTCCGGCATGTCCATCCGAATCAGCGGGCCGATGATGTCGTGAACGTCGCCGCCCGAGCAGAAATTGCCGCCGGCGCCGGTGACCACTACCGTCTTGACGTCGTCGGCGTATCTGAGCGCGCGGAAGGTGTCGCGGATCTCGGCGTAGGACTGGAAGGTCAGCGGGTTCTTGCGGTCCGGGCGGTTGATCGTGAGCGTCCCCACCTTGCCGTCGACGTTCCAGTCGAAATGCTCCGGCGCAAGGTCAGCGCCCGTGATCTTCGTCATCCGTGTCCTCCATGGTCTGCCCGGCGTCGAGGACGGCCGATTTGAGCCGGCCGAGGAGCGCGAACAGCGCATCCTTCTCGTCGCGCGAGAGCCCCGCCATCATTCCGGTCACCCAGCGCCGGTTGTCCGCCGCCATGCGTTCGAACAGTTCCGCGCCGGCGGGTGTGAGCGAGACGATCTGGACCCGCCTGTCGTCCTCCGCGCGGCGCCGGTCGACCAGCCCCTCGCTCGTCAGCCGGTCGACCAGCCCGGTGATGTTGCCGTTGGTCACCATGAGCCGGCGCGAGAGATCGCCCATCGAAAGCGGCTTGCCGGCGCGCTGGAGCTGGGCAAGCACGTCGAAGCGCGGCAGCGTGGTGTCGAAACTGCGGTGCAGCCCCTGGCGCACGCCGTGCTCGATCAGGGTGGAGCAGGTCAGGAGGCGCAGCCAGACGCGGAGCTCGATCCCGTCGTCGGCGCTGACGTCGGTCTCGAAATCGTCGGTCCGGGGTGCGGCCGGACGGCGCGCGGCGTGGTCCATCACTGCACTTCGCCGCCCGCGATGGCGATGGCCTGGCCGTTGATCGAGGCGGAGGAGGGGAGGCAAAGCCAGGCGACGGTCTCGGCCACCTCCTCCGGGAGCACAAGCCTCGCCTGCGGATTGATGCTGGCGAGTTCGGCGAGGGTCTCCTCCTCGCCGCGCCCGGTCTTGGCGACGATGTTGGCGACCGCGCGGTTCGCCATGTCGGTAGCGGTGAAACCCGGGCAGACCGCGTTCACCGTGACCCCGGTCGGCGCGGCCTCCATGGCGAGGGCGCGCGTGAGTCCGACAACGCCGTGCTTGGATGCGCAATAGGCGACGGTGTACGCATAGCCCTTGAGGCCGGCGGTCGACGCGACGTTGACGATCCGCCCCCAGCCGGCCTCGACCATCGCCGGATAGGCGATCCGCATGCAGCGGAAGGTGCCGGTCAGATTGGTCGCGACGGTCCGGTCCCAGTGGCCGTCGTCGATTCGTGCGAACGGCGCGCTCTCGGCGATGCCCGCGTTGTTTATGAGGATCGAGATCGGTCCCGCACGCTCGAACGCGGCCTCCATCGAAGCCTCGTCGTTGACGTCGCCCACGACGGCGGTAACGGATACATCGCGGATGCTCGCCGCCTTGGCTTCCAGCACCGCCGCGTCGCGCCCGACGAGCGTCAGGTCGGCTCCCGACCGCGCGAGCGCATCGGCGACGGCCGCGCCGATTCCCCGCCCGCCGCCGGTGATCAGAGCATGGCGGCCGGCAAGCGGCCGGTCGCTGGATTCGGTTTCTGGCATTGCAGGGCTCGACCGTTGGACTTCCGCTATTTTATACGATCATGGCAAGCGTCGAGGGGGAATCGATGGAGATCCTGCAACCGCCGGGCTGGAAGCGGCCCAAGGGGTATTCCAACGGCGTGGCGGCATCCGGCCGGATGGTGTTCGTCGCCGGGCAGGTCGGCTGGAACGCCGACGAGCGGTTCGAAAGCGACGTCTTCGCCGACCAGTTCCGCCAGGCGTTGATCAACGTCGTCGCGGTCCTGCACGAGGCGGGCGCGGGGCCGGAGCATCTCGTGCGGATGACGATGTATTTCACCGACAAGCGTGAATATCTCGACCAGCTCGCGGAGGTCGGCGCGGCGTATCGCGCGACGATCGGGCGCAACTATCCGGCGATGGCCGCGGTCGAGGTCTCGGCGCTGATGGAGGACCGCGCCAGGGTCGAGATCGAGGCCACCGCGGTGGTTCCCGAGGGCTGATCCGTCGTGTACCGTCGCCCGCGCATCGCCTGACGGGGGAGCTTCATGGAAATTCGCACGCATGGCCGCTACGACTACTCCGCGATCGTCGAGCGCCCGCAATACGACTGGCCGGACGGCAAGCGGCTCGCTTTCTATATCGGGCTCAACATCGAGCATTTCAGCTACGGCGAGGGGATGGGCCACACCCCGACGGCCCCCGGCCCGCAGCCCGATATCCGCAACTATGCGTGGCGCGATTACGGACTCCGCGTCGGCATCTGGCGGATGTTCGACCTGTTCGACGATCTCGGCCTTCCGGCCTGCCACCTGGTCAACACGGCGGTCTACGATTACGCGCCGCAGATCATGGAGCGCGTTCGCGCGCGCGGCGACGAGGTCGTCGGCCACGGCCGCACCAACTCGGAGCGCCAGGGCGATCTGTCGGAGGACGAGGAGCGGGTGCTCATCCAGGAGGCGACGCAGGCCCTGATCGAGCGGGAGGGGGTACAGCCGGGCGGCTGGCTCGGCCCGTGGATCTCGGAGACCGGGGCGACGCTCGACCATCTCAAGGAGGCCGGATACCGCTACGTGCTGGACTGGCCGCTCGACGACCAGCCGGTGTGGATGAGGACGAAGTTCGGACCGATCCTCTCGGTGCCCTACCCGGTGGAACTCAACGATTCGCCGGCGCTTCTGAACCGCCACCACACGCCGCGCCAGCTGACCGAGATGGTGACCGACCAGATCGACGAAATGCTGAAGCAGTGCGAGGACCAGCCGCTGGTCTACGCGCTGTCGCTGCACACTTTCATCTTCGGCCAGCCCTACCGCCTGGCCGAGCTCCGCCGGATCCTCAGATACATCGTCGAGCACCCGCGCGCCGACCGCATCTGGTTCACCAGGCCCGGCGCCATCGTCGACCACATCGAGTCGCTCCCCGAGGGGACGCTGCCGGCCCCGGGGGAATAGGATCCCGGCGCAATCCCGTGCTATCGTTCGCGCGATGGCGACGGATGCGGAGGATCTCATGCCGGACACGCCCGACTGGCACATCGTGGGGGACTGGTTCGACAACTGCAGCTGCGCCATCGCCTGCCCGTGCACCTTCGCGCAGGCGCCGGATAACGGCTGGTGCGAAGGCGTCCTCCTCTGGCACGTCAAGCGCGGGCATTACGGGGATACCGTCCTCGACGATCTCGTTTTCGTGCGGGTCGGCCGCTGGGAAGGCGATTTGTGGGCCGGCAAGGTGAAGGGCCGGGCCGGCGTCTTTATCGACGATCGCGCCGACGATGCCCAGGCCGACGCCCTGTCGGCGATCATCGGCGGCCGCGCCGGCGGCTTCATGGCCAAGGTGGCCGCCATGTTTACCGAAGGCCGCGAGGTCGTGGGCGTCGAGCGCGCCAGGATTTCCTTCGAGATCGCCCCCGACCAGTCGCGCTGGGGCGTCGACATCGCCGGAAAGGTCACGGCCTGGGCCGAGGCCCTGACGGGGCCGACCAGCAATCCGGGCGAGTACCCGCGAATGGCCAACGCGCCGGGGTCGGAAACCGGGCCCGGGCCGCAGCTGGTCACATGGGGGAAGTCGACCGTCTGCCGCGTCGACGCCTTCGGGTTCCAGTATTCCTGGGACGTCAACTCGGCCAAGCACATCCCGTTCGACTGGACCGGGCCGTAGGCTCTTCTCCGGTCAGAGCAAGACCGCGGCTCCGGCGGAAATCAGGGCCGCGCCGAACAGCCGGGTGAGCCAGATCGGCAGACGCGGCCATTTTTCCATCGCCACCACGACGGTCAGGAATACGATCCAGACCGGATTCATGACCCCTGCCACGAACAGGAGCAGCATCAGCGCCCAGCAACAGCCCGCGCAGTAGAGGCCGTGCTTCAAGCCCATCGCGAAGGCGCCGCGCGCGCCGTCGCGCCACTCCGCCATCAGGAAACCGAGCGGCGTGCGGCAATGCCTCAGGCAGGCCTGCTTCAGCGGCGTCAGCTGATAGAGCCCAGCGAGTATCAGCAAACCGGCCGTCAGCCGTTCCGAGCCGCTGACGATCATCGGCGTCAGCATGGCGCTCGCCTGCAGTCCCCACTGCACCCCGGCGGCGAGCCCGGAATACCCGATCCACACGAGGAGATAGGCGCCGGCGAAGGCGAGCGTTCGCGGCGTACCCCGCCCATCCCCGTCACCGCCGCGTTCCACGGAATCGAAGGCGAGGACCATCGGCGCGGCCGAGGGCAGCATCATCGCGAACATCATCCCCGCCCACATGACGACGACGGCGACCGCGGTCGCCCAGGACCATGCAGTGTCGACGGGCATCGTCAGTTGGACGAGGGGATGCGACATGTCGAGCGTCATCCAGAGGACGAACGACCAGCTCGCGACCAGGACGAGCGCCAATGCCGTCAGGATTTCGGCTTGACGAAGTATCCGGTGGACGGTCGCGTGCATCGTCGATCGTTCCCCGGTTCTGGAGCGCGGGACGACTTTAGCCCGGATTTCCCGCCGGCGGACGCCTTTACCGCCCCGCCGCGCTCAGCCGGCCGAGCCCTAAACTGGCCGCCATTGCCGCGACGGCGAGGGGCAGGACGACGAGGATCGTCGGCGTCGGGGTGCCGTCGGCGAGCAGCCCGGTGAGCTGGGAGGCGGCGGCGCCGAAGAACATCTGCATGAACACGCCGATGCCGGACGCGGTCCCGGCGAGGTTCTTGTCGACGGCGATGGCACCCGATTGCGCGCTCGGCAGCGCGAGCCCCTGGCTCAGCGTGACGACGAAGCCGGGGACGAAGATGCCGAGCGGCGTCGGCGTCGCCAGCCACAGCGCCGCCGCCAGCGCCGCCGCGCCGCCGAGATTGAGGACCGAGCCCGCCATCAGCATCGTGTCGATCGGCACCCGGAGTCCGATCCGCGCGGCGATCAGGTTGCCGAGCAGATAGCCCGCCGGGAAGAACAGGAAATAGAGCCCGTACTCCGCCGCGGGACGGCCCAGCATCTCGGTCATCAGGAAGGACGACGAGGCGGCGATGGCGAAGAACGCGCCGGTAACGAATCCGGAATGCAGCACGTAGAGCGAGAATCGGGGTATCCGGAACAGGCGCCGATAGGCGGCCAGCATCGCGCGGGAGCTCTGGACGCCGCCGCCGGGAGGACGGGTCTCCCGGATCGAGAACGCCGAGAATGCCGCGAGCAGGACCCCGGCGGCGACGGCGAACCAGAAGATCGACCGCCAGCCCAGCCCGTCCACCAGCGCGCCGCCGAGCGGCGGCGCGAGCATCGGGCCCATCGTATAGGCCATGGTGAGAAGCGCGATGATCTGGGTCAGCCGGTCGAGACCGTAAACGTCGCGCGCGACGGTACGCGCCAGCACCAGCCCGCTCGCCGCGCCGGCGGCCTGCAGCAGCCGGCCGAGGATCAGCACCTCTATGACCTCGGCGAGGGCGCAGATCGACGAGCCCGCCACGAACAGGACGATGCCGGCGAGCAGCACCGGCTTGCGGCCGAGTCCGTCCGACAGCGAGCCGATCGCCAGCGTCATCGCGGCGAGAGTGAACATGGAGATGCTGAAGGTGAGCTGCGCGGTCGCGGGCGACACCGAGAACGCGGCCTTGATAGCCGGCAGCGCCGGCAGATAGAAATGGATCGACAGCGGGTTGATCAGCGTGATCGCGGCGAGAAGCCCGATGAAGCCGTAATCCCGCGGCCCGAGAGGTTTCACGTGCGGCGCGCCGCCGCGCGGGCGCGGTAGACGGGCGGAGCGGGCGCGGGTATCAGTGGCGGCAATGGACCGGCCCTTCATCGTCGACGAGCCCGACAAGGAGCGTTTCCGGCTCAACCGCCGGGTCCTCGTCGACCCCGAAATCCTCGAAATGGAGCACCGGCGGATCTTCGACCGGTGCTGGATCTATCTCGGCCACGATTCGGAAATCCCCGGAAACGGGGACTTCCGGACGCGGAACGTCGCCGGGCGGCCCGTCCTGTTGGTGCGCGACGCGGAGGGCGGGGTGCGCGCGTTCCTCAACACATGCCGGCATCGCGGCACCATGGTCTGCCGGGAACGCGAAGGCAACCGGACGCGGTTCACCTGCCTCTATCACGGATGGACCTACGACAATCGCGGGACGCTCACCCACGTCCCGGGCGAGGAGGCGTACGGCGGGGCGTTCGACAAGGCCGATTTTTCGCTGACCGAAGTTCCCGCGCTGGAGGAGTATCGCGGCTTCCGGTTCGTCCATTTCGGCGACGATCCCGAGCCGCTCGCGGATTATCTCGCCGGAGCGAAGGAGTATCTCGACCTGGTCGTCGACCAGTCGCCGAGCGCGCGGCTCGAAATCGTCTCCGGCACGCAGGAATACGACATTCGCGCCAACTGGAAGCTGCTGGTCGAGAACAGCTTCGACGACTACCACCTGCACGCCACGCATTCGACCTATCTCGAATACATGAAGGATTCGGGCGTCTCGGTGCGCCTGCCCAAGGGGCTGATGATGCCCGCGCCGGGCGTCGGCAGGTCGCTCGGCAACGGGCACGCGGTGGTCGACAACGTCAACTTCCGGGGCCGGCCGGTCGCCGCCTGGATCCCGCTTTACGGCGAGGAGGCGAAGCCGGAGATCGAGGCGATCCGGGCCGAGCTCGTCGCCCGCCTGGGCGAGGAGCGCGCGCGCCGCGTCGCCGACACCAACCGCAACCTGGTGGTGTTCCCGAACCTGGTGATCAACGACGGCTCGGCGGTGACCGTCCGCACCTTCTGGCCGACCGCCGTCGACCGCATGCGGGTGACCGCCTGGGCGTTGGGCCCGGTCGAGGAATCGGAGACCTCGCGGGCGCGCCGGCTCGACAGCTTCCTCACTTTCTACGGGCCGGGCGGGCTGGCGACGCCGGACGACGTCGAGGCGCTGGAGCTGGTGCAGGGCGGGCTCGCGACGTGGCGCGAGACCGAGTGGTCGGAAATCTCGCGCGGGATGAACAAGACCGGCGAGCAGCTCAACACCGACGAGCTCCATTTGCGCACCTTCTGGCGCCGCTGGAACGCGCTGATGACCGGCGGCGATCCGGCATGACCGCGGCTCCCATCGACGCCGTGCGGCGCGAAGACGTCGAGGCGCTGTTCTTCGAGGAGGCGGCGCTGCTGGACGCCTGGCGGCTCGACGACTGGCTCGGCCTCCTGACCGACGACGCGCGCTACCTGGTGCCGCCCAACGACGTTCCCGACGGCGATCCCCGCGACACGCTGTTCACCATCGCCGACGACATCCGGCGCATCCGGGGCCGGGTCAAGCGGCTCAATAGCGCGGAAGCGCATGCCGAGAGCCCGCGCTCGCGCACGCGGCGGATGGTCTCCAACGTCCGCATCGTCGAACGCGCGGGGGACGAGCTGGTCGCGGAAGCCAATTTCATCGTCTACCGCTTCCGCCGCGACGAGCGGATCGGCGAGTATGTCGGGCGCTACCGCTACCGGCTGCGATCGACGGGGGAAGGGCTCCGCATCGCCGAACGCCGCGCCGTTCTCGACTGCGAGGAGCTCGGCGGGCTCGGCTCGGTGAGCTTTATTCTCTGAGCGAAATCGGGCCGGCCGCGTTATCGCCCCTCACCCTGACCCTCTCCCCGCGGGGGAGAGGGGACTCGCTTGGCGACTCCCGCCTTTCTTCTCCCCTCCCGCTTGCGGGAGGGGCCGGGGGAGGGCGGTCAGGTCGGAAAATGCCGTATCGAACGGCCCTCACGCCATCACGGTCTCGGCGCGGCCGTAGTCGAACGTCTCGGGCTCGATGTCGCCGGCGTAGATCGCCTGTATCCGTTCCTCGCTCAGCGGGAAGCTGAATTCGGCGTTGCGCATCGGGATGCGGAGCCTGAGCTGCTCGACCACGAGCCCTTCCAGCAGGTCCAGCTGCTCATCCGACCAGCCCTCCTCGTCGAGCCCGACGATGCCTTCGAGCATGTGGCCGAACTCGTCCTCGTAGACCTTGGTGCAGGCCTCCGCGATCATGTCGTCGACGCCGCCCCGGCCCTTGAGGCGCATCCCCTCGCGGAACAGCGTGCAGTAGCCGCCTTCGGTAAAGCGGCTCGCGCGGACGCCGAGCGCGCCGTGCTCCGCGTTGTGGCGGTGGCGGGTGCGGGTAAGCTCGGCGTCCTCCTCCCAGGTCTCCAGCTCGTGCGGGTTCATCGGCGGGGTGCCGGGGCCGCGGATGGCGTCGTAAACGTCGGCGAAGCGGGCATAGTGGTCGAACTCGTCGTGCAGCATCTCGATCAGCTCCAGCGCATAGCGCCGGTCGACCCCGCCCTCGCCGGTGTCGATCCGGGGGAAGATCTCGCCGAGCTCGGTGATCGGCCCCATGAAGACGCCCATGTTCTTGTATTCGCCGATTCCGGTGCCGTTGAACTCCTTCGAGCATTGCCGGCGGAGCCACAGGAGCTCGCTGTCGCGGTTGCGAACCGGGGAATCCCAATAGGTCCGGACCACCTCCGCCTCGCCCGCCCAGAGCGGCGCCGAAACGTCGATCAGCCTGGTGAGTCTCGAGCTGAGTGCCATTCGTTCCTCCGTCGCGGTCGCCTTGTCCTGCCTCTGCTGGCAGTTTACGCGCAACCATCCGGACGGACCACAGGGGGACGAGAGCGATGTCCTACTGCCTTGCCTACATGACGGCGGCGAGCGTCGAGGAGGCGAAGACCATCGGCCGCGTGCTGGTCGAGGAACGGCTCGCCGCCTGCGTCAACGTGATCCCCGGAATGGTCTCGGTCTATCGATGGGAGGGCGCGCTGGAGGAAGCCGAGGAAGCCGTCCTGATCGCCAAGACGCGGGTCGCGTCGTTCGATGAGCTGGCGAGGCGGGTAGCCGAGATCCACCCCTACGACACGCCCTGCGCGATCCGGCTCGACGTGGCGGGAGGCCTTCCGCCCTTCCTCGACTGGATCGCGTCGGAGACCGGGTGACCCACCCCGTCCTTGCCCCCGGCCCGGCCGCGCGCTAGCGTCCGCCCGCGATGAGCGAAGCCGTCAGACTGGCGCATCACGACCGCTATTCGGACCGCCGGATCCGCACGATCCTCTCGAACGTCCGGACCATCGCGATGGTCGGCGCGAGCACGCTGTGGCGGCGGCCGAGCTATTACGCGATGAAATATCTGCAAAAGCGCGGCTACCGCGTCATTCCGGTCAACCCGGCGCGCGCCGGTGCCGAGCTGCTCGGCGAGAATGTCTACCCCGACATCGCCTCGGTTCCCGGAAATGTCGACATGGTCGACATTTTCCGGCCGTCGGAAGAAGCGGTCGACATCGCGAAGGACGTCATCGCCAACCGGGAGGAGAAGGAGATCGAGGTTCTCTGGATGCAGCTTTCGGTGCGCAACGACGAGGCCGCGCGTCTCGCCGAGGAGGCGGGGCTTGTGGTGGTCATGGACCGCTGCCCCAAGATCGAGTACGCGCGCCTGTCCGGCGAGCTCGGCTGGAGCGGCATCAACTCCGGCATCGTGACGGCGAAGAGCCTGAGGCCGCCCCGGGCATGACGGAGAAGGGGCGCATAACGGCGCTGCTCGACCGGCTGCCCGAGGAAGGGCCGCGGCGGGATCCCGGCTTCGAGACCCTCGCCGTCCACGCCGGCGCGCGGCCCGACCCGGTGACCGGGGCGCGGGCGACGCCGATCTACCAGACCACGTCCTACGCCTTCGACGACGCCGACCACGCGGCCGAGCTCTTCAACCTCCAGACCTTCGGCTACATCTATTCCCGCCTCACCAACCCGACCGTCGCGGTGCTGGAGGAGCGCATCGCCGCGCTCGAGGGCGGCCGGGGCGCGGTGGCGGTCGCATCGGGCCACGCGGCGCAGTTCCTGGTCGCCGCGACGCTGCTCGAGCCGGGCGACGAGTTCGTCGCCTCGCGCCACCTCTACGGCGGCTCGCTGACCCAGTTCGGCATCACCTTCGCGAAGCTCGGCTGGACCTGCCGCTTCGTCGACATGACCGAGCCGGAAAACGTGCGCCAGGCGATGACCGATCGGGTGAAGTTCGTCTTCTGCGAATCCCTCGCCAACCCCGGCGGGGTGGTGATCGACATCGAGCCGGTCGCGGCCATCGCGGCGGAGTGGGGGGTGCCGCTCGCGGTCGACAACACGCTCGCCTCGCCCTGGCTGCTGCGGCCGTTCGAGTGGGGCGCCGACATCTCGATCCATTCCATGACCAAGTTCATCGGCGGGCACGGCAACACGATGGGCGGGATCGTCGTCGAGTCCGGACGGTTCGACTGGACGCAAAACGACAAGTTCCCGGGCCTCGCGCGGCCCGACCCGGCCTATCACGGGCTCACCTTCGCCGAGACCTTCGGCGATTTCGGGCTCACGATGAAGATGCGCGCGGTCGCGCTCCGCGACTACGGGGCGAGCCTGTCGGCGCAATCGGCCTTTTCGCTGTTGCAGGGCGTCGAAACCCTGCCGCTCAGGATGGAGCGCCACTGCGAGAACGCGCTTGCGGTCGCGCGATGGCTGGAAGCGCACCCGAGGGTCGCCTGGGTCTCCTACGCCGGGCTCGACTCTTCGCCCTACCGCGCGCTCGCGGAAAAGTACCTGCCGCGCGGTGCGGGCGCGGTGCTGACCTTCGGCGTGGAGGGGGGCTACGAGGCCGGGGTCGCCGTCGTCGACCGGGTCGAGCTCTTCTCCCACCTCGCCAATATCGGCGACACGCGGAGCCTTATCATCCACCCCGCATCCACCACCCACCGCCAGCTCGACGAGGAGCAGCAGATCCGCGCCGGCGCCGGCCCCGACGTGATCCGCCTCTCGATCGGGATCGAAACCGTCGACGACCTGATCGCCGACCTGGAGCAGGCGCTCAAGGCGGCGTAGACGGCTCGGTCCGGAGGGCGCCGGCCTAACGCCGTCATGGCCGGCCTTGTTCCGGCCATCCACGTCTCGCGGCATCGCGGTGCGCGCCGGGAGGGAACCGGGCGGCGGCCCCACGTGGATGCCCGGAACGAGTCCGGGCATGACGATACGGGGGCGGCGGCGGAGGATGTTCGCACCGCCCCCCGTGCCCCCCGCTGTCACCCCGGCCTTGAGCCACTGCTGTCTGGTTCAATTCCGGCGGACGGGGCGCGAGGCATTAGTACAAACAGGTTTTCGACGGTTCGCGCGAGTCGGGACACGGATTTCGGCGCGCCGGCATCGCCGCGGGTTCCCCTCCCGTCACCCCCGCCGTCATGGCCGGACTCGTTCCGGCCATCCACGTCTTGCCGCATCGCGGTGCGCGCCCGGAGGGAACGAGGCGATGGCCCCACGTGGATGCCCGGAACGAGTCCGGGCATGACGATATGGGGGCGGTGGCGGAGGACGCCCGCACCGCCCGCCTATACCCCCTGTCGTCACCCCGGCCTTGAGCCGGGGTCCAGACTGTCGGACACCGCTCTCGCCCGGCTTCCCCCGGATCGGCGTCCGGGGCAGGCCTGGACCCCGGCTCA